>JAISFQ010000001.1 GCA_031263495.1 Candidatus Nutricula glyptotermitis
TAAATAATAAGGATGTAAACAATAAATGAAATTTATTGTTTACGTTTTTAAATATTTAATTTGACATATTATCTAAAAATATGGGCAAATTGCGTTGCATCTGTTCACTCGCGGTATTACAATACCGCTTCGTTCCAGATGCTTAGCAATTTGCTCCCTATTTTCACACTGACTTGTAGGTGGGGCGAATTCTGATTCTTGTCATCCCGCGAGCGAAGCGATGCGGGATCTGTGATTAGCGAGAAAGTACTCTTAATGCCACGCAGTACTTCATTTCTGAATTCCGCACAGCGAAACGAAGCGAGCGTGATGCGGAATCTTAAGGATCGTATGAGCCGTTAGGCGAATGCATTTATATCGCATTGCTACGCAATAGGGTCGAATGAGGTCAAATGGGGTCAAATGGGGTCAAATGGGGTCAAATGGGGTCAAATGCTCATTCGCATTTTCCTTCACATTTTCCTTCACATTTTCCTTCGCATTTTCCTTCGCTGGGTCAAATGCTCAATCGCTGGGTCAAATGCTCAATCGCATTTTCCTCCTCCGTTCACATTCTCCTTTCAAGATTCCTGAGGGTCGGACGCTCCTCGCGTTGGGGGCAGGGGGTCAAATGCTCAATCGCATTTTCCTTCACCTGGGGTCAAACGCTCAATCGCGTTGGGTCGCAGGCTCATTCGCCTGCTCCTACACAGAATTCGGAGTGGGAGTTGTGCGGAATTCTGAGTGGGAGTATTAGCAAGAAGTACCTTGTCATCTAGATGACAAGGGGAAGTGCTTGCAGGACAACAAAAACAAATTCAAGCGCGCTCTTAATTTTAATGCTACACTTTAACGTAACACATTCGCACACCGCGCCAATAAGGTGTTAGGCGCAAAAAAAAAGGAGGTAATGTGGAGAATTTTGCAGAGTTGCATTTGCATATTGAAGGCAGTTTGGAGCCCGAATTCTTGATTGAGCTGGGAAAACGAAACAATATTAAGCTACCAAGTTTTGATTTGGCTGAACTGCGAGGGCTATATAACTTCGGCGATTTGCAGGAGTTCTTGAACCTTTACTACAAGTGCATGGGCGCACTGAAAACTGTAGATGATTATACAGAACTCGCGAATCGCTATCTGAAACGCGTCGCAGGAACTGGACTTTCGCATGTTGAGGCGTTTTTTGATCCACAAACGCACGCGGGCAATGGTAATGATTTCGCAAAAGTGTTCACTGGTTTATATAACGCATTCGTGAATGCCAACAGCGCATTCGGCATTGAGGCAAACTTAATTATGTGCTTTGAAAGAGATCGTGGCACAGATGAGGCATTGAAAACGCTTGATATTGCACTGGATTTCCTGTCCGATAAGCCCGAAATGCGCAAAAAGTTAATCGGCGTCGGACTTGATTCCGCAGAAGCACCATATCCGCCCGAACCATTCGCTATAGCCTACAAACGCGCACAAGATGCAGGTTTGAATCTCACCGCGCACGCAGGCGAGGAGGGCAGTGCTAAGTTTATTTGGAGCGCACTTGACGATTTAGGCGTTTCCAGAATTGACCATGGCGTTCGCGCATTAGAGGATAAAGCCCTACTCAAACGTCTAGCGGCTGACCAAATTCCGCTCACTGTCTGTCCATTATCCAATTACGCACTGAAAGTGAAACCATCCAAATCCGCAGTCGCTCAAACTGTCCTTGACCTGCTAGACGCTGGTGTTCTAGTCACAATAAACTCCGACGATCCCGCGTATTTCGGTGGCTATATTGACGACAACTTCACGCTCCTACAAGAGAACGGCTTCGATGACGACGTGATTAAGTTACTTAAGATGAATTCGTTGAAGGGTAAGTGGGGGTAAGGATTTCTTGCTTATCTACAAGTGCTCCCTTACGAACTGCGAAACTGTGATGCGGTTGACTTTTAGGATTCGGGCGATTTTGGAATAGGACACGCCCTGTTCCCTGAGCAACTTAATTAACTCCCTATGCTTCCAAAGTTTAAGTTTTTCCTTAGCCTTTTTCGCGCCAACTGGTCGTCCCAAAACTACTCCTTCAGCACGCTTTCTTGCCAATGCTTCTTTTGTGCGCTGTGATATGAGATTGCGTTCAATCTCGGCAGACAGGCTGAACGCGAACGCCAAAACTTTGGACTGAATGTCGTCACCCAGCCTGTAACCATCTTTTACAGTCCACAGTTTGCACTCCTTGTTCATCAAAATGTTCAATATGTCCATAATCATAAACAACGACCGCCCCAATCTGGACAGTTCCGAGCAGATAATTAAGTCGCCCTTGCGCACCTTATGAAGCAGTTTGCCCAACTTCCGCTTGTCATAATTCTTTGTGCCCGAAATCGTCTCCTCAATCCAGCCGTCGATTCTAATTCGCTCATGTTTACAAAAGTTCTCAATCTCAAACCTCTGATTCTCCACAGTTTGCCTATCACTGCTCACTCTAATATAGCCATATATCATCGTTATGCTCCTTTTAATTAGTTGCCGTTTAATATTATACACGCAAAGTTGGGTAGAATAAATATCCTATTTTTTATGACAACACATTTAAAGTTACAAATACGACAACCAACTTCCCACAGTACATAACGAATGCAAAATGCTATATACAGTGCAATTTTTGTTAAAACATAGCGTTTTTGTGCACTTTTTGGTTAATAACTTTCGCGCATACACAGTACAATGCCTAACAACTACATTGACATGCTAAAATCGACGCAAGCAAAGAAGTTGCGCAGAGTTTAAAAGTTATGTAAATACGACCGTATAAAACTAACAGTGGAGAGATGGAATTTAACAAAATAATTGGGCGAGAGATTCCGAGCGGATGGAAAGTTGAAAATCTTTACAAAAACTCACTTGCAGAGATAATTAAGCCAAAAATAGATAAGTTTGATGGCGAGAAAGTTTATCTTGATACCTCAACTGTTAATGATTTACAAATTAGCAGCGGTGAGAAAATTACGTACGAAAATCGCGCAAGCCGAGCGAATATGCAACCAGTTTCCAACAGCATTTGGTTCGCTAAGATGCAGAACAGCACCAAACATGTAATCGTTGGAAGGTGGAGTAAAGATATTATTAACGAAACAGTTTTGTCAACTGGCTTTATGGGATTAAAAGTTGCAGATTATGCACTTTCGTATGTCGCAGGTTTTATTCGCACCCCATACTTCGAACTTACTAAAAATAATATTGCGCATGGAGCGACCATGTCTGGAATAGGCAATGATGACATGAAGTTTATTAAACTGATAATTCCAATGGATAATATTTTACAGAAATATACAAAAGCGGTCGAACCATTATTTGAGCAGATTGACCAAAATCGTCAAGAAAACCAACATCTTGCCGAACTCCGCGATTGGCTTTTACCGATGCTGATGAATGGTCAAGTTGAAGTTATTTAATGCTAATCTGTTCATTTATAAATGTTGTGGTAATATTAAAGCAAGGAAACAGTTATGAAATTCCAAGAGATTGATGGCGTAAGAACGCTTGTTAAAAAAGATTACACGCCCACTGGCTCTGTCGGCACTATCGTATGCGCTTTCACAAATCCAAATGAGGCGTATATGGTAGAGTTTGCAAATGAGTACGGCGAAACGCTTGACTTGCCGATTTACTTGCCTGAAGAATTGGAAAGAGTATAAAGCACGAAATCATTTAACGCTAATCTGCCCATTCATAAGCATCGGAAGCAGGAAGTCTCGTAATTGCGCTAACTCTGCTGATTCTTGCTTATTAGCAACGTATTGTGCGAATATCGGCTTAATAAGGTCTTGGAACTTCAAAATAATGTTCTCGTCATATGGAATGCTGAGATAATCTATCGCACGGCTAGCATGAAGCAGAATTGAACCTGTTGCATATTGTTCAATTGTGGCTTTAATGCGTGGGTCAAGAAATATCTGCCATATAACTGAATTGTCAATTTTGCATGATTTGTCATAGACTTTACGCAATCCGCTAGAAATTGCGCCATTTAATCCTAGTCCAATCTTACCAACCGAACCATCAAAAGTTACAACAATATCGCTTGCCTTTGCAAGATTTAACGCACTTATTGCGCTATTGATAAAAGTTTGACTATCGCCGTCAATGTCAGCGACTCGATAAAACTTAATAAAATCCTTATGTTGAATTTCAGAATATGCTTTTGCTCCAACTTCCGTACCTTTTTCAAATTCAAACAAATCTTTCAGCTTTTTCGCTTCCCAATTTTGTGGTATGTTCCGTTTAAGTTCCTCACTCCACTCCATCTCCCCGCTGTTAGTTTTATACGGTCGCCCAAATTCATCAGGGAACTCAAATTGAACAAACCAATATTCGTACAGTTTTCGAGCGACTGCTTCCAGTTCGGAATTAATCTTATTGTTTAGTTCGATTTTTTGGTCCAACAGTGATAATGCTTTAGATATTCGCTTCTGAACTGGCAATTTAGGAAAATCCACTGTCAATGGATGAATGAAATTTCGGTTCAATGTTGGTACTCCTGATGCGTTTGCATAGTTCTCAAGATTTAAGTTTTCTAGGAAATAATAGCAAAATTTGGGATTATTACCGTGAAAATCTGACACGAACAAAGTTGTATTATGAGCCCAGATGTCCATGTCATAGAATTGCGGACGTCCAACCGTGCCACTCCTTCCAACGAGTAAAGCAGGTGCTTTCACTTTTGCCACATCATGCCATCCGATTATCTCGCTCGAACCAACGACTGGCACGTGTCCACCGTTCATCTGCTTATGTGTTAAGTCATAACCGCGCTGAAAAGTTAATACATCCCCCAACCTAACCTTACCCACACCACACCCCCAGCCTTAACCAGCCGAAAACATAGTGTAAAAGCGGTCGATTATTCTTATCAGGAAAGTTAAACTGCACGAACCAGTAATCGTAAATTAGTCGTGCCATTTTCTCAAGTTCAGCGTTGATTTTGTTGTTTAAGGTAATTTTGTCGTCGAGAGCAGAAAGAACACGAGCGGTCGATTGTTGGGCTGGCAAGGGTGGAATTTTTATTTCAATTCTTGCAAAGGTGCTTTTTGGCAAAATTGGCAAGACGGTTTGCCCTGCTTGACTTCTTAAGTAATCTTTTAACAACATTAAACGGTAATAAATAAACTTTGCGCTAAATTCAGGTCTAATCTTTGTAACAGAATTGATTTGCTGGTTCGTAGCACATTTTTCGTTGACATAACCAACAGTTCCTATATCCCCAACACATCCAACAACGACACTTTCTCCGTCAATAGAATTTGCCTTGATTGCATTTAACCCCGCTTCACTGATATATCTTTTACTTGCCGTAATGCTTGAGGGGTTATTCGCAATATCGTCAGGTGTTATGAACATAAAATCGCTTCCAAAATACTCCGCGTTTTTCGTTGACGGCGTTTTGCCTGTCACAATTTTTCCTACATCTCCAAGTTTAACAATTCCCATTCCTCATCCTCCAACTTGGGGTAAATTTCTTGTCCTTTATTCAACACCACTTCAAATTCTACTTCTTCAAATTGCTCAATTTGACCGTCGACATCAGGTCTAGACAGCTTTACTGACTTTATACCTTCTTGTCTACGTATTTTTTCTGCGAAAAAATCTGTATACTTTGCAATAAAAAGTGGCTTCTTTAGCCAGCTATTTATTTCTGACTTTTTGTACTCATCACCCATGACGATTGAATGAAAAGAAAGAATTGCATTCGTGACTCTGAACAATTTTGAATTAGAATGGAACATATCGTCATATGTCATATATGTCTGACGCATTGCCATTTCTTTTGTAGGATTGCCATAGTATATGCTTAGGGTATAAAGCGTTGCGACAATAGACAGCAAGTTGTGAATTGTAGCGCATTTCTCAACCGATCCCATAAAATCGTGCTTTAGTTCCTGATACGCCACGTTCCATGAATAAGTTGGGCGTTTCTCGCGGATTTTTGTTTTGGTTGTCCTATCAAAGCCAATGGTCACATTTTTTAAAACATGCTTGAACGGTTTATACTCAATATACTTAGGCTTTGTTAACTTGCTTGCTACCAAGTTTAAATAAACTGTTCTATTTTCAAGATGCCAGTCATTCATAATCTTATACAGACAATCGTGATCAAAGCGCACTTTATTGCGGTCACCAGTTCCTCCATTCTCAAAAAACAAATCTTTGGATATAGATTCTATTTGCGAAGCACACCGCAAAATCAACTCTGCTATTTTGATTGAATGGACATCATTGTCAAAATTAGCATCGTCAAACATTACGTCATAAGACAACGTAATAACTTCTCGCTCAATCTCCATATATATGGTCTGATACAACGCTGATTTACTGCTCATGCATCAGCCTCTGCGCGTTAATAACGATTTTATTCATCCTCATCTCCAGCATAACCTTCAAGTTTAGATGCGCTCGTCGCCTCCATTTTTTCGTTAGTAATTTCCGAAACATAATAATGTCCACGCAGAGCTTTAAGAACAATAGCCAACTCCGCATTATTTTTAATTTTGAACTTGCCGTCGGAGTCAATTGTAATTTCGTGCCCCTTATATTTCTCAACATACGCTTTCAGTTTGTTCTGAATGGAGATGTCGTTAAGACTGATGCTATCATCGTCAAAAATCATCGCGATATGTTTAAGATTTCGAATTTTAATTTTAAAACCGTTGTCAATATCGAACATATTGGACGCTTTAATTGCTTTTACTTCTTCTTTTGTCGCTTCGCGATAATAATCGTCAACATTATTAAACATGCTTCTAATTGTAAAGAATTTCTTAAAATAAATACGCTTTTCTCCGTCAAAGTATGCATCTTGACGTATAGGTAGGTCAATCACGTTTTCCCGAGTACTTATGTCTGGATATTTTCTGTACATTAAAGAGCTCTTGCTGATAATATAGTACGCCTTAGTTATCTTCAAAAAAACGATAAAAAACTTACCTTCTTCATTACGGGTTACTTTATATAATGTTTCTACTCTAGGGTAATCTTCCGCAGTAATAGTTCGTAAATCAAACGAACTAGAAATGCTTTTACAATATGGCTCGAGCATAACTTTATGTTTCTCGTCAAGCTCAATATAAAACCATTCATCCGCTTCAAGATTTTTTTCAGCATCAAATTTGATAGCACACTCAGAGGGTATCTCTGGTGCATTAAAAAAATCTAACTTCTCTAAATCGTCTTTATTGTTAAAAACGATTTTGTGCTCACCTTTATTGCCTTTTAACTTTGCAAAAAACATGGTTACGCTGTTTTCTTTCATAACTTTACCTCCATAAATGTATAGTCGTTGATTCTTCTCAAATCATCAAAATCTTCCTTGTGTCTCAAACCGCTTTTTTTAGTTATAAGCGTCATAGTGTTTCCAGAAAGCGTTTCAATCTCGTAAAAGCGATATCCGAATAGACTCCAAATAGGATTGAAATAAAATACTTTCTCAAAGCGTCGCCAAAAAGTAAATAAAATTATTAATATGCTTGTAGCAAGCCAAACATCTAACTCAACGATTTCGAGAGAAATAACAAAAAGCCCAAGATATGTTGGCATTGCTATATGTTCAATTGGACGAATACGTGTTATTTCTCCAGTGTCAAAAGTGTTCGCGGTAACTTTAACTCGCCACAAACAAAAGACGGCAAGCGCGAACGCAATAGAAAGCAATGTCAAAATTTTAACAAACTGCTTGAAAGCAAAATCACAAATTTGAACAAACGGAATATCTATGCAGGCGAGATAGAATACAATTGCCACAGAAAAAGAGCTTAACGATAATAATAAGTGCAACGGTCTTGAAATGTCTGCTTTACTCATACCTCAACCTCCCTAGTTGTTCATTAATCTCGTCTTCCAATCGCTTGCTTTCTGTGAAGAATTCAGCAAGTTTGGCTTTGTGTTCTGCGAGTTGCGCTTCAAATTCGGCTGGTGTGATGTCGATGTACTCGATTTTGATGTCGAAATACTGACCAGCGGCGAATGAATAGTTTTTCTCTGCAATCTCGGTGTAATCGACTACGACCGAAAAATCCTCGATTGGCTCGTCGGACTTAAATGCGTCGATAATCTTTTGCTCATCATCATGTGACAGCACGGTTTTTTGGTTCTTGCCGTCTTTCATCTTTTTGCCAAGTTTGGATGCGTCGACCAAAACGACCTTTCCTGTGTTAGTTTTGTCAATAAAGATAACCGAAACGTTTGTGCCAGTCGTGGCGAATATGTTGGAAGGCATAGAAACTACACCTTTAAGCCATTTGTTCTCAATTAACCGTTTGCGAATAGTTTTCCTAATCTTAGCCTGTGCTGTAAGAAATCCAGTTGGCACGACGACTGCAGCACGTCCATCATTGCTCAAACTGTACATAATGTGCTGTATGAACAGCAGGTAAATCGCCATTTTGTCTTTATCTTTCTTTGGAACATTTGGAACGCCTGCAAAAAAGCGCTTGTTGACATTCGCTAAACTGTCGATAGTAGGCTTATCATCGGAAAAGTCCAACTTAAATGGCGGATTGCTTACTATATAATCAAACTTCTCGTTCGCATGAGCAGGGGTAGTGATTGTGTTGCCTTGTGTTATGTTGTTGATGGAATGTGCGAGATTGTTTAAGATAAGATTTAGGCGGAGCAGGCTTGTGGACTTTTGCGAAATGTCTTGTGAATAGATAGTGCATTTATCTGTGCCTATTTTGCTGGCAATATTCATAAGTAACGTGCCTGAACCTGCTGACGGATCATACGCTGTAACGCTTTGTGGTTCGTCATCGCCAATCAAGATTTCTGCCATGACTTTTGCGATGACGTGCGGTGTGTAGTATTCAGCGTATTTTCCGCCGCCGTCTTTGTTGTAGTCTTTTATCATGTACTCAAAGAGCGTCGAGAAAAAGTCGAATCCTTCGTTAAATATCTTGTCAAAGTCAAACCTAGAATTGGCAAGTCTGTTGATAATGGCGCGAGCAAAATCAGAATGTTTACTAGCGACTACACGCTGAATCAGTTGTTCGTCAAAAAGGCGAATACTGATGCCACTTTGGTCATGAACTGAGAAAATAGCAGTGTTATCAATTGCGATCTGGTTCAGTGTATCATCGAAAAGTTTGGCAAAATTGATGTCATTACCTTCTTCATCTTTGCCTCCCTGTTGGCTGAACAGTTTTTCTAGCAAATGCTTAGGTTGCAGTTTCGCACAACCAGCATCGAGGCGACGAAGCATTGAATCGTACTTAGTTTTGGGCATTTTGCTAAGATAATCGCTCAGATTTTCCTGCTCGGCAAGTTCTGGATAATGCGTTTTGAGGTCGTAAATAAACTTGTCGTTTAAGAACTTGTATAAGAAACTTTGCGTAATGATTTTGTATTCATTACCGTCGTTACCGAGACCGTAACCTGCACAAACGGCTTTTAGGTCGTCAATTAAATCGCGTGTGGCTTGATTATAGTTTATTGCATCCACTTATTTTTCTCCTTTGTACTCGTCAGCGTACTCCTTCGCCATCATCTCTGAAATCGCAGATACAATATTATCGGAAAGTGTTTTGTCGCTTTTATCGTAAGTTTCCCAAACTGCTTGCGCAATAGTATCTTTTGCATATTCGGAGTTGCTCAGCATATTCCGATTTTTGGTAACTTGTTCGTCGATTATGTCTTTGGCTGTTTTAATCAGAGTGATTAGCGACAGGTTAAACTGCGGAAACCTTTCTGTGCGATTATCCGCTGTCATGTAAACGCGTGCTGCTTTTTTGTCGCCGTTAAACTTGTCAGAAATGAGCGAGTTTTGGCGATTTAACTCGCGAAACTTAATTAACAAAGTGTTCCATTCGTGCGATGTCCGTTTCATCTCGTCAATATTATAGTCTGCCTGCCTCATGTCAGATTTGTTCAGTAGGCGCACAAATTCTTCGAAAAGCGAAACATAAGTAGGGTCTTTTTCGTTCCAATTACGCAAAACTTCTTCTCGAACTTTTGTAATATTTTCTTCATAATCATTTGCAACAAGCTTTAAATCTTCTTCCTTAATCTTGGTAAACTGTATGCGTAAATCCTCCATTACTAGGTTTAGAAGTTCGTGGCTCATTGCTTCACTGTTTTGCGTATCTTTGAAGTTGAGCAAGCTTATGCGATTTTGTAGCGTTTTAAGCATTGTTGCGAACTTTTTGAAGTCGTATTTGTTCATAATCTCGACGTATCCTCTCGTTTTCGCTGCGTTGTAAACATCTTGCAATTCGATTAAGGCTTTGCGGATTGCGTAAAGGTCATTGCGGTCAGTAATGCCAGTCATTTGGTTGCTAAATGTCTCCATGTTGGTTGCTTCGTATGGACTAAGCACATTGTTGCTGCTCTCGACTTTTTCGTCGATTGTGTCTTTGCCCATAACCAGCGAGGCAAATAGTTCTTCTGCGCTTTCGCCATCTAAGTTGTCGCCGTATTCTGCATTAAGTTCACGGAAATATGCATTGTTGGCTTCGTTAAATTGCTCTGTAATGTCGGCAAAATCTACAACATAGCCAACGCGAAAGTTAGCGTATGGGCGATTGACGCGAGTCAGTGTTTGCAATAAATTGTGCTTACCAATCTTGCGCCCAAGATAAAGTTTTTTGAGTCGTGGTGCGTCAAAGCCAGTTAGTAGCATGTTGTATACGAACAGTACATCAACTTTTTTGTTTAGGATTTCATCAAGATTGCCTTTACGGAACGCTTTTGTGTGAATTTTGCGAGTTTCTTTGTCGTCCTCGTTGTGCAGAATAAGTGCCGCTGTAAGTCCATGTTCCTGTTCTTTGAATTGGCGAAACATTTCGCGTGCTTGGTCTGAACTGTCACAAACCACCATCGCTCCGATAGTGTAATCGCCAAAACGGATACGCGAGTTTTTGAAGTCTGCTATTATGTAGTTAAGCATCGGACTGACAAATTTTTCGTGTGCATAAAGTAGCTTTTTCTTTAATATGCCAAGTTTTAGTTCCATGTTTTTAACGATTTCATTAAGCCTTGTTCGGTATGAAGTTTCAATTTCCTCGCGCACGAGTTGTATTGTATAGCCATCTTTAATGGAGTCGTTGTAAAAATACTTATGAATGTAGTTGCCGAAAATGTTGACTGTCGTTTTTCTGTCTTGCTTTTTATTGTATGCTTTTTCGCCTTCTTCGTCAGTTGCATGCTCTTTATAAGTGATAAGTGGCGTGCCTGTAAGTGCGATTTTGATGGAGTTTTTGTCGGAATTGTAAAGGTCAGCAAGGTATGAACCGCGCGGATCGTATGAGCGGTGCGCTTCGTCGAGAAAATATATGCGCTGCACAGTGTACTCGTAGCCCGAATCGTCCTTTACCTGCGCATTTTCATCAAACTTCTGAATGTTGACAATCGTGATGCCGGGTTTGCTTGCATTATAGCGAAATGTAGCGGCTAATTCATCTCTGTTCTGAACTGTGTCAACTGGCATTCCGCGCCAAGAAAACTCATCTTTTGCCTGCGTGAGTAGGTCTAGGCGGTCGACGATGAAATAAAACTGCGTAGCAACGCCTTTCTTCGCGAAGTAATCTGCGAGATAGCGGACATTAAAGTATGCGAGTGCAGTTTTGCCTGAGCCTTGCGTATGCCAAATCACGCCTTGCTTCTCATTATTCTTAAGCGTGCGCTTAATGGCTTTTGTGGCAAAAAACTGTGGATAGCGCATGATGTGCTTTTCGAGTTTCGTTTCTCCTGTGTCTTCGTCTGGGTATTCAACGTAAGCAATTCCATAGTGCAGAAAGTCAAGCAGGCGGTGTGGAACGAATAAGGAGGTTAGGATTGAGTTGGTCGGCATATCTCTTGATTTGTTCAGCAGATATTCAGGATTATGTTTGATTGGTTGGAGATTGTTGTCGCTTAAAATAAAGTTTTCGATTTCGCCGTTTATTGGTTTGATGCAATCTTCCAGTTCATCTGGTAATTCTTCGCGAAAGTTGTTAAACATTGCTTCAGATTTAGCAGTAGTGGCATAAAACGCGCCTTCCAATTGGTTTTGTCCAGTATCGTCATATGGCATGTTGTTTGAGAAAACCATGAGTTGTGTAATGTTAATGTACTTGCGGAACTTTTCGTTCTTGAAACGCACATTTATTCGGTCACGCTCGGCTTTAATGCCTTCAGTATTGTTCGGCTTCTTGACCTCGATAAACGCCAATGGCATACCGTTAATAAACAGTGTAATATCAGGGCGGAAATTGTCACTGTCCTCTTGTCCGTAAGTCAATTCGGTTACAACATGATATGTGTTGCTTGCTAGATTCGTGAAGTCGATGAGTTTAAGTTTTCCTTCGGTAACGTTAGTTTCAGTATTGATTAGTCGCTCATAAAACTCGCGCCCGAGGTTGTCATTGCTTAACTCAAGTCGAAGGTTGACAAACATACGGTCGATTTCGCTTTCGTCCACGCCAGAGTTAAATTTCGCGACTTGCTTTTTGAAAATGTTGGTTAATATATTGGTTTCAGAGTCAAGTTGAGATTTTACTGTTGCGTCTTTCAGTGATAGATAGTTATACCCCAATCTAGTCAAATGCACAAGTGCAGGAATCTTAACGCGCGAGTTTTCGTTGAATATCATTTGATGCCTTTCGCGTATTTAAGTTTCAGGGCAACGTTTAATACACCCCCATCGCTCACTCGTTTCGCAACATTGCCGTAATCGGCTATTCCAGAACCCACCCTATTCAATGTGCTCGGTTCTAGTCGCACATATATATTTTAGCATGTTTATGGGACGTGTGCAACTTAAACTCGCCGTAACATTTTGTTAACTTTTGTTAATTTATGTTAACTTTTGTTGACAAACTTCACATCAAAGCCTCCAGATAACGACAGTGCAAGCGCGAAGCGCAACAAAAACATGAGCGTAGCGAATTCCGATTCCCAATTATTCCTTACTCATTACTAATTACTCATTAACCCCATACTCCCCCGCCAGCTTCCTGCCCACAAGCACACCGCTTGCAGATGCCTGCGATAAAGAGTGCGTGACGCCTGAACCGTCGCCGAGTGCGTAAAGGTTGGGGATGGAAGTTTCGAGGTTGCTGTCGACTGCGACTTCGGAATTGTAGAACTTGACTTCGACGCCGTAAAGCAATGTGTCTTCGTTCGCAGTGCCTTTGGCGATGCGGTCGAGTGCGTAAATCATCTCGATGATGTCGTCGAGTTGACGTTTTGGAATGACTAAGCTTAGGTCACCAGGTGTGGCTTTCAGAGTCGGGACTGTGGACGATTTATGCATGCGTTCTTTGGTGCTACGTCTGCCTTTAATCAAGTCGCCAAAACGCTGCAGAAGCACGCCACCACCAAGCATATTGCTAAGGCGCGCAATCGACTCGGCATAATCGTTGCTGTTCTTGAACGGTTCTGTAAAACTACTCGAAACTAGGAGCGCGAAGTTCGTATTCGCAGTGTGCAGGGCAGGGTCGGCGTAACTGTGACCGTTGACGGTGATGATGCCATTCGTGTTTTCCGCGACCACTTTGCCATACGGATTCATGCAGAAAGTGCGCACCATATCGCCGTATTTGTCGGTTTTGTAGACTATTTTGCTTTCGTAAACTTCATCGGTAATGTGCCTGAAAATCTCCGCTGGGAGTTCGACGCGCACGCCAATATCCACGCGATTGCTTTTCATGGCAATCCCAAACTTTTCGCACACACCAGAGATCCATTTCGAGCCCGAACGACCAGCCGCAAGCAGTAAATCCTTGCACCGAAACACCTCTCCGCGATTCGTTTTTATCTCAAACTTGCCATTTTCTACCTGCTCAACGCTAGTAACTGTGCGATTAAATAGCGTATCGATGCGGTCTTTCGTGTAATCAAACACCTTTTGCAAAATGCGCAAGTTTCTGTCCGTGCCCAAGTGCCTGACCTTCGCGTCGAGTAACTGCATGCCATTTTCGAGTGCCAAAGCCTTCACTTTCGCGTTCAAAGTTGAGTAAAGTTTCGCTTCCGCACCGCCAAATCCGCACAGAACTTTGTCCACATATTCCATCAGTTCAAGTGCCGTTTCCTCGCCGACATATTTGTGCAAATCGCCACCAAATTGCGTGGTTATGTTGTATTTTCCGTCCGACAATGTACCCGCGCCGCCGTAGCCGTTCATGATGTTACACGGGTCGCATTTTATGCATGTTTCGACTGCGCCACTGCTGATCGGGCAAATGCGTTTACTGACAGTCGTGCCCTTGTCAATCATCAGCACGCTCGCACTGTTCTGCAATTTCGTAAGTTCGTATGACGCAAACACGCCACTCGCGCCTGCTCCCACGATGATTATATCGTACTCCTTCATGCCGTTTTGCCGCTCACGCTCCTTTTTGCCTTGCTTGCCAACTCCATTTAAATATTATACACCTTTTTTAGCATACAGTCAAGTGCGCTGACCTTGCCATCTAGCAAGACGAATGCCATTAATCGCATTGCTACGCAATACTTCGTTTTAAGACGGGAGTGCGGGATTCTGAGGTGGAGTGAGTGTGGGGTTCTGAGGTGGAGTGAGTGCGGGGTTCTGAGTGGGGGTGAGTGCGGAAGCGAATTCCGAGCAATTGCTCTTAATTTGCACAAACAGTAAATTCCATGCTATACTTTATATATGAACAATGACATGACAAGCATAGGTTTGCCACCAGTGGTCGCGCCGCTTGCAGGTGAAACGCAGAATTTTCCAGTGCTTGCGTCTAGCGAGGATAAGGAAGTGATTGATTCGCTACCAAAAGATCACGCGCTTTTGATTGCGCAAACTGGTCCTGGTCAAGGCTCAAGGTTTCTGCTAGATTCTGATGTTACGATAGTTGGACGTAGCGATGTGCATGATATTTTGTTGGATGACGTGACGGTTTCTAGGAAGCATGCGGAGTTTATACGAGATGGCAACGTTTTTTCGGTGCGTGACTGTGGTTCGCTAAATGGGACATATGTGAATCGTGAACAAATCACAGACCAAGAGTTGAAAAATGGTGACGAAGTGCAAATCGGTAAGTTTAGACTGACTTTTTACGTAAATCACAGTTAATCATGTGTACATATTTAAGTGACTTTTTGTTAACATTTCAGTGTCTCACTTTAACCTAAGGAAAGTGTGCTAAAATATTAAACGTATGAGAGGATTCGATGGCAAATTATGACCTAATTATCGTTGGCGCAGGAATTTTTGGTTGCACTGTCGCTGAGCAGGCTGCGCGTGACAAAAAACATGTGCTTGTGCTTGATAAACGTGAGCACATTGGGGGCAACGCATACGCCGAGTTTGATGCAGAAACAGGTATCGAGGTGCATAAGTATGGCGCACATTTGTTCCACACATCAGATGAGGCAGTTTGGCAATATGTTAACAAGTTTACGGCATTTAACTCGTATGTACATAAAGTTTATACAGTTCACAAGGGCGAAGTTTTCCCTATGCCGATAAATTTGGGCACTATCAACCAGTTTTTTCACGCAAACTATTCACCAAATGAAGCACGAGCGAAAATTCATGAACTTGCAGGCGAATCGGCAAATGTTATACCAAAAAATCTCGATGAGCAGGGAACTAAACTAATCGGTCGCCCACTCTATGAAGCATTTATTATGAATTACACCAAGAAACAGTGGCAAACAGACACGAAAGATTTGAGTCCTGATATAATAAAAAGGCTTCCAGTTCGTTACAATTATGACAACCGCTATTTCAACGATAAGTACGAGGGATTGCCACTTCACGGCTATAAAAAACTCTTTGAAAACATGCTTCAATCTGATTATATTGACGTAAAACTAGGTGTTGACTTTTTCGATGCCTCACAGTCGATTAATAAAGACGCAGTAAAAGGGAATGTTCCAGTCGTTTATACTGGTCCAATCGATAGGTATTTTGACTATTTGGAAGGCGATTTGAGTTGGCGTACAGTCGATTTTAAGACCGAAAAATTAGATGTTGCAGATTTTCAGGGCACATCAGTCGTGAATTATGCAGATTCAGACACGCCTTTTACGCGTATTATAGAATATAAGCATTTTGCACAAGAGCGCGAGTACAAAGCAGAAAAAACCATTATTGACAGGGAATTTTCACGTTTTGCCACTCGCGCAGATGATCCATATTACCCAATCGGCACACCAGAAGATGCGCTAAAACTCGTTCGCTATCAAAAAAAGGCAGCACACGAAAAAAGCACTTATTTTGGTGGCAGACTTGGGCAGTATAAGTATTTTGATATGCATCATGTGTTTTCACAGGCACTGACTGCATATAACACAGCAATTAAGGAGTTAAAATGAAGACTATTAAGCTTCAGCGCATTAAATTTCCAATCGATGAGCCACCAGAGGCACTTCCGATTTATGTTCCGCTCAAATCGACCGACCATTCACTATTTCTAAGTAGGGATAGCATGAAGATTCCAGCAGGCAGAGAGATTTCGTTCGCGAGTTATTTTAATGCATTTCCAGCGTCATATTATCTTAGGAACACGGATTTGCGCAAAGTTGGGCTCAACATTAAACTCAACAAAAAGGCAAAGATTCGCATTTTTACCTCTGATTATACAGGAGTTTATACAGTTCACGAGTCATTTCCTGATGTTGACAAACTGGAAACGCAACTCTCAATTGAGAGCTATTGGGAAGGTGGATGGATTTGGTTTAACATCGAAGCACCTCCGAAAAGTAACGTAATTTTAGAGGAAGCATATTGGTCAGCCGAAGTTCCTGACGATTTTGAGTTACAGACAATGAATGTTTCAATTACGACACTTAACAAGCGAGATTATGTGATTGAAAAACTTAAACTTTTCTCTGAAAACATTCATGACATGGAGTTTTTAGGCAAAATTTTTGTTGTAGATCAAGGAAGTGAGAAAGTTAAAGGGCATAAAGAGTTTGAAAAGTATGCAAAAAAACTCGGGTCTAGGTTAGAAGTCATTGAGCAGGAAAACTTAGGCGGTGCTGGAGGATTCTCACGCGGAATGTACGAATCTGCGTATAATTCTCCCGCGGATAACGTAATGCTGCTAGATGATGATACGACGCTAGAAATTGAAAGTTTTCGCAGGTCAATCATGTTTGAAACGTTTTGTTCACACCCAACGATTGTCGGTTCGCACATGTTTTGGACGAACGATTTGCCAGTTTTGAACAATTATGCCGAGCGCATGCGATTAGATTACATAAAATGGCGTAGAGTTAAAGGAACAAAGAAGGAGTTTGATATATCAGACCCCAACTTAAAAGGCACTTCTTGGCTACATCGCTATTTTGAGGTCAACTACAACGGATGGTGGATGTGCCTAATCCCGACTAAGATTATTCGCAAAATCGGCATGTCACTGCCCTTTTTCATTAAATGGGATGATAGTGAATTTTGTTATCGCGCACTTACGTATGGCTACAAAACTGTTTCATTTCCGACATCATTTACGTGGCATGAGAATTGGAAAGTTAAGACCGATGCTATCGATTGGCAGGCATACTATCATTTCAGAAACCGTCTCGTGACTGCGCTTTTGCATGGAACAAGCTTTTATCCACTCGTATTTTTACTAGACTTATTGATCAGTGGAATAAAAGATACGGTCATTTTCCGCTATTCGTCTGCACATCAAAAGATTATGGCGATGCAGAATGTTCTTTCAGGTCCTAAGGCGGTTGCGGAAGATTTGCCTGTCAGATTAGGTATAATTAAGAAAACTCGGGCAGAGTTTCAGGACGCAAAGTTCTATTTACCAGAGAATCTTCCTCCAACAAAACGCGTCGATTATCTGCAACGAATGAACAATCCAGCCATTGAAGCGTTTGGACTCGTGATGGGGTTTTTCAGGCAATTTTTACCGACTCGCAAAGATGCAGAAGAGTATCCTGACCTGCGTCTTATGCCGAAAACCAGTAAGATTTATAAAATCGTTAACACTGATGCTTCAATTTATACGTTCCCAGATGGATTAAAAACGCAATTGTTAGTTCGTGACCGCAAAGAATTTGTCAAAATCATTCCTGAGTTCTTTCTTGAATGGACGAAAATTGCTTTGAACTGGTATAAATTACGTCAAGTTTATCGCGTAAATGCGAAGAGGTTGTCCTCAAAAAAGACTTGGGAAGGTTATTTTTTATAATATGATTTGTGGAGGGGGCTATAAAATATGACGACAGCAGAAGCAGCGACACAGGAGCTTTATGAGCCAGGGCACTCGAGAGGTTTGCTTGACGCTTTCAAGCACAGTTTTCTTTTGAGTCTTATTGTCAAAAAGGAAGTGAAAGTTCGCTATCGGGGTTCATTCTTAGGACTGTTTTGGACATATTTAAAGCCCGCGGTTTCTTTCGGCGTTTATTACTTTTTCGTCGGTTACGCGCTCGGACAGCGAAGTATGCCTGATTTCGCGATTTATTTGTTCTCTGGACAGGTAATTGTACACTTTTTCAATGAATCTTTCAGAAATACCACGCGTGCAATTCGCAACAATGCTGCACTTGTACGCAAGATTTATCTACCACGTGAACTCTTTATTCTTGCTGCTTGGCGCGTCGCAATAGTGCATTTCTTTCCACAACTAATAATTTTAGCACTCATTGCACTTATGTTCGGCTGGGTTCCGTCGATTATGTCAATTATCGCCATCATAACTGCCATTTTAATCATCTCGCTCTTTTCCATTGCGCTCGGCATGACATTCGCCACTGCAAACGTCTTTTTTAGAGACTCTGAAAACCTAGTTGACTTGATTACATCTATCACCACATGGTTTTCGCCTGTCATCTATCACTTTTCGCAAATTGCCTCCATAAAAGGACTGCCACACTGGCTCATGAACGTATACTACTTAAACCCAATTACGTCCGCAGTCGATCTATTCCACTACGCTTTTTGGCATACCGCTTTGACACCTCAACAACTCACAGACCAGCCTGTCATCTCGCAAATTACGCCACATATAATTGAGTTTTCTATAATCTCGATCGTCGCCTCGCTGGCACTATTGTTGATTGGACAGTTGATTTTCAGGAAGTTTGAGGGCAAGTTCGCCCAAGAGTTGTAGCGCGAAAAAGCAGTACTGGGGAGTTTTGCACAATTATTTTATTTTTCTCCTGTGCTTGGTCAACAAACAATAATATATTCATATTTTCTCCTGTACCGACGAAGTGGCTGTTACTCCTATTAATGTTTATATTTAACATTAGAGTACTGCATACTTAATGTAACGTTGCCACTTCTTGGTGAAGTCGTAAATATGAATATATTATTGTTTGCTAGCAGTTGCTTTAGAGAACATAAAATAATTGTGCAAAAGTCCTGAAGCTACCTTTTCGCGCAGGATAAGTTCAGAGGGAGTGGAGTAAAATTATTTTGCAGTGTGCAAAATAATTTTACACTTTGATTGCTCGCGCTTACGCGCTTCGCGTTTGATTCGGAATTCGCCTATCGGCTCATGCTCTGATTGCTTGGCTTGGCGTACGGAACGAGCTGTACCTTGTCATCCCGCAAGCGAATGCGATGCGGTATCTGCGTCACCAAGAAAGTACGTTAACTTCTAAGAAGCCAGATCCCGTGTCGCGCGTTTCACGCGCTACCTAGATGACAAATAAAAAACAAAACCCAACATTCAAGATTAACACCCCCAACCTGAACTTAACCCCGAGCGAATAATATATAACAAGACACAGGTATGAAAATATTTTTATGCGCGGTTCGTAAAAGCATCTGTGCCAGATCTCCACCTAAGCCACGTAAGTGGTGTGGTGGAGGTAATGGTGCTGATGCCTAGAACAAGCAAAAAATATTTTCATACCTGTGGTCTTAAGAAATGTGTTTTCAGCGATGGTCATTTGTATTTAGCACTGAACTCGTGTAAACTATATAATTATGAGCAAGGTTTTAGTTCCAGTTGCGTGGCCATACGCGAACGGTCCGAGGCACATTGGGCATGTCGCGGGTTTTGGCATTCCGTCGGACATTTTCGCGCGGTATATGCGCATGAAAGGGCACGATGTGCTGATGATTTCGGGCACAGATGAGCACGGTACGCCGATTTTGGTGCAGGCGGAAAGCGAAGGCGTGACTCCACAGGAACTCGCGGACAGGTACAACCTAGTGATTGTCAAAGATTTAGTGAATTTGGGGCTGTCCTATGACCTGTTCACGCGCACAACTGCCGTCAATCATCACGAAACAGTCCAAGAAATGTTTACCACGATTTTAGGCAACGGCTACATGATTAAAAAGGTTACAAAGAGTGCAATATCGCCATCAACTGGGCGTACACTGCCTGACAGATACATTGAAGGCACGTGCCCAATCTGCGGTTATGCCGAAGCACGCGGTGATCAATGTGACAATTGTGGCAATCAACTGGACGCAATCGACTTAATCAATCCGCGCAGTAAAATCAATGGCGAAACACCAAATTTCGTCGACACTGAGCACTTTTTCCTTGACCTACCGAAACTGAAAGTCGCGCTTGAGAAGTGGTTAAAAACGCGCAAGAACTGGCGTCCATCTGTAATTAACTTTTCTATCAACCTACTTGAAGACATGCAAGCGCGTGCGATGACGCGCGACATCGATTGGGGTATTCGTGTGCCGATTGAAGGTTGGAAAGACCAGCAAAATAAGCGACTTTACGTGTGGTTCGACGCAGTAATCGGCTATTTAAGCGCATCGATTGAGTGGGCGCGCAGGACTGGTGACCCTGACGCGTGGCGCAAATGGTGGAACGACCCCGAAACGCAGAGTTATTATTTCATGGGCAAGGACAACATCACTTTCCATTCGCAAATTTGGCCCGCTGAACTGCTTGCATACAATGGCAAGGGCGATTTAGGTGGCACTGCTGGCAAATTTGGCACGCTTACATTGCCCACGGAAGTCGTAGCGAGCGAATTTTTGACTATGGAAGGCAAGCGATTTTCATCATCGCGCGGAATCGTAATTTACGTCCGTGACCTGCTTTCTCGCTATCAAACCGACGCATTGCGCTATTACATTTCGATTGCCGGACCTGAAACTTCGGACGCAAACTTCACGTGGGAAGATTTTTATCGCCGCACAAACAACGAACTCATCGCGTCATGGGGCAATTTGGTCAACCGCGTACTCAATCTGACCTACAAAAACTTTGCAGAAATGCCTGCTTACAGCACTGAAACTGAACCAAATGAACTGGACACACAGTTGTCAGGCAAAATAGAGCAAGGCTTCACGGAAATCGGCGAACTAATCGAATCGCAGCGTCAAAAAGATGCAATGCGCCATCTCATGCACTTAGTTCAGGACGCGAATCAATATATTACAGTTACCGAACCTTGGACTTTGAAGGACGACCAACAAAAACCACGCCTAGCGCAAATCTTACACACCGCATTGCAAGCAATCGCAGACTTGAACATAATGTTCGCGCCATTTCTTGTGCATTCCACGCAAAAAGTTTACGAATCGCTCGGCTTTACAGGCACTTTGTCCGCACTACCAGTCATGAAAGAAGTTGCAGATCTTGACGATGCGTCGCGCAAATACCCGATAATCACTGGCGACTATGTTCTCGGCGAAACAGTCCAAAAGTGGGAGCGCAAGCCTTTAATCGTCGGTGCACCGATATCAAAACCTGCGCCTATCTTTGAGAAGTTAGATTTGGCTGGGGTTGAGGAAGAACTTAGTTTAATGAGTAATGCGGTTAGTTAATAGTTAATAAATTCGGATGGGGTCGAACGCTCATTCGCGTTCTCCTGCACTTCGCGCTTCGCTTAGGATTCGGAATTCATTTCATTCATGCTTTGATTGCACTGCGTTTCACGCAGTGCGGTTGAATCGGAGTTCAGGCTACGCCTTCACACTCTGATTGCTCACGCTACGCGTTCGCATTGCTTGGATTTTTCAATGTGAAAAATCCAAGCCTCTGCTGTAAAGTTACTTTTTGTTTAAGAGTTACTCTGTAGCAGAGTGGCTTGGCTTGGCGTTGCCAAGCCAAGCCTTAGCGCAACTTTCAAAAGAACGAGCGTGAGCGAAGTTGTTTTGAAAGTTGAGGTCTAGGAGTGTGAGCACGCGTAGCGTGTGAACTCCGTTGTGTACGTAACAGCAGTAGAGCGAACTCCTTTGTGTACGTAGCAATCAGTACTCTTAATGCCACGCAGCACCCCTACTCTGAATTCCGCACCGCGAAACGAAGTGTAGCGTGATGCGGAATCTTAATTAAAAAGTATTCGCAACGCGAATGCAATCTAATCGCATTGCTACGCAATAGGGTCTAACGGGGTCAAATGGGGTCAAATGCTCAATCGCATTTTCCTACGCTGGGTCAAATGCTCAATCGCTGGGTCAAATGCTCAATCGCATTTTCCTCCTCCGTTCACGTTCTCCTTTCAAGACCCCGCATCGGAGTGCGGGTTCTGAGGTGGAGTGTTAGCGAGCAGCACTTTGTCATCCCGCAAACGAATGCGATGCGGGATCTGCATCAACAAGAAAGGGCGTTACGTGCAAAGAAGCCAGATCTCGTGTCGCGCGTTTCACGCGCTACGGGATGACAAATAGAAAACCAACCCAACCTCCAAACAAAACTCCCGCAACCTGAACTTAACCCCGAGCAACTTTACGACAACGACAAGCATCACCCCCCGCCTATCAAACCAAAACACCAACTAAACAATCAAAGCGCAACTTTCCTAACCTGAACTTAACCCCGAGCGAAATAACAAGTAAGAAGTGAACATGAAAATGCATAAGCGGATGGGGTCGAACGCTCATCCGCGTTCTCCTGTAAAGCATCTGTGCCATATCTCCACCAAAAGCGCAAGGATTGCGATGTGGTGGAGGTAATGGTGCTGATGCCTAGAACAAGCAAAAAACATTTTCATGTTCACGGCTTAAGCTTTAATTTTCAGAGAAGTACCACTTCGCCTTTCTTAACCACCGTAATTCCCGAATCCGTAACCGTAAAACCACGTGAGATGTCTAATTCCCTGTCAACGCCTATAGTCGCGCCTTTTGCGACAATTACATTTTTATCCAAAATCGCTTTCTCGATTCGCGCATGTCTGTTTATGATGCAACCGTCAAAAATAATTGAGTTTCTAACTTCAGACCACGAATGCAAGCGAACGCCAGGTGAAATAACAGAGTTATGAATCTGTGCACCAGAAACAATAACACCTGGTGAAACGATGGAACTAGTTGCCATTCCGACTCTATTTTCAGAGTTATGCACGAATTTTGCAGGTGGCATACTAACATCGCCAGTAAATAGTGGCCACTCAAAATTGTACAAGTTAAATGATGGATTCAGCTGTATCAAGTCCGTGTTTGCGTCATAAAACTGATCAATTGAACCGACATCGCGCCAATAATTCTTATCAGATGGCAATTCACCTGGAACTTCATTGCGTTTGAAATCGTAAACTCCTGCTTCGCCACGCTCGACAAAATATGGAACGATATCACCGCCCATGTCATGTTTTGTGTCCTTTTTGTGTGCGTCGACGGTTAACGCTTCAAGTAGTGCATCGCTGTTTGCGACATAATTTCCCATCGAAGCAAGCACTTCATGCGGTGCATCAGGTAAACCTTTCGGATTCTTCGGTTTTTCCACCCAATTTTGTATCTTATCTGGATGATCTTTGTCAATCTCAATCACGCCCATTTGATCCGCAATTTCAATCGGTTGCCGAATCGCTGAAACAGTAAATTCTGCTCCTGACTCAATATGCGCATCGACCATTTGCGAAAAGTCCATGCGATATACGTGGTCAGCCCCCAAAATTAGCACAATATCTGGACTTTCATCATTTATTACATGAATCGTCTGATAAATCGCGTCCGCACTGCCCAAATACCAATGCTTACCTGTGCGTTGTTGTGCAGGAACAGGCGTAATATACTCGCCTAACATCGCTGGCATCGGCCAAGTCTGCGTTATATGCTTGTCTAAGCTCTGTGATTTATATTGCGTCAACACCACGACTTTGCGGTAGCCAGAATTCGTAAGGTTAGAAAGCGGAAAATCAATCAACCTATACGTTCCGCCAAATGGCACGGCAGGTTTAGTCCTGTCAAGTGTGAGTGGCATGAGTCTGTTGCCCTCGCCGCCTGCTAGAATAATCGCCAGCACCTTTTTCATCTTATCTTTCACGATAGCCTCCCTTATTTCGCAACTGCATATTTATACACTCTCATTAATAATTATACACTATAAAATCAAGGTTTGGTTAATCTGCTCTTTAACTCGTTAATCGAACTTATTTTACATATATCACCGCCACAATCCATGCTAATCTACTTTAACCTCAGTCAGAACAGCTTTCGTTGGCTCAACATCTGCGTGCTCAGAATCAATCGTACACAATGAATTAAAAGGTATTTGCGCCAATTCGTCCAAGTTTGTAAGGTCTTCGTTCACTTCGAGGTTGCCAATCGTAGAAACGCATGTGCCTATTTTTATACCATTTGAGTCATATGCGTCAAAATGGATTTCGACAGTTCGCACCACGTGGTCGCTTAAATTCACGATTCGCGTTTGGTAAACTGGGCTGTCAATTCCCGAAAAGTTAGTAAAACTGCCATCATCATATACAGCCATTTGGTTCATTTCAGTCGTACCACTAATTTTTGACATATTAAGGTCAATCACACCTAAATACTGCAACGTAACAAGCACTCCACCTGCCACCAAAACCAATATCATCAATACAATCGCAAAAACTTTACCTTTTTTACTCTTTTTTCGCTCTTCTGGCATTTGTTGGGGCAATGCTGTCACGGTTTTAGGAGTTTCCGCTACTTGTGGCTCATTTTTAACTGGTTCTATGATTTGACTATCTAAATCATTCGCAACTTTTAGTTCAGACACACGAGGCTGAGTTTGAATAACTTTTTCCTCCACAACTGGCACTGCACTTGATTCCACCACTGATTTGGCAGTTATGACAGGTTCAGTAGCCGCGACCAGATTGCTTTGAAATGCAGAATCTTGCTGTTGGACAGCCAATGTGTCCTTTTCGGCGTTCTGCGAGAATGGTGAATATGCCAAAACAAACTTTCCAGGACCATTTAATTTAATCGCAGCATCTGCATTCTCAATAAACGCAGTTTCACCAGTGTTGAGCAGTAATCTCTCACCTTTTTCATTCGTAACTTGCAATAAATCTGCAAGTGAAACTAAGATTCTCGGACCTTTAGAAGGCAAATCTTTGATTTCAAACTGCACAATTCCTAGTGCAACAGCAAAATCGTCAGTCGGAATATAATAAATCACATCACCGCCTTGCTCGACATTTGGCGTCACACTTCCAATTTCTTGAAACTTCGTAATCTTAAGCAACTCATTCACGTCGACGTTTTTGTTAGTCAAACCTGCACGAATCGTGTTATCCGAATTGCTCATAATTTCAATTCCCAGACCGCTCACATACGAATGCAAAACTTGCGCATCGATAAACGAAGCATCACCTGGCATTAACTCGTGAGCCTTTAACAAAGCTAGCGTGAAAAGGCTACGGTCAACTGGAAAATCGTTAATCGTCTGCAAAATCATATCTCGCTTCAACTTCATATCAGAATCAATATCTTTAAGCATTATGAGTTGCATCCGAAATGTTCCTATTTCATTAAGTGTCGCAGCAGAAAGTGCTATTTTGAAGGCGTATTGGAGTTTATTCTCCGCAGTCAACCCTGACTTTTGATCCAACAAAATGCTCCTGATTTGAGTGACAGTCGGGGTGTTAATCTTTTCTGTAAACTGAATGATATTGTCCACACTGTCAAAACCGATAAACGCACGGGTTTCGTTTAGCGCGATTAGCATCTCTGGCTTCGGATATGCATCCGTATAGTTCTTATTGCCTGCCGCAAACCCATCTTTTGCCTGCTCAGCAGTCGGATGCACTTGAAGCGACAATGCATTCTTCGCAGCCAAAAACTTGAATAAATACGGCATGCGACCATGAGTTTTTTCGTTCAGCGCACTGCCTAACGCCTTTTCGGCGTCGCTGAACATATCCTCTGACGTCATCCAGTACTCCGCAAACGGTTCACTGCCTGTTTTCTCAAGCAGGCTATACAGCTCTTGTGACCCCCAAGCGTAGTTCTTTATCATTCCATTAAACTTCTTCATTTGCAGCCCTCCATAGGCACAACACCTGCCTCGTCGTAATATACTAATCATAATTGTACACTAGTTTCGCGGCGAATACAAGTACTCATGCTCAAAGTAATATTCGTAACATACTGGTAACGTCTCAATTTCTGTGTATTTCTAAAAATAAACTCCCACTCTGAATTCTGTGTAGGAGGACGCGAGGAGCGTCCGACCCTCTGGAATCTTAAATATAGTGTGAGCAGATGCGAACTCATTTTAATGGCATTGCTACGCAATAGGGTCGAACGCTCATTCGCGTTCTCCTTTCAAGACCCCGCATCGGAGTGCGGGGTTCGGAGTACCGACTTGTCATCCCGTAGCGTGAACGAAGTGAACGCGACACGGGATCTGGCTTCTTAGAAGTTAACGTATTTTCTTGCTGATGCAGATCCCGCATCGCATTCGCTTGCGGGATGACAAGAGAATCGGAATTCATTTCATTCATACTTTGATAGCGCTGCACTTTGCGCAGTGCGTTTGAATCGGAATTCATTTCATTCATACTTTGATAGCGCTGGCGTCAGCGTGCGCGTTGCGCCCGCTGACTTGCGCATTGCTTGGATTTTTCATACTGAAAAATCCAAGCCTCTGCTGCGAAGTTACTTTTAGTTTAAGAGTTGCTCTGCAGCAGAGTGGCTTGGCTTGCCATAGGCAAGCCAAGCCTTAGCGCAACTTTCAAAAGAACGAGCGCAAGCGAAGTTGTTTTGAAAGTTGCGCGAGTAAAAGCGTGAGCGTGAGCGAACTCCGATTCGTACGTAACAGCAGAAGGACGAACTCCGTTTTGTGCGTAACGAGGAGTACTCTTAATGCCGCGCAGTACTTCATTTCTGAATTCCGCACAGCGAAACGAAGTGTAGCGTGATGCGGAATCTTAAAACTAGTGTGAGGCGTTAGCCGAACTCAGTTTTAATTGCATTGCTACGCAATAGGGTCGAATGAGGTCAAATGGGGTCAAATGCTCATTCGCATTTTCCTTCGCTGGGTCAAATGCTCAATCGCTGGGTCAAATGCTCAATCGCATTTTCCTCCTCCGTTCACATTCTCCTTTCAAGATTCCGCATCTACGTGCGGAATTCTGAGGTGGAGTATGAGCGCAAGCGAATTCCGATTCAAACGCGGAGCGCGTAAGCGCGAGCAAATTATTAACTATTAACTATTCGTTATTAACTAAACTCATTACTCATTACTCATTACTCATTACTCATTACTCATTACTCATTACTCATTACTCATTACTCATTACTCATTACTCATTACTAATTACTCATTACTCATTACTAATTACTCATTAACCAAGTACTCAACTATCGTTCGCTCCTTTACATCAAAGACTACGCCTACTTTATATATCTTTCTAGTTTCTGATGGGTTGTTGTACTTTTTAGCATAGCCTTGTGTATCTATTTGCTGTATTGCGTCTTTTGCTGTGCCGTTGTTACTCATTTTGAACTCAAAGATGTATACTTGATCTGGTAGTTCTATGATAGCATCTGCTGAACCAGTTGCTGTGTGTTCTTCTACTTTTATGTACTTTGCAAGGAGAACATAAAATATAGTTTGATAATGCGCTTCTTTCTTGTTTTCTAAGTCATATGGTATACCTGAATAGAATGCTGTAATACGAGAGAAAAAGTCTTCTATGTTTTCTGCAACTAAATCATCTATTAGTTCATCAGTAGTAAGTCTTTTTATCTTTTTATTGTTATCGACGAAATAGTTCATTAGTGAGTTATAGAATCCATACTTTACTTCATTATTTGGAAACTTTAAGATAAATGCACCTGTTACAGGATTTATACCTTTTATAGTAAGATAACCTGTTTGAAACAGTA
>JAISFQ010000080.1 GCA_031263495.1 Candidatus Nutricula glyptotermitis
TAAGGAGTAATTAATAATGAGTAATGAGTAAGGAGTAATGAATAATGAATAAGGAGGATAGTTAATAACGAATAGTTAATAGTTAATAACTGCGCTCGGCTGCGCCTCGCGCGGGAATCGGAATTCGCGTTGCGAATGCTTTGATTGCGCTGCGTCAGCGTGCGCTTTGCGCCCACTGACTTGCGCATTGCTTGGATTTTTCAGAATGAAAAATCCAAGCCTCTGCTGTGAAGTTGCTTTTGGACTGGGAGTTGCATTGCTTAAGAGTGGCTTGGCTTGGCGTAGCCAAGCCAAGCCGTAGCGCAACTTTTCAAAAGAACGAGCGTAAGCGAAGTTGTTTTGAAAGTTGCGGGGTAGGAGTGTGAGCGTAGCGAACTCCGTTTTGTACCTAGCGAGCAGTACTTTATAATGCCACGCAGTACTTCATTTCTGAATTCAGCACCGCGAAACGAAGTGTAGCGTGATGCGGAATCTTAGAATAAAGTATGAGCCGTTAGGTGAATGCTTTTAATGGTGTTCGCATGCGCTCACACTAGTTTTAAGATTCCGCATCACGTTACGCCCCTTGGGCTCCACTGTGCGGAATTCTGAGTGGGAGTATGAGCGCGATAGCGCGAATTCCGAACCAATTACTCATTACTCATTACTCATTACTCATTATTAACTATTAACTATTAACTAGTCTCCTTACTCCTTACTCATTAACCTACGCATCAATCAACGCTCTGTCCAGCATTTTTGATCCGCGGATTATGAACTCTTTGCGGGGTGGGACGAGGTCGCCCATTAGGAGTTCAAATATCGCATTCGCTTTTTCGGCGTCGGAGAACATTACGCGACGAAGTGTGCGTTTTGCAGGGTTCATCGTGGTTTCGGAGAGTTGATCTGCGTCCATTTCGCCAAGACCTTTGTAGCGCTGAATGTCTTCTTTGTGACGGATTCCTTGCTTGCGGAGTGAGGCGAGTTTTTGCAAAAGTTCTTCTTCGGTGTAGGTGTAAATGTATTTGTCATCGCCCCTTTTTGCGCCTGAGAGTTCGATTCTGTGAAGCGGTGGCATGGCGGCATAAACTCTGCCAGACTTTACCATATCTTGCATGTAGCGATAAAATAGGGTCAGGAGCAGGGTGCGAATGTGTGCGCCATCGACATCTGCGTCTGTCATTATGACGACTTTTGAGTACCTAGCGTCATCGATGTTGAAAGTTCTGCCTGATCCAGCGCCGATTACCTGTATGATTGACGAAATCTCAGCATTCGCCAAAATCTGCGACATCGATGCTTTTTCGACGTTCAAAATCTTGCCGCGAATAGGTAAAAGTGCTTGAAACTCGGAGTCGCGCGCCAATTTTGCAGTTCCTAATGCGCTGTCGCCTTCGACTATGAAAAGTTCTGTGCGTTCGACTTCGTTCGTTCTGCAATCTGCCAGTTTTGCAGGCATTGATGATGTTTCGAGCGCATTTTTCCTGCGCGTAATTTCCTTTTGCTTCTTTGCATTTACGCGTAATTGCATTTCGGACACTATTTTTTGCAGAACTTGCACTGCTTGCAGTTTGAATCCGCGACGTTTACCTTCCAAAACCTCTGTCATTTGGTCGTACACAATATCGCTCACAATCTTTCTGACAGGCGCAGTGCCCAAAATCTCTTTCGTTTGACCTTCAAATTGCGGCTCTTTCAGGCGCACAAGCACGATCGCAGTCAAGCCAGTAAGCGTATCATCTTTTTCAACTTTCAGATCATCGACGTCCTTTTTGCTAAGTTTAAGTTTTCGTGCATTATTGATTACTGCACCGCGAACTGCTTTAAGTAATCCCTGCTCAAAGCCTGCTTGATGTGAGCCACCTTTGGGGTTTGCGATGATGTTCGTGAAATAACGCACATCGGTTTCGTAGTTGGAGTTGTAGCGAAGTGCGATGTCGATTTTGCAAGTACGCAATGTTTCCTCAGGTTTTAAATGCCCATCAGCACCCAGTTTCTGTATGGTTTCGGTAAACTCGCCCTCACCTTTTACGCGAATGACATCGGTAATGCCGTCGCCGTGGGAAATCGAGTTTACGAAGTCCACAATTCCGCCAGTTGACGAAAACTCCCTGTGCTTCGGTTGTTCGTGCTCATCGCGCTCTGGTCTATAATCGTTAATTTCAAATGTCAATCCTGGCAATAAATAGGCAGTTTGCTGGACACGCGTGATTAATTCGTCGTACAATAGTGTAGATGAAGTTGGGAATATTGAGCGGTCGAGCCAAAAGCGAATCTGGGTTCCAGTTTCGCGCGGTTTTACTTTGCCTATCAGTTCGAGCGGAGCAGGTTGTTTTGAGCCAGCGCGTTTTGCCTGAGTAAACACGGCATCTGGTGACAAATCGCCTGCTAAATCGGCAAAAGTTCCAGGCACACCGCGCTTAAATTGCATGCGTTGCAGTTTGGAATGCCTTGCGACTGTAATGTCAAGCCGAGCCGACAACGCGTTCACTACGCTCGCACCGACGCCATGCAAACCGCCTGCTGCTTGATAGTTTGCGTCGTCAAACTTACCGCCTGCGTGCAGTTTTGTCATTACAAGTTCGACGCCTGTAAGCCCTGACTTTTTCTCGACGTCGACTGGAATGCCACGCCCATTATCTTGGACTTCGATGGAATCGTCTGCGTGCAAAGTGATAGTGATTTTGTTGCAATGACCTGCTAATGCTTCATCGACGCTGTTGTCAATAATCTCCCACAGGCAGTGCATAAATCCGCGCGAATCGGTCGAGCCGATATACATTCCTGGGCGTTTGCGCACCGCGTCCAGCCCTTCCAGCACCGATAAATGTTTCGCGCTGTAATCGTTATCTGCCAAATATGCTCCTTTCTAGTTTACGTTAATAGTTCTAAAATAATTATACTACAATAAAACTTGTTTATCACTAATACTTCTCCACTCACTGTCAAATTTCATGTATACTTTTATGTACACGTGCTCTAGGTGTTAACGTGAGTAGTGAAGAAAATGTGTAAGGAGCAAAATGAGTCTTCGTAGAATATCGATTAACGCGAGTTTAATTGCGTTTTCCGTGGTTTTAGGGACGTTAGTAATAATTCCGATACCAGGTGCATTTGGCGTAGTGACAGCGGCGGATATTGGGATTTTGGCAGGTGCACTTATTCTTGGACCATTTGAAGGTGCACTGATTGGCGCAGTTTCTGGTGCGCTAATTGACGTTTTTACTGGTTATTTGCAATGGATGCCATTTTCGCTTACGATTCACGCGGCTGAAGGATTTGTCGCAGGATTGATTGGCGTTTTGGCTGTTAGAAAATTGGACACAGTCAAGGAAGAGGAAGTTAGTGCTGAAATTATAGAAATGAGCGCGGACAAAGATATGCAGGGGAAAGTTCGTGGCAATAGAATTAATTGGTTATTTACTATACTTGCACTTTCAGCAGGACTTCTAGTGATGGTTGCAGGGTATTTTTTAGTGACATGGTGGATTTACGGAATCGGAGCGGCAGTAATTTCAATCCCCGCAAATATTGGACAATCGGCACTTGGAGCAGTTGGAGCAGTCATTATTTTGAGAGTTTCTACTCGATTCCGCGAAATCTGAGTGCAACTTCAAGATTTTCCGCGTTCTCTATTGTGTCAATGAAAAACGGTTCAAGTAGAACAATTGGAATTTTGGACTTTATGCCATTCATCGGCAGTTTACCCATGATTTGTTGCGCTTTCTTCAAGTCACGAAAATGCTTGGAAAACTTTTTTATTAGCGTAAGAGAGAGAATAACAGTCAATTTTAGTGAACGGTTTGGTAATATCTTTGCTAGTGCAACCGGTTTGATAGCATGCAGTAATAATCCTGCAATCGTGATAATCAGGACGAATCTAAGTAGTAAAAACAGCGCGGAATGAATAGAATAAGTGATAAGATATTCGACTATTGTTGTGAAAATTATTAGTGGCGACATTGTGAGCAGGCTCTTTGCAATCTGTTTTGCCAATTTTAATGCTCTGTATTGTTTAGTTCTGCGTTTACTCGCAGTTATTTTTTTACCCATATCAATTATAGTGACTTTCTCTAAAGTTCCTTTTGGCAAGCAGTTTTCAAGTTCAGCATGTGTCGCAAGAACGATTGTTTTGTCAGTTGTAAACGCTTCTTTCGCCAACTCATTTAATATGCTACGCGTACTTTCATCTCGCTGCCTTGAAGTCGGTTCGTCAAGCAAAATTAGAGTATTTTTCCTATTCAACATCTGTTTTAACATAACTTTTTGTAATACAGACTTATCTGCGTAATCGATTTTAACATCATCATGGAGTATTTTTGCCAATTGCTCAAAGTTTTGCAACATATAAGCAGGTGGTAGGGGATTTTTTGTATTATTGACGATGCTCAGATTAGAGTGCTCTGCTTTTATAGCCAAAATTTCTTTGGGCACACTGTTAATTCTCGCTACAAGTTGTTTCTCACTCAGAAAGCCTGCTAGAAATTCGAGCGCAGAGCTTTTTCCAGACCCATTCTCACCTTTAAGCACGACTAATGGCATATTCTACTTCCTTTTTCGCTCGCGTGGACAGGGGAGCGGTAAATTCTTCTGTTATACTGCTTTTGCGCCCATCGACTAGTATTCCTGCAATCAGTGTGAGCGCAATTTCACCACCAGAGAGTTCATCAGTTTCCCTAGCGAGTAGCGGTTTAATGCTTGGCAACCGTTCACACACGCGTTCCAATATCTGCGCACACTCTTCACCAGTCGCACCTTCAAAAACAGCACGAAACAGTATGTCATCTTTGACATTTGATGCCAAGATATAGTCCGCTAAAATCATGTATAATAGTATAACACACCTTTGTTCTGAATTCCGCACGTAGATGCCAAATCTTAAAACTAGTGTGAGCGCATGCGAACACCATTAAATGCATTCGCTACGCTCATGCTTTGTTTTAAGATTCCTGCCTTCGCAGGAATTCAGAAGGTGGGAGTACTCCACCTCAGACGCTTGCTAGCTGGCAGAGTACTTCTCACTTAGTAAACTGGTATACTATTAGTGAAGGCAAAATTATGTATGAAGTTACGACGCAAGCGTTTGCAAACGGAGGAGCGTGCATTGCGAGTATTGAAACAGGCAGTGAGCAGGGTAAAAAAGTATTTGTTTGGGGAGCATTGCCAAATGAAAGAGTTTCAATTCAAGTTACTCGTGACACTAAACATTACCTCGTTGCAAATGTTGCTAGAATAATAAAGGCAAGTGAGCACAGAGTTCTACCGCGCGATGTCGATTCCTATGCATCAACTTCGCCACTGCAAATCGCTGATTTTGAGTACGAAAATTCTTTAAAAGCAGGGTTAATTAAAGATGCGTTTACTCTTCAGAAAACTGATATTGAGCGGTTATCTGCGCGGAAAGTTGAGGTAAAAAGTGATGGAAATGAGTATAATTACCGCAATAAATATAACTTTGCATTTCTACCAAACACTTTCGATTTTGCATGCACACTTCGCGGAACTCACACACTTTTCCCTGCAAAAACGATAAGTCTGCCAACAAATGCTGTACTTAGTGCAGCAAACATGATTACAGAACCACTTACTGCCATAAACTTCAATCCAAAATACATAAAATCGCTGCTAATTCGCTCAAATAGTGACGAAAAAACCATAGCTAGACTTTATGTTACAAATGAAGAGCTTGCTGAAAATGTGATGGATGTGCTCTCAAAGTCTGAAAAACTTACTAAACTTGCTCAAAGTAACGCACTAGAAGTCGTATTTTATGACAACTTTTTGCCCCCGAAACAATCAAAATCCCTCAAAAACAGTCAAAAACATTCAAATTCCCTCAGAAAACGTCAATTAACGCTCACTGACACTATCTGCAATAGAACTTTCACTTATTCAATCGACTCGTTTTGGCAAGTAAATCAGGCAGTTTATGAAATGTGTTTGCGTGATATAAAAAACGCGCTTAAACGCCTTAGAGCAGGTAAAAATAGAGAAAACGCGTGCGAAATTCTTGACTTATATTCTGGAGTCGGGTCGATTGGGCTTACTGTAAGTGAAAAAGATGATTTTATTACGCTTGTCGAGATTGACGAAAATTCACATGAAGCAGCACTTATAAATATACAACAAAACTCATTTCAACATGCTAAAGCGATAAAAACGTCTGCTGACAAGGTATTGTCGCATATTTCAAAAGACCAAATTTTGATTTTGGACCCGCCTCGTGCTGGAATTTCTACCTCTCTGCAGTCCAAAATTCAAGAAGTTATGCCAAAAACCGTTATATATTTAAGTTGCAACCCAGTAACTCAGGCACGTGATATAAAGCCACTGCTAGAAAAGTATAAAATCGAGTTCAACTGTGGATATAACTTCTTTTCAAAAACTGCTCATGTGGAGCATTTAGTAGTGCTTAGTCGTGAAAATGAGTAGCCCACCTTGTCACCTCTAAGAAAGTGTGCATACTCGCTAGGTAAGTGTGTAAACGTAGCGGAAACGTTAACTATGCTGTATAATTATAGTATGCGGAAAAATGTGCTTGTAATAGGGCTTGGCGTTACTGGGAAAAAAGCGCAGAAAGTTCTACAGAAGTTTTATAATGTGTTGACATTCGATGAGAAGGTTGCCTCGGATTTTACGACTGTGCGCGAGCTTGAGGATTGTGTACGCAATCTTACAGCAGAAAACTTACTGGAATTCGCACTGATTTCCCCTGGATTTCCTCCAAATTCTCTAGTCGCTAATTTACTTGACGAATTGAAAGTAAATGTTCTTTCTGAGCTGGATGTTTTGCATATTTTACTAAAACTTGTTCGTACTAAAAAAGTTTTAATCGGCATAACGGGAACTAATGGGAAAACGACTGTCACTAGGCTAGTTACTCAAATCTTGAACGAATCTTCAATTCTGGCAAAATCTGTCGGAAATATTGGGGAATCCATGCTAGAAGCTGCTTTGGATCCCAATATTCAGGCACTTGTAATCGAACTTTCGAGTTTTCAACTGCATTGGACCAAAAGTGTCGATTTAGACATAGCGTGCATATTAAATATTGAACAAGATCATACAGATTGGCATGAATCACATGATAATTATGAACGCGCGAAATATAGAGTTTTTGATGGTGCAGTGTATAAGCGAATTACGCCAAATGACATATTGAACAGTATAAATGGGCAAGATGTGATGAGTGTTCTATCAAAAAGCAAACTTGCTTGGGCTGCGAGGCAAGATGGAGTGCTTTGGCAACATTTAAGATATGATATCACCGCCGCGATTCTAATTGCATTGCCTTTAAATGACATAATGTGCGCCGAATTGGTAACGAATGAGTCAATAATGAGTGCACTTTCTACTTTTCAACTTGATCCACATAGAAGTGAACAGTTGAGAGAGTTAATGCACGAAAATGGCACCGCAACACCTGTAATAGACGATTCTAAGGCAACAAATACGCATGCTTCACTTGCAGCAATAGTTGCTAATCCGCTTTCATCTGTCATATTAATACTTGGTGGACTCACAAAAGGTGTCGATTTTACTGATTATATCGCAACCGCTGCACCGCATATCAAAGCATTTATTCTAATCGGTAAAGATAAGGAAAACATTCTGAATGCAATCCGAGCCGATGAGTACGCATCTCGCATTCAACTTTTCGACATTCCAGATAACGATTACGTAATGGAAACCGCAGTTCAACGCGCATTTTCCGTTGCTACTGGCAATGACATTATCTTACTTTCACCTGCGACTGCGTCTTTCGATCAATTCGAGAGTTACTCCAAGCGTGGGGAAAAGTTTCAAGAAGCAGTGCGTGCACATTTCACACGCTACCTAGATGACAAGTAGTGACATTTTCACTTACCTATGACAAAACGTTTGACTCGCGTCTAAAACAAGAGTATACTTTTTAACATGGTAGATGTGCTGGAAAGAGTTTCGTTAACATTTGACGAAAACTGCGACAGGTGCTTTGCGCCTGCCAAGTCGCGCATAATTGTCGGCTCATTAGAGCTGTACTTTTGTGCGCAACACTATTCCTTGCACAAAAATGCCTTGAATCGGTACGTTTGTGAAAGTGCTGAGGATAAGTAAGTTGTGAAAATGAAGGAGGATTATGGTAAAGAGGACATACCAACCGAACAACAGACGTCGCAAAAAAACTCATGGTTTTAGAGTGAGAATGGCGAACAAGTCGGGTCGTGCACTTTTGGCGCGCAGAAGGCAAAAAGGAAGGAAAGTTCTTTCGGCTTAGCACTTTTATGAGTGCAAGTAAGGGCTGAAATGGTAGGGCAAAAGGACTTGTCACCTGTTGAAACGCTGAAGAATGGAAAAGAGTTTTCGTCAGTTAGGAACGCTAGATGTTACGCGAAAACGGAAACTCATACGCTTTCTATCATGAGGGCTGAAGATTCGGAAGTAAAATTAACAGGAGTCGGTATTATTGCGAGCAAAAAGGTCGGAAATGCTGTTATTAGGAACAAAGTTAGGCGTAGGTTTCGCGAGATTGCGAGGCATCATAAACCAGAAATTGAGGGGTTGCGCATGGTGATTTTTGCATTTGATACAGCAGGCATGGCTACTTATAGCAAGTTGGAGAGTGATTTTCTGAATGCTCTGAAACGCGCGAAGAAAAGGTTGCACGCATCATCTAGCCAAAAACCGATTTTGCCTGTTCGAAACGAGGTGTTTTCTGACACATAGTGCTTGAAAAAGTCGTTGTGCGGAAAAATATGTAACTAGGGAGATATGAAAACTATATTACTTGGAATGCTTGGAGGCTATCAGCAGTTGATTTCGCCGCTTTTTGGTGGACGTTGTAGGTATTATCCAAGTTGCTCTGAATATGCTAAGGTCGCGATTACTAAGTTTGGAGCATTGCGTGGCACTTTTCTTGCCATTGATAGGCTTTTGCGTTGCGTGCCATTCTCTGATGGCGGGATTGATGAAGTGCCAAACCTTTATGTAGGTGCGGTAACTGAGGATGTAACTCAAATTGAGCATATGACCTCGTCAAAACGAGTGCTATTTTTCAGATTCGGAGGTTTCAAAAACGCAACTAGTGTGAATCAAGAGTGTATGAGGA
>JAISFQ010000137.1 GCA_031263495.1 Candidatus Nutricula glyptotermitis
AACGCGTAGCGTGAGCAATCAGAATATGAGCGATAGCGAATGCCGAATCAAACGCACTCAGTAAAACGCAGTGCTATCAGAGTATGAATGAAATGAATTCCGATTCCCGCGCGAGGCGAAGCCAAGCGCAGTTATTAACTATTAACTATTCATTATTAACTAACCTCATTACTCCTTACTCATTATTAACTATTAACTGGCGCGCAGCGTGAGCAATCAGAGCATGAGCGTAAGCGAATTCCGATTTATGCGCAACCCCAGCTGGCGCGTAGCGCACGCTGACGCAGTGCTATCAAAGCATGAATGAAATGGATTCCGATAATGACATTGCTACGCAATACTTTATAATTAAGATTCCGCATTCCCATATCAAGTACGGGGCAGACCAGCCGACAAAGACAGCTGTACGGAGCTCACACATGGGATGATAATGGTGAAGTGCATACCGACCGCCGGTATGTTATAGCCACTACCCCAACTTATCCGTAACCGCCTTTATCGCCTGCCCCACTGGCACAACCGTAACAGCAGCCAGCAAAACCGCCACCCACTCAAGCCCAGCTAGTCCATGGCTTTCAAATATTTCGCCGCCGACGTAAACGAGCACGATTTGTATCAGCGTGATTGCGAGCATAATGGCGACGAACTGCATGTTCTTGGAAATGTGGTCGAGCAAATTGACGCTGTCGGAACGGACGATGAATGCGTTAAACACTGCTGCGAACACGAAAAACGCGAAATAACCAGTGCGTAGGTATGTGCCACCTGCGTCTGCGCGGAAAAAGCCTGTCACAATAGGGCTAAAGATGAAAAATAGGCTGACTGCGAATATCCAAAGTGACGCAGAAAGTACGTATGTAAAAATCTGTTTGGAGACGATATTTTCATCGCGACGCTTAGGTTTCTCCTGCATATAACGCCTTAATGCGGGTTCACCACCGAATGCAAGCGCGGCAAGTGTATCCATAATTAGGTTAACCCACAGAATCTGAATGACGTTCAGCGGATGCATGAAGCCAAAAAGCGGTGCAACTGCGGAAATAAGCACTGCAGACACGTTAATCGTCAGTTGAAAAGCGATGAACTTGCGAATGCTGTTGAAAATCGTGCGCCCGTAACGAATCGCGTTGGTAATCGATATAAAATTGTCGTCCAAAATCACAAACTCACTCGCTTCTTTCGCAACTTCCGTGCCCGAACCCATAGCAAAACCGACGTCAGCAGCACGTAGAGCAGGCGAATCGTTAACGCCATCGCCAGTCATCGCGACGACTAAGTTTTTGGACTGCGAAATACGAACAAGCCTAGATTTATCACTCGGAAGTGCTCGTGCGACGACTTTTAACCTGCTCAGAGCCTCACTTACCTCGTCATCGCTCATGCGCGCAAGTTCCTGCGACGTAAGTGCTAAATCGTCCCTAGACTTGATAATTCCACACTCTTTCGCTATCGCAACTGCGGTTTCTTTCCTGTCGCCAGTAATCATAACGACTTGCACAGAAGCGTCCTGCACATTCTTAATCGCCTGCTTGGACTCTTCGCGAATGTCGTCACGAATGCCAATAAAGCCGATTAACGTCAAGCCTGTAAGCGGTTTTTGAATGTCAAAGCCCGAATCGGCAGGTAAATCAGCAGTTGCAAGCGCGATTACGCGAATTTGTCGCTCAGCCAAGTTGTCGATTCTAGCATTTATGTTCGCCATCGGCAAGTTATCGAGCGATTTGACCTCGCCATCGTTGTCCAAATAGTGCGTACAACTGGGCAACAACTTTTCAGGCGCACCTTTTGCGTAAAGCGCGTGTGCGGTGTTGTCTTTATTTTTAGTCTCGACAATCACTGCTGAATACTTGTTTTTGCTGTCAAACGCGAACTCAGCGACCTTTTTCTTGCGCCTGATGTTCTCATCGTCAAACAACTCGTCAAAGTTTTTGAACGAATTAACGTATGTGAGCAGTGCTTTTTCAGTAGAATTACCGCCAATCGCGAATCCGTTACTCATCTGCGCATTGGAGTTGAGCACGGAATTCGTGACAATTTCGCCGATGTATGGCTTGGGAATCTCGGTGTAGTCGTTGTAAAATCTGCCAACCGCGTCTTCGAACAAAATAACTTCAAGTTTGCCTTTCGTAATCGTGCCTGTCTTGTCTGTGAACAGGAGATTTAGGCTACCCGCGGTCTCAATACCTGCAATTTTGCGCACAAAAACGCCTTCGTTCAGCATTTTGGACATATTCATCGCCGAAACTATCGAAATCATCAGCGGTAAACCTTCCGGAACTGCCATAACTATTATGACAATCGACAACATCAGCGCGTTCAAAATGTCTGGTCCGAACTTGCTGAAATCTGCAAAGTACGTGCTCATAGTCGCAAAATCGAAGCCTGTCTTTTGCGAAATGTCCAAAAACAGAAAGGCAACGAATATCAAAATCGCGCCAATGTAGCCGAATTTGCTTATCTGCTGGGCAAGTTTAGTAAGTTTCACTTTGAGCGGAGAATCCACCTCACTGCCTGTTTGTATTTCCGCGACTATACTGCCATAAATCGTCTCATTACCGACTTTTAGCACTCTGAGCAGCGCATTTCCCTCAAGCACGATGCTTCCGCGAAACACTGAGTATGCGTCCATAAAGTCCGAATCAGTCATTTTCGTGATTAAATTGTAGGTTTTTATGGAAAACTTGTCTTGTAACTTCGGCGCGAGCACATTGTTTGTTTCAATAGGCTGTTTCGTGATTTCCTCCGCTTCCCCATTTAGCACCGACTGATCCGCCTTCAATTCGCCCTGCACGATAATGCCATCAGCAGGCACTTTATCACCAGTTTGCAGTAACATCAGATCGCCAGTAACGATTTCGTCAATCAGAATCTCCTGCAAAACGCCATTTCTGTAAACTTTGCAATATATCTTGCCCGCTTCCGCCTGCAACCGCTGAAATGTCGTTTCGTTGCGATACTCAAAAAACGTCGAGACCAAAGTTGCAATCGCAATTGCGAAAAATATGCCTACTGTTTCATACCAATGCGAATATCCGAGCAGTACAAACACCAAATTAAGCGCCAGCGCGACAATCAGTATTTTTATAATCGGGTCAGATAGATTCGCAAGCAACTTCGCGAAAAACGACTCCTGTTTTACTTCTGTCAGCCCATTTGAGCCGAAATTGTGGCGAGACTTTTCCACCTCGCCGTCGTTTAATCCATTCTTAGTTAAATTATCATTCATTGCAGTTAATATGGTAGCATATTTCTAGAGTTAATGAGTAAGGAATAATTAATAATGAGTAAGGAATAATGAGTAATGAGTAATGCGGTTAGTTAATAACGAATAGTTAATAGTTGCGCTCGCCTTTCAGGCTCGCGTGGGAATCGGAGTTCAGGCTGCGCCTTCACACTTTGGTAGCACTGCGTCAGCGTGCGCGTTGCGCCCGCTGACTTGTGCGTTGCTACCGCGCGCGTGATGCGCTTTATCTTACTTGTCATTCCGCAAGCACTTCCTCTTGTCATCCCGCAAGCGAAGCGATGCGGGATCTGTGATTAGTGAGAATGTACTTACGATTCTTGGAAGCAGATCCCGTGTCGCGCTCACTTCGTTCCCGCTACCTAGATGACAAGGAGTACTCTTAATGCCGCGCAGTACTTCATTTCTGAATTCCTGCGAAAGCAGGAATCTTAATTAAAGTATGAGCCGTTAGGCGAATGCGATTTAATCGCATTGCTGCGCAATACTTTAATTAAGATTCCGCATCGGAGTGCGGAATTCCGAGGTGGAGTTGTGCGGAATTCGGAAGGGTGGAGTTGTGCGGGGTTCTGAGGTGGAGTATTAGCGAAGCGAATACCTATAACGTCTAGCAAACCAAGGTATTCGCAAACAATCAAGCCCAACTCTCACAACCTGAACTTAACCCTGAGCGAAAAGGTAGCTTCAGGAGTTTTGCACAATTATTTTAGCTTTTCGAAGGGTCGCATGCTCATCCACATGCTCCTCACACAAGAGGAAGTAACAGCAACATCAATGAACGAATACTTTGATACCAAATAAAGATAGAAGTATAAAAACGGCTTCCTCGTCGGTACAGGAGAAAAATAAAATAATTGTGCAAAACTCCACAGTACTGCATTTTCAGCGAAGTACATGTGGGTGATAAGAGACTCGAACTCCTGACCCCTTCGGTGTAAACGAAGTGCGCTAACCAACTGCGCCAATCACCCTACACAGTTAATATTACCACAGTTTTGCATTCAGTGCAACAATGGTGTAGTATTTAAGTGTATTGTTACGAAAGTTAGCGCGAGTGAGCGAACGAAAGGAAAGATATGGTCAGTACAAATGACATAAAAAATGGGACTGTTTTGAATCTGGATGGCAAACTTTGGCAAGTAGTCGAGTTTCAGCATGTCAAACCAGGAAAAGGCGGTGCTTTTGTAAGAACAAAGATTAAGAATGTTCTTACAGGAAAAGTCATTGACAAGACGTTTAATGCAGGAATAAAGGTCGACACAGCGACTGTCGACAGGCAAGACATGCAATATTTATATAAAGATGGCGAAGATTTTGTGTTTATGGACAACACCACATACGAGCAACTTACAATCAGTGGCGCGATTGTCGGCGATTTGCAAAAGTATATGATCGAAGGCACGAACGCGACTGTTGCATCGAGCGATGGTGAACCATTATTTATTGAATTGCCTGCATCCGTTGCGCTTGAAATTACATTTACCGAGCCTGGCGTGCAAGGTGATAGGTCATCTGGTGGTACGAAACCTGCGACAGTGCAAACTGGTGCTGAGGTGCAAGTTCCACTGTTCATTAATGAAGGTGACACGATAAAAGTCGATACACGAAGTGGCGATTATATCTCGCGCATTTAATGTGTGCAACTAGTGTAATTAATGGAGTGGTGTGATAAGTACAAAATCGCTCAAAAACGCATTTAGCATACTGTTTCAGGCGGAGATTCAAAAAAATGCAGTTGTAGGTGATGATTCTGATGTTAAATTTAACATTAACGAGTTAATGCAGTTAAATGTCGACAATTCTCGTCTGCTTATTGATGACGACGCGCGGCAATTAATCATTGCCGTGTTAGAAAACGTTAATGAACTTGATGTATCTATACAAAACGCGCTTCACAATTGGAAACTTTCTAATCTCGCAACAAGTGATCGCACAATATTACGCATCGGCGCATATCTTATTTTATATACCGACTCTGATGTTGCTACAACAATTAAATCTATGCGTAAATTGGCAGAAACTTTCTCCGACCAGAAAGCACCAAGTTTTGTTACAGGGGTGCTGTCGAATCTGCAGAAGTAACTCAATTTCCTGCTCAACTCACGTTTTTACAAAACTGTAACAATTGTAACATTTTGCAACGAGCCAGTACAGTAAACGCCAGTTTGTTAACATTTGCATTCGCGTCTGAAACAGTGTAATATAATATATGCACATATGTGGCCCTGTAGCTCAGTTGGTTAGAGCGCCGCCCTGTCACGGCGGAGGTCGCCGGTTCGAGTCCGGTCAGGGTCGCTTTGGCTCTGTAGCTCAGCTGGTAGAGCACTCCCCTGAAAAGGGAGGGGTCAGCGGTTCAAGTCCGCTCGGAGCCACATTTACTTCGCTGAAAACACATTTCTTAAGACTACAGGTATGAAAATATTTTTTGCTTGTTCTAGGCATCAGCACCATTACCTCCACCACACCGCAATTCTTGCGGCTTAGGTGGAGATATGGCACAGATGCTTTTACTGCCTGCGCATAAAAATATTTTCATACCTGTGTCTTGTTATATATTATTCGCTCAGGGTTAAGGTCAGGTTGTGAGAGTTGGGTTTGTTTTTTTAGTTTGCCAGACGAGGGTGATGTTTTGGTCACGACACGCCGATGTTACACGCCTTGCAAAGTTGGAAATTTTGTGATAGACTGTACATGTAGGGCATATTGCACTTGACATCTGTCATTGCTCTGCACAAGATTCGTTTGGGTGTTAGGGGGACTATGAAGCGACTATTCAAAGCAACGTTTACCGCTGTTCCTGCACGCAAATTGAGTCAAAAACTACAAAAAGTAAAGTCAATTATGGGATTCAGCAAATACGTTTTTCTAAAACCAACTCACATTAATATCTTTTACTCATTAAAATAAACTTTTATCCTATATTTCTACAAAGCCGCACTCGCTAAAGGCACGCTGCGAGTGCGGCTACTTTCACCAGTTGAACGGCTGTTACGTCATATTTGTATGTTCAAAATTTGAACGTACGTTCAAAATGCGCCCGTTTTGATAAAACTCAAAATGTGAAATGTTGAAAGTTAATGCGGAAAGTGGTAGAATTATATTGTAGGGTTTTATATTATTCTGCGTGTTGTCATGATTCATGGTCAGCTTGCAGCGTTTTATAATGTTTTACAGACTACTGATACATAGAGACAATAACGCACTGACTGCGGAAACGTTTCGCGAGTTCAGTGTGTGCTGAATAGATTGGATACTGCGGAAGTTTACTGTCTTTACGCGGTAAGTAAAAGGAGAAGAATGAAAAAAGTTGGCAAAAGTTTAGTTGCTGCTTGTTCTGTTTTATTGTTGGTGCTGGGCGGTTTGACAGCGTGTTCTAACAATCCTTCATCTGATGATTCTGCATCTTCGTTTCTAGCGTGTGCAGTGTCAGGAGCAGGGGGATTTCAGGACAAGTCGTTTAATCAAGCGACGCTTGAGGGGTTGCAAGAGGCTGCATCTAAGTTCTCAATTGAGATTAAAACGGCGGAATCGCAGACTGAAAGTGACTATACGCCGAATTTGGAGGCTATGGTAAGCGCAGGTTGCAATGTGATTTTCCCTGCTGGATACAATCTTGTCGAAGCGACAAATTTGATTGCACGGGAAAAGCCTGACAGCCATTATGCCATGATTGATGATGATTCGATAGATTTGCCGAACGTCAAACCAGTCATTTTTGACACTGCTCAAGCGTCATTTTTGGCAGGTTACGTGGCTGCTGGCTATTCGAAAACGCATATAATCGGCACTATTGGTGGCGATCCGCAGGCGGCTGTTCAGTTATTTATGGACGGCTATCAGCAAGGTGCGATTCAGTATGACAAAGATAACGGCACTGAAACCAAAGTCGTCGGTTGGGATACTGCGAAGCCTGATGGAGGTCAGTTTATTGGCAGTTATACGGATCAAACGAAGTGCAGGACGATTGCAGAAGCGCAGATTGCACAAGGTGCGGACGTAATAATGCCTGTTGCTGCTGCTGCTGGTTTAGGTGCTGCTGCTGCTGCGAAATCTGCTGGTGATGTAAGCGTAGTTTGGGTTGATGCAGATGGCGCACTTGCAGAAGAAGGTTATGCGGACATCTTTTTGACATCTGTTATGAAAAACATACAGACTGCCGTGGTCGAGACTGTTGATAGCATGTTAACCGAAGAAACGTTTAGTAATAAGGCGTTTATCGGCACGCTCGAAAATGGTGGCGTCGGAATTGCACCATATCACAGCTTTGAATCGAAACTTAGTGATGATTTGAAGTCCAAAGTCGAGACGATTAAGGCAGACATAATCGCTGGTACACTTGTGATTGAGTCACAGTTCGCACCAAACACATTGTAATTGATATTTATTACCAACAGCGCGCGTTTTATACCACCGCCATTGTTCTAAAAAGTGGATAGTGGCGGTGGAACGGCGCTATTGTAACATTTGAGCGCACGCATAAACTTTTTGTGTTATACTTAATACATGGAATTACAAAAATTGCATTTTAAAGGGGTTGACGAGGCGAATTTGTTGCTCCAGGATGACGACGAAGTTACGTACGCCGTGAAAGTTGACGCAGAGTTGCGCTTCGCAGTACTTTCGCTACGCGACAAAGAGACACAAAAGAAAGGCAAACTTTCCTTGCAAAACGTGCAAAAGTTTCTTCGCCAAGGACTTTCGGTCAGCGAACTTGTAAAACTTACAGGAATTGAGGCAACTCGCATTGAGAAGTATAACATTCCAATCATACGCGAGAAGCAATATGCAATCAGCGAGTTCCAGAAAGTCGACGTGCGTGTGAAAAATGGTGTGACACAAATCAAAAAACTTTTGAGTGATGTGTTTGAAAAGCGCGACTATGAGCAACTTGAGTGGGTCGCAACTAGAAATGACACGAATCCGTGGGAGATTATTCTAACTTATGCGCCAAGAAGTCATGGTAACACTAAAAGGTCAAAAATCGATACGAGAAGTGCAGTTTGGAGTTGGAATCCGAGGACGAATTTGGTTCGAACACTGAATAAAGACGCGGAAGATTTGTTCCAAGAAATAAAGGATGCACAGGAGGCACTCAACGAAGATGCGCGTTCAGAGTTTTTTGAAAAGTTTACCGAACCTGCAGTTGAACAACCAGAATCTGTGCAAGATTCAGATCACGAAGATAAGTTTACATTATCAAATAGCGTTAAAGATTATCCATCACTTTTCGCAAGCAACACTGAATCTGAACCTCCGATTCCAAGTTTTCCTCGCAAAGGGCAGAGCGCAAATCAATCAGAATTACTTAACTTTCCAGACAGTTTTCCGAAGTTAGATGATGAATCGCAAACGCCACAACATAACATAGTGCGTGTCGAGAGTGAAGATTCTCCTTCGAACATAGTCACTTCGCCGATGATTCGTGTGGCACAAACATCATCTTTTCAGGCTGAGGATGTCGAAAAGAAAGTTGAGAGTAAGAAGCCGAAACGCCCACAATTGCCTGAATGGGATGAAATACTCTTCGGTCCAACGCAAAAATAACTGTTTTGCGTAACACACACTTGTTTGACGTTATTTTTTGAGTGAAGTTACGTTTAAAAGAATGCGTCAACGCCTTTTGCAGTGAATCTTTCTGCATAATCAGTTAAATCTTCTGGATAAAGTGCTTTTATACCTTTGTATGCATAATTCATCCCGAGCAACTCATATTTTTTCGCGCCAAACTGATGAAATGGAAGCAACTGTACGCGCATAATGCCTAGGTTATTAAGCAAGTCAGCAAACGAATCCGCGTCATCTAATGTGCTGTTGAAATCGGGAATTACGGGAATGCGCATGAGCAAGTTTTGGTGATTTTCCAGTGCCCACTTTATGTTTTCCAAAATGCGCTCATTGCCTACGCCAGTTTTTTGCTTGTGAACAGCGGAATCGTAATGCTTTATATCACAGAGAAGTTGATCTACTTTTGGCGTAACGCCAGTAAACACTGATTTTGACGCATGAGCAGTCGTTTCCATAGCAGTATTTACGCCTTCTGTATGGAATGCATCCAGCAGGTCAGAAACGAATTTGTGCTGAACAAGCGGCTCACCACCAGTGACAGTAATGCCGCCATCTGATTCGTCATAAAAAACTTTATCTTTCAAGCATATTTCGACGACTTCTTGCACGCTATACTCTTTGGAATCAATAGTGTCACCTAGCATTTGCGGTTTTGCGAGTTGCGATTCTGGATTTGAACACCATTCGCACACTAACGGGCAGCCTTTCATAAAAATGTTTGTCCGAATTCCACTACCGTCATTGATGCTGAACTTTTGGATGTTGAAGATTAAACCTTTTTGCATACATTAAATTATACACCGTTCACAAATTGAAAGTTTGAGGCACGTGTGATATACTTTATATGAGGGAGGTAAGATGGAGACGAAAAGTATTGAGCGCGATGGCGTGAAACTTGTATATGCTGTTCACGGTGAGGGCAGACCGATAGTTTTGGCGCATGGAAATGGTGAAACGCATAAGATTTTTGATGATGCTATACAAAAACTGGCAGATAAAGGCTTTAAAGTTATCGCACCTGACACGCGAGGGCACGGAGAATCTGGAAATGTCGAGCGGTTATATTATACCGACATTGCAGAAGATTATGTCAAAATAATTGAGGCAGAAAAGCTTCAAAAACCGATTTTCTGTGGATTTTCAGATGGCGGAATTGTAGGCTTACTGATTGCTATAAAGCATCCTGATTTGCTGGACAAACTGATTACATGCGGTGCTAATTTGAACCCATTTGCTATAAAACCATTTGTGCAATTTGCTGTTAAAGTAATATTTTTCTTTACGCGTAACGATAAATTCCGCATGATGCTAGAACAGCCAGATATAAAACCGTGGGAGTTAGAGCAGATAAAAGTGCCTGCTGTGATTATAAATGCTGAAAAAGATGTAGTGCTCGAAAGCCATGCGCGGTTAATTGCGCAATCGATTCCAGATGCGGAACTTGTGCTAGTTCCAAACGAAAAACATCAAACTTATGTGCTTGACAATGAAAAGTTCCTTAAAATACTCGAACCGCACATTTGATTGCATAGTTTAAAAGTGAGACAAAATGGCGCTACATAACCGACCACTGGTATGTAGACCTGCTGGTGCATGCTATTTAGAAACAATTTATAGCATACCGACCGCCGGTAGGTAATGAATAATGAGTAATGGGATTCGGCATTCGCGTTGCGAATACTTTTATTGCGCTACGTTTCACTGCGCGCGTTTGATTCGGAATTCGGCTTACGCCTCATGCTTTTATTGCTCGGATTAACCTCGCTACTCTGCTTACGAGTTGTTTCTAGAGATAGACTTGTATCATTCCATTCGCTTGTTGCGCTCGCTTCGCTCGCGAGAATCGGCATTCATTTCATTCATGCTCTTATAGCACTGCGTTTCACGCAGTGCGGTTGAATCGGAATTCGGCTTACGCCTCATGCTCTGACTGCTCACGTTTCACGTTCGCATTGCTTGGATTTTTCATACTGAAAAATCCAAGCCTCTGCTGTGAAGTTACTTTTTGTTTAAGAGTTACATTGCTTAGGAGTGGCTTTGCTTGAACTAAGTCAAGCCAAGCCTAAGCGCAACTTTCAAAAGAACGAGCGTATGCGAAGTTGTTTTGAAAGTTGCGGGGTAAGAGTATGAGCGCATGTGAACTCCGTTTTGTACGTAGCGAGAAGTACTCTTAATGCCACGCAGTACTTCTATTCAGAATTTAGCACCGCGAAACGAAGTGTAGCGTGATGCAGAATCTTAAAAGAGTGCGTGAGCGTTAACGAACTCCGTTTTAATCGCATTGCTACGCAATACTTTAATCAAGATTCCGCATCTACGTGTGGAATTCTGAGTGGGAGTAGTGCGGAATTCTGAAGTGGAGTGTGAGCAAGCAGCACCTTGTCATCCCGCGAGCGAATGCGATGCGGGATCTGGCTTCTTGGGAGCGGAAGTGCTTTCTCGCTGATGCAGATCCCATGTCGCGCTCACTTCGTTTGCGCTACGGGGTGATAAACAAAAAACGTTTCACGCGCTGCCCAGATGACAAGTGGGTGCACGCAGTGCTATCAAAGTGTGAGCGATAGCGAACTCCAATACTAATTATTCATTACTAATTACTAATTACTCATTACTCATTAACATAAGTACCCCCAACCGGATTTGAACCGGTGGTAAGCCGCCGTTCAATGGGCGGTGTCCTTCACAAAAAGCAAAATATGTGCAAATTGCTGTGTCATTGCTCATTCGCAGTATATTAATACGGCTTCATTCGCATTCCTTGCACTTTACTACCTATTTTACTTTTTGTGCCCTAAGTAAAAGTTCTAATGCGAGATAAAACCCGTGAGGGCGTAGCCCGAACTCCGAATCAAATTATTCATTACTCATTACTCATTAACATAAGTACCCCCAACCGGATTTGAACCGGTGTTACCGCCGTGAGAGGGCGATGTCCTAGGCCGCTAGACGATGGGGGCTAGACGCATATTAATATGGTACACGTTTTGCGTGGGAAATGCAAATGAGCAATGTGTATGCTACTTATGCACGAATTTTGTATTGTGGTGATTGCGGCGTGGAGATGTGGAATAATATTAACATGCAGTCGGTAATGAAGTTAAAAAATGGCGAATTGGGGCGATTTGGAGAGTTTTTGGCAAGACGTTATTTGCAGAAAAAAGGCTGGGAACTGTTGGATTGCAATTGGCGAAATAAACTCGGTGAAGTTGACATAATCGCGTTGGACAACAACAAAAGTGCGCTTGTGTTTGTCGAAGTGAAGACTAGGCGTTCCGTTTCTGTCGGTTATCCTTCTGAGTCAGTGAATTATAAAAAGTTGCGAACCATAAAAGGGCTGGTCGGGCTTTGGATTGATGAAAAACGGATTGAAAATCGCGAGATTCCGTACGCGCGTGACATACGGATTGACGTGGTGTCAATATTAGTACTTGGTGATGATGACATTACCGTGTCACACATCGAAAACGCCAACATTTAATTCGTAATCAAGGTAGCATAACCGCGTGATTCGGAGTTCGCGCAGACGCACGCCTAGTTAGTAATGAGTAAGGAGTAACGAGTAATGAAGTTAGTTAATAGTTAATCGCTACGCACCAGTTAATAGTTAATAACTGCGCTCGGCGCGCCTCGCACGGGAATCGGAATTCATTTCATTCACGCTTTGATTGCTCGCTTTCGCTCGCATTAAACGGAATTCGCCCCACCTACAACTCAGCGTCAAAATAGGGAACAAATTGCTAAGCATCTGGAACGAAGCGGTATTATAATACCGCGAGTGAACAGATGCAACGCAATTTGCCCATATTTTTAGATAATATGTCAAATTAAATATTTAAAAACGTAAACAATAAATTTCATTTATTGTTTACATCCTTA
>JAISFQ010000133.1 GCA_031263495.1 Candidatus Nutricula glyptotermitis
ACAGCAGAGGCTTGGATTTTTCATTCTGAAAAATCCAAGCAATGCGCAAGTATTGTTGCGCCGTAGGCGAAACCATACGCCAGCGCTGTTAGAGTATGAGCGAAAGCGAATTCCTTTGTTTGTGTTCGCCTGCGCTGTACTCTACCCCTTGTCATCTAGGTAGCGCACGGCAGTGCGCGACACGGGATCTGGCTTCTTAGTACGTAACGTACTTTCTCGCTAATCGCAAATCCCGCAGCGCATTCGCTTGCTAGATGACAAAAAAAGGGTGGGACGACAAGAGATGTGATGTTTTCGCGCATAACTAAAGTTATTCACAGTCTAAATATAACACACTAAATATTGTAGTATACTAATTATATGCAGTTTAACATGACAGATAGATTGGCGAAAGTGATACCTAACAATGCAGCAGTTTCAGCGTTGAAATCGTTAGGAATAGAAAGCATCGAGGATTTGCTTAGTTATTATCCGCGGAAAGTGACTGATGCGCCTTGCATACGCAAGATTTACGATTTGCAAGATGGAGATAGTGCAACAGTATTCGGTGAGGTAACCAATGTAAAGATACAGTATGCAGGTAAAGTGCCAAATCGCGTCGAAGTATTTTTTACGGACAACACAAGCGACGCACGCGCAACTTTTTTCATAAAAAACCTGAACACAGCAAAATGGCTTGAATCTAAGTATAAAGTTGGACAGCACATTGCGGTTCGCGGAAACGTCGGTTATTATGGTGGCTATTCATTTTCGCATCCAGAAATTGAAGTGTTTAAAAATGACCCAACAGAGGCTGAACGCGCAAAGTATCTATTACCAATCGTTATATATCATGCTACAAGACGCATTTCGACTGATAGAATTCATGCGGTGATTGCGACTGTGATAAAAGCGTTAGATTCTCTAAGTGTGCAAAATGTGATTCCTGACACTATAATCGCTGCTCGCGGTCTATATAGCAGATACGATGCGTTCTGTAAGGTGCATTTTCCGCGTTCGCTCAAAGAATATGAAAAGGCGATTGAAACTCTAAAATTTGAAGAGGCGTTTTTGTTGCAAAGTTCGGCGATTTATAGAAGGCAGCAGTTAGCAGTAAAAGCCACGATACCACGCATGAAAAAGTCCAAAAATTCCGAAGTCGATATGTTAAAATCTTCACTTAAATATACGCTTACTGGTGCACAAGAGAGGGCAGTTATTGAAATTTCAGCACTATTATCAGCAAAACAGCCGATGCAAGCACTTTTGCAAGGTGATGTCGGCTCTGGAAAAACTATTGTTGCTCTGTTAGCAATGTTGCAGGTGGCAGATTCTGGTGGACAATCGGTTTTGGTGGCACCGACTGAGGTTTTGGCTCTGCAACATAAAGAAAGTATTGAGCGCGAATTAGGGCGCGAAGTTTCCCTGCTTACAGGCTCGATGACCGCTGCCCAGAAACGCAAAATACTCTCTGGCATAAGTGATGGTTCGCAAAAAATACTTGTTGGCACGCACGCTGTTTTCTCAAAAGATGTCGATTTTTGTGACCTTGGACTCATAATTATCGACGAACAACACCGTTTTGGCGTCCATCAACGTGCAATTTTGCAGTCAAAAGCCGAAACTGAGCCACATTTGCTCGTAATGACTGCGACACCAATTCCTAGAACACTCGCGATGAGTATTTTCGCAGATCTAGACGTTATAACGCTCGATGAAATGCCTGCAAATAGACATGATATTAAGACTTTTGTAGTACACACTGACAATAAAACATGGACCCGCAGAATGTATCAGAGGGTTAGAGAGGAAATCGATTCTGGAGGCAAGGCGTTCATAGTTTGCCCTAAAATTAGTGACGACGAATCCGCTGCTGGCGGCGATGGAATGCTCTCCCAGAGGGAAGTTAAATGGCAAAATACTGCAAACAAGGATTTTCATTTATTCAGTGCGAACTTTTTGCAATACGCAAGCAGTAATGCGAATCTTTCATTAAGTTCTGTTGAAGAAACTGATTTAACAGAAACTAATGAAAAGACAGAAAATGTTCTTGATGATATTTCAGAGAAGAATAGTTACAATGCATATTTAGAAGCGCAAGAAACTGCTAGTTATGAATTTGAAACTTCTAAAAAGAAGTTAAGCGAAGATGCAGATGATACGCGCATCTCATCGGTCGAGCATGTTTACAATGAACTTACTGAAAATGCGCTATTTGAAGGCATAGAGATTGTGAAAATGCATGGAAAATTGAGTGCGCAGGAAAAAGAGGAGGCGTTTGGCAAGTTTAAGGCAGGTAATGCGAAGATTATGGTTTCGACGACTGTCGTTGAAGTGGGAATTGACGTTTCTGATGCGAGTTGTATAGTGATTATGGATGCCGATAGATTTGGACTTTCGACGCTTCATCAACTGCGCGGGCGCGTGGGCAGGGGAGAGAGGAACTCAATTTGTTTCCTCGTGACTAAGATTCCAGAATCGCTTATTGACATCGATGGAACGCCTGTTAAGCCGATTGCAGTAGAAAGGCTTTCTGCCATGGAAAAGTCAAATAATGGATTTGACCTTGCACTTTATGACCTCGCGATTCGCGGCGAAGGCGATATTACGAGTGGTGCGCAATCTGGCATAAATTCGTCACTTAAACTAATAAAAATCGTTCGAGATCGAGATTTAATCGCAACTGCACGCTCACTTGCACGCGAAATTATCACCTCTGACAAGGAACTTTCGGCGCATCCTGTACTCCGCATGGCTATATTAAACCATGTCATGAGTAAGGAGTTCATCATACAATATTAACGAAACCTTTTTCCTAGTAAGTCCATCTTATACGTCCCATCAATTCTTTTTTCGTAGTATGGATTGTACGCCTTTTTGAGTCCGCGAACTGGGAAATAGATTGTGTTGAAGAAGAATTGCGGAATTTTGAAGTAGGCGGATTCAATGCCATGCGCGTTCATGGTGTTGCTGAAGCGTTTGGTATATGTGAAATAATCTTTGCGTGAATCCTCGATGCGACGTGCGGACATTCCGACTAACATGCTGCCTACATAGGCTATTTGCAGATTGTGCATAGATAAATGTATGCCTAAATCGATGTCTTCATGCAAAACGCCGATTCCGTCAAGATAATCAGGGCAAACTTCATCTTTAATCTCCTGCCATGCAGTGGCTCGAATTGCCATATTTGTGCCGAACAGAAACCCATACTTGCGACTCATTTTCGATGCTATGTATCTAACAGAATTGTCGGCACGCATTCCGACAGTGCGAAGTGGCATGTCATAATAAAAAACAGCACCAGTTGCAGCAGAAACTAGGTCATCAGAGAACGCTAATTTCACTTTTTCAACCCAATCATGTGAGAGTATTGAATCTGCGTCAATGCGCCCTAAAACTTCACTTTTTGCGTGATTAAATCCTGCATCACGAGTTTCGGCACGTCCTTGCACCTCATTTTGCGTAATCACCTCAATTTTGCCAGGATAATCTTTATGCTCATCGATGAAACGTTGCACGATGCTATGCGTCGCATCAGTTGACATATTGTCGACTATTATAACTTCCTCAGCAGGCACTGTTTGCGTGTACGCGGCTTTTAGGCATCGCGTGATGATGTGTTCCTCGTTGTAAGCAGGAATAATTATCGAGACACTGATTCTGTCAGCTTTCTCGCTGTCTATCTCCAGATTCCTATACTCTAGCATACTCTAACTTCCCCCTTGTCATTAACCCCATTATATCACATTAAATGACATTTGTCAATAGTCGCAACAACTTGATTACAACTTATCATACTCAATAATGCCTTTAGTGCCGATTTTATGCGCCACAATCGAGTTAGTCGAACCTTTTAACCCTACTGGTGAGCCGAATAACACAACTACCACGTCACCTTCTTTTGCGTAATCGAGCTCAAGCAGTTTCTTGTCCGCAATGCGCAAGATAGCATCAGTGTTGTCATATTGATCGACTAAGTGCGTTTGAACTCCCCAAGATAGTGCAAGATAATTCGCAATTCGCTGATATTTTCCAAGTGCTATGATGGGAATTGAACCCCTCATGCGTGATAAAGTACGTGCTGAATAGCCAGTTTCGGTGAAAGTCACGATGAATTTTGCATCAATTTTCTCTGCGATATTGGACGCAGCGGCTGTCATCGAAACGCTAGCCTCAGTTTCCTCAATTTCACCAAGTGGCACGATATGTTTCAAGCCTTCATCTGTCTGCCAGCCTATGATTCTTGCCATCGCCTGCACAGTTTCCACTGGATATTTGCCGACTGCCGTTTCACCGGAAGTCATGGTCGCGTCTGCGCCATCCAAAATAGAGTTTGCGACATCCGAAACTTCTGCACGAGTCGGCGTAGCATATGTAATCATAGATTCTAATGCCTGTGTCGCCACGATTACAGGTTTTGATTGCTTACGGCACTTGCGAATAATGCGTTTTTGGATTAAAGGCACTTCCTGATATGGTATTTCAACGCCCAAATCACCACGTGCGACCATGATTCCATCAAATTCAGCGACGATATTGTCAATATCTTCCACCGCCTGACTCTTTTCAATCTTAGCAATAATTGGCAACTTCACGCCTTCATCAGCCATAACACGCCTTGCTTCTTTGACATCTTCCGCTTTTCTAACGAATGACATTGCAATCATGTCAACATCAGAGTTTAATGCCCAACGCAGATCTTTTTCGTCTTTTTCCGTCAGAGCAGGCAATGTGACGATCGTTCCTGGTAAGTTAATGCCCTTGTGGTCCGATAAAAATCCTGAAACTAGAACTTCACAAACGACATCAGTCTTCGTAACTTCTTTAACTTTCATCGAGATTTTACCATCATCAATCAATATCGTCTGACCTTTCTTAACATCTTTCGTGATGCCTTTGAACGTGGTTCCAGCCTTTTCAGTCGTGCCTTCTACGTCTTCTGTCGTAATCGTAAAAGTGTCACCTTTTTTCACAAACACTGCGTCGCCGTTTACAAAAGTCGCAAGCCTAATTTTAGGTCCTTGCAGGTCAACGAGTATGCCGACCGTCTTGCCTTGCAATTTGGCTTCCTCACGAATAATCTTAATCAGTGCTTCGTCTTCGGAAATATCACCGTGACTTCTGTTAATCCTTGCCACGTCCATTCCTTCAGCGATAAGTGCACCAATTACCTTCGGCGTGTTGGACGCTGGTCCTAATGTGCACACCATCTTTGCTTTTTTCATGTTTACCCTTCCTTACTTCATTAATTAATAATTAATAGTTAATAATTAATAATGAGACTCGGAATTCGCGCACTATGCGCTCATAACTAACTGTGAGCGTTTAGCGAACTCATAAATCTAATTATTAATTATTAATTGTTAATTATTAATTAGTTAAACTATCACTACCTCAATCGCACCTTTTGCCAGGTTGCTTTTTTCTGCAGTATAACCTAGTATTTTCGCTATGTCATCTGCAGTCGCTTTGTCCTCATCATCACCATAGAAAACGGTGCTTTGATTTGGCAAAGTCCCAGTGAAATTTTCCGCACTCCCATTTTTATAGCCGTTTTCATTAAGAAGAGCGACTTTTTCTGCTGCAAGTCCCGCTGTTTCGGTTGCGTTCATAATCTGAATTTTAACCTCTTTATTGACTGCTTGCACTGGTTCTGGAGTTTCAGTCACGACAGTTTCTATCGTAGGAGTCGCAGTCGGAACTGCTACTGGCGTTTCAGTCGCTTGCGGGGGTGTATTAGTTTGAGGTGCGAAAATCGTCGAACGGTATAAAAACACAAAAACTCCTATTGCAAGTGCTGCGCCGAGTAGTGCAGAAATAATAATCGTGAAAATATATCGCCCCAAAACTCTCGGCGCTCTATGAACTGCTATGGGTCCAGTGATTAAATCGTCAAACTTGTCATCAGAATATGGATAATCTGAGTTCAGTTGCGATTTTTCATCAAATACTGCATCTGAGAGAATAGTTTCGTCTTGATTATCAAGCAATGCAGAATCTTGGAGACTGACAGTTTCATCTTCATCATAAGTTTCCAATGCATCTACATCGTTTTTCAAAGTCATGTCTAGCGCATCAACAGGTGAAACAGGAAAATCTTTTTTGCCATTTGGCTCTAAATCCTCGACCACGTGTTTACTCTCAGTTATGTCAGGAACTGTTTTTTGCACCGTAGTCGGATCATTCGATGCGACGTTTTCCATGTTTGCAAGTAATGATTTTAAATCAGTTCCTGCGAAAAAACTTGCTTTTACGCGCTGTTCATCTTGAATGTCTGCGTTAGCATCCGCTTCTTTCAAGTTGTTTTCCTCACCGTTTCCACTTTCGACAGTTCTAGCCATTGGCAACCTCCTCAGTTTTTACTGCTAGTAGACCATAATCGTCAAGCTGTATCAATTCATCTGCTGGTGCATTGATTATTGTGTCACGCTCACCTTGCGTAAGCTCTATTGATAACCCAATAACCTCATAACCTTTAACTTCCAATAAAATACGCGTTTTATGTTGCGTTTGCAGAGAATTGTAAAGCGCATATGCTTCTGGATTGATTTTCTTAACGTATTCGTCACGTGCGGACCTTAGCTCCAATAACTCGTTATTAATGCCCTTTGTCACATTGTTTACGCCTGTCACTGTGCGTCGCCACTTATACTTTATGCGGTCACCAATGTTTTTTTGTCGCTGATAAAGACCAGTCGCAGTGTCTATTCTTTCGACTAACTCTGCGTGCTCAACTTCCAATTTTTCGTTCGTTTTCTGAATAGATTTCAACTCCTTCACAGTCGATTCTGTGTGCTTCGCAGAAAGATCTCCATCATCTAAACGTTTTTGCAAATTGCCAGAACGCACATTATTAGTCTGAATTTGTCCAGCCACTTCATTTGCCTTATTGCGATATTTTATTTCAGTCGCACGAATCATTGCAAGGTTTTTTTGTGCAAGGTCATACTTCTCTTGCAAATCAACAGTTTCGCCTGCCTCAGGAATTTTTTGCGCATCGCTTATCAACTTGAAGGACTCCAAATCAATCTCTTGCACCTTCAATAATGCGCGTTTTTCCTCATCTCGTACTTTCACAGTTAAAATTATACTACACTTGTACATAGTTTTTCAAATGTTACAAAATTGGGGTAGTGTTCCAGAATGCGCGGGATGACAGGGGGGGGCATTCGCTCTCGCTCATAGGGTCAAATGGGGTCAAATGGGGTCAAATGGGGTCAAATGCTCATTCGCATTTTCCTTCACATTTTCCTTCACATTTTCCTTCGCATTTTCCTCCATTTCAAGATTCCACATCACGCTGCACTTTGTTTCGCGGTGCGGAATTCGGAAGTGAAGTACTGCGCGGCATTAAGAGTACCTTTTTGTCATCTTGCGCATCACATTTCGCGCCCGACGGCTTCCGCAATCTTTTTGCCTTTTGCGATGATCGAGCGCAGGCGTTCAGGTTTTATGCATTGTGGACCATCTGACAAGGCATTTTCGGGGTCATCGTGTGCTTCTATCATAAGTCCATCGGTTTTTGTGGCGATTGCGGCGAGTGAGGACGGTTCGACTAGTTTATACGTTCCAGCAGCGTGAGATGGGTCGATGACGATTGGCAAGTGCGTTTTTTGCTTGATAATCTGGACTACACTAGGATCTAGCGTGTTGCGTGTCTGCGTTTCAAAAGTGCGAATACCGCGTTCGCAGAAAATTACGTTCGGGTTTCCGCTGTGCACGATATATTCCGCACACATTATCCACTCTTCAATCGTATTCGAGAACCCACGTTTTAGCATGATTGGCTTGGTCGTGCGCTTGCCTAAATCTTTCAATAACCCGAAGTTTTGCATGTTACGCGCGCCAATTTGTATCAAGTCTACGTTTTCTTCAAACTCATCGATTTTGTCGGTGTTCATAAGTTCAGAAACGACAGGCATTCCAGTCACTTCACGCGCTTTTACGAGTGCGCGGATTCCTTCTGTGCCCAAACCTTGAAATGCGTATGGGCTTGTGCGCGGTTTATATGCGCCACCGCGTAGCAGAGTTGCGCCTGCTTCTTTGACCTGCTCAGCGATACGAAGTAACATGCTTTCGTTCTCAATCGAGCATGGTCCAGCGATGACTTGCACTTTGGAATCTCCGCCAATCGGTATGTCGCCGACTTTGATTACGCTGTCCTCAGGATGCAATAATCTGCCGACTAACTTGTACTTTTCGGCTATTCGCACGACTTTTTTTACGCATTTGTGTGCGCGTATTGCTTCGTCGTCGATGCCCGTCGTGTCTCCTGTCAAGCCATAAACGCTGTATGTTGTGCCGATGATTTCAAACACCTTCACTCCATGCGTCTCGAGTCCGTCGAGTAACCCTCGTACTTTTTTGGGATCTGCGTCCCGTTTCATTGTGATAATCATTGTTGCCTTTATTGCTGCACGTCAATTGTATATAATAGTGTAGCACAGTTGTAGAACGTTTGCGAATGTTACAGAACTGACTATCAACTAATGATTTTCGCGCGTTGCCCTTTACGCAAACACTATTTCAGAATCAGGATCATAGGTAAGTTTGATGAACTTCTTGTATTTTTCATCACTAGCAGGCAAATTGTCGAGAATATTGTCTACTGGCGTTTTCCATGTCGTCACATCATACACGCCAAGTTCACCATCTATGCCAAACATTTCCCCAACACCTAAATCGTTCACAATTCTTTCTGCATTCCAAAGGTCATCAATCGTCGCCCTAGTTTTGGACAATTTGAACGTGATCGGGTCAGGCGGTAGCGACGCTATTTCATCAGCAGTTAAGCCGATTAAAAATCTAGCGTATAACAGCTCGGCATCGTCTAAGTTTTCCAAGTAAATAGATATATTACCATCTGTGCTTGGATTACCACTAACTCCCAAAATGCCTGACTTTAAATCAGCGTAAGCATCACCAAAACTCCTCTCATCAGGCAAATCTTTAAATGGGTCTCGAAGTCCTGCGATTTGACATTCATAACCACTTTCGACATCAAGAATGTGTTCGTTTAATTTCGCAAGCGCACTTTTGCCTTGATACCCAGGAGTTGGGTCGCAATTCTCAGACCTATCAGTAGCATCGTACGCTTCTTGCAAACTCGCTGGAATCACTACGTCAGTCGGCTTAATCGTTATCTCAGGTGGTGCTTCCGTAGTTTCGGTTTGTGGCTCTACCACTTCGGTTTTCGTGGCATTATCAGCAGTTTGCGCGCACGCTGTAACAAAAAATGCGACAGCCACAAATGTCACAGAACACAAAACTGCAACTAATTTCCTTTTCATATATCACTCCACAGTCGATCGTATACTTATAAGTTTAGCACAGAGTTTAGTGATTTGGCAATAGCCCGTCATTGGCAGATGAAAATTTCACTAATCGTTTCAGTGCATTTTCCACAGGTTTTGTGACCATATCGCTGATTTTCCCATTATACATCGCGATTTCACGTATCTGTGTCGAGGACATATTAATGTAAACTTCGTCTGCGGTCATAAAAAGTGTGTCGATTGTGCCATTTGATAGCCTATTGTTAATCTGTGAGAACTGCATTTCATAATTCAAGTCACTCATATTACGAATACCGCGCAGAATCGTGCCAGCACCAAATTCAGCGCACGCATCGATAATCAAAGCATCCCAATACACGACTTTTACGTTATCAATCGCCATGTCAGCAAGTGATTGTTGCACAAGTTCGACGCGCTCAGCGTGACTAAAAATGTAATGTTTGTCTACATTACTCGCAACGCAGATAATCAACTCGTCAAACAATCTAGTTGCTCGTTCAATAATGTTTAAATGCCCAAGTGTGATTGGGTCAAAAGAGCCAGGGTACAATACGCTTTTCATATATAATAGTGTAGCATTAAAATTAGTGCTAAATTTGTCAAGTACTTGACAAACTACGCAGGTACTTGACTAGTTATGTAAATACTTGACAAACTATGCAGGTACTTGACTAAATCCTGGAGCAACGTCATTATTTATCAGGATGTGGGCGAGCAGCCTTTTTCTGCTCTTTTGCAGCCTTTTCTTCCGCGTCTTGCTGAGTTCGCATTTCTTTTAACTCATTTTTCTGCAAAACTTGCATTGCGCCGATGTCTATTGTTTCATATTTTGCGCCTACTAATTTTAAGACAGTCGCAGCAGTCGCAACCACTGGTAGTGCCAAAAATGCGCCCAGCGGACCAAACATATAGCCAAATGAGAGTACAGAAATAAATGCAACAGCGGCATTTAAATCTAATGCTTCTTGCGATACAATAGGCATAATGAACATGTTTTCGATGTTTTGATAAACGACTAAAATCACAAGTAGTATCAATGCGATACGTGGACCATCTGCGCCTTTTGATGCAAATGCAACTAAAATTGGCAGTGCGCAACCGATATACACGCCGACCGTCGGTATGAATTGCCCAACAACTCCCATAAATACAGCAAGTGCAAGCCAATAGGGAATCCCAAGTGTCGAACACACAATAGACGTAAACGTAATTGAAATTACAGCCAAAATAATGCGCGAACCTAAAAATCCTCCAACTTTTGCCTGCGTAATCGTATATATGCGTATAAAGTTTCGTTGTTTTGATGAAGGCAACCACTTTGCAATACTCGCTCTGAATTGGTCACCTTCCGCACACAGAAAGTATACTACAAGGACGATAGTTAGCAGGTCAATTACGAATGTAAATAAACCGAAACTTGCAAAAACGACAGTCGTACCGAGTTGCTCTGCATATTTGTCGAGCGCGGTGCGGATTAAATCCGTGTTACTTGGGATTTGAAAGTGGAATGTGTCTGAAATATAAGTGCTGATAGTGGCATAAATATCTGGCAGAGTTTGTAGAAGTGCGACTATTTGCTCAATAAGTATGCTTCCGAACATCAAAATCGCGGCGGTGACTATTATGAGTGCGATGATTATGCTTACTATGGTTGCGAGTTTCTTATTGATTCCAAACTTTTCAAAGAATTCGACAGCAGGTTCAAGTGCCATTGCAAAGAAAAACGAAATTAGAACGATTGTCACGACTTCCGTGAGTTTTGAAAACGATGTCCATGCGAAATATGCAACAAAAAACGCTAAAATGCACCACAAAATTGCACGCGAGAGCCAAATTGGTGGATGCTTCGGGTCGTTTTGATCTGGGAAAATCGACTGAATTCCAACTTTCCTTTCGCTCGTGACGAAATCTTTTTCGTTTTCCATAGTTAAAAGTATACACCATTTATTTAATGAATAGTGAATAGTTAATAATGAGTAATGAGTAAGGAGTAATGAGTTTAGTTAATAATTAATAATTAATAATTAATAATTTGCTCGCGTTTACGCGCTTCGCTTAAGATTCGGAATTCATTTCATTCATACTTTGATTGCTCACGCTACGCGTTCGCATTGCTTGGATTTTTCAATGTGAAAAATCCAAGCCTCTGCTGAAAAGTTGCGGAGTAAACGTGTGAGCGTAAGCGAACTCCGATTCGTACTTAACAGCAGAGGCGAATAGCGAACTCTGTTTTGTGTGTTGCGGAGTAAAAGCGTGAGGCGTAAGCCGAACTCCTTTTTGTACTTAACAGCAGGAAAGCGAATAGCGAAGTTGTTTTGAAAGTTGCGCGAATAAAAGCGTGAGCGATAGCGAACTCCAATCTAACCACGCCAACGCTTTTTTAATGAAATTCACATAGAAGCGTAGTATACTTAACTTTCATAATGCATGTAAGATATAAGATGGGAGTAATGATATATGCTTGAAACAATGAGCCGGCAAGGCAGGAAAGCTGGTGCGGTTTTCAAAAAAATCGCATATACAGCAGTGATTTCACTTTTTGTTGCTGTGGCACTGGTTGCGCCTAGTGATTTAAGCCTTATAAGCAGTGCAAACGCAGCGGATATGACAAAATTTAATGCTGGTGAAATCATAAGCGATAACAATTTTTATACACATGGAGTCATGTCAGTCGCGCAAATACAAACTTTTTTGAACACACAGGGTGCAGATTGCGAAAAGAATGGTAGCATAGTGTGCATGAAAGATTTTACACTAAAAACCGTCGCATATCCGAGCGAAGCAGGTCTTTGCTCAGCAATTGCGGGTGGTAAAACCATGACAGCAGCGCAATATATATCTACAGTTTCCGCTGCATGTAACATCTCTGAGCGTGTAATTTTAGTAATTTTGCAAAAAGAACAAGGAAGCATCACCACGACTAAACCAACCGATTGGATGTATCGAGCCGCAATGGGCTATGCGTGCCCAGACGATGGCACATGTGATAAGGCAGAATCAGGTTTTGTTCACCAAGTCTACAAAGGCGCACGTGCATTCAAAGTTTATAAACTCTATCCAGACTATTACAATTGGTTTAAAGTAGGCACAAATAATAACATACAGTATAGTCCAGAAGCATCATGCGGAACGAAAAAAGTGTTAATAAAAAATAGCGCAACAGCAGGACTTTACTTCTATACACCATTTACTCCGAACGCTGCAGCATTAAAAACTTCACATGGACTGGGCGATGCATGCTCAGCGTATGGAAATAGGAACTTTTATAGCTATTTCGCGGAGTGGTTTGGAAATCCAGTTGGAAAAGTGTTTGCAGTAACAGGTGAAATTAAGGATAGATGGGAACAAATGGGCGCAGAGGCGAGTTATTTAGGTTGGCCCACTGCAAACCAAACATGCGACGCTAGAGGTTGCGGTCAGCCATTTACTGGTGGCGCGATATTCCATGTCGATGCACTTGGAAAAACGTTCGTGAATAGCGGAATTATACGTAAAAAGTATTTAGAAATCGGCGGTAGGGATAATTACATCGGCTACCCTACATCAGACATTGCATGCACCACTCAGCTCTGTGAGCAGTCATATGATGGTGGCATAATATTCTACATGAAGAGCGACAACCTCGTGTTTGTGAATACAGAGTCACTGCCAAAGATAAGCACGAAAAAGCCATTCAAAGATTTAGGCGGACTTGTAGCGGTCAGAAAAACTGCAATCAATTGGCTTTTTCAACATGGTGTGACCATCGGTTCAAATCCAGAAGGCACGAAATATTCGCCCAAAAACCCAGTGAACAGAGGCGCAATGGCAGATTTTCTATTCAAATTCGCATTGCAACAGAAAACGACTCTCGCTGTGCCCAAAATTACCGATATTTCAAAGTTGACTGTCAGCCGTCAGCATTCTATAAAATGGCTCGCAAGCACAAAGATTACGCTCCCAACTGCTAATAAATATCAACCTGCAAACCCAGTAAACAGAGGCGCGATGGCGGAGTTTATGTACAAACTTGCAGGTGCACCTGGCGCATTAGATACGAATCCTAACTCCAAAAATAACCACGTAGATCCCAAAACTGTCACTCAGCAGGAAAAACAGTATAAGAATGACAAGAAACTTATGGCATTGAAGAAGACTAACCCAAATCGCTATTATGACATTCTGTGGCTTGCGAAAAATGGCATTACAAAGGGCGTAAAGAAGGATGGCAAACTATATTACAATCCAAGTGATGCAGTAAATAGAGGCGCAATGGCTGAATTTTTGCAACGCTTATATGAAGTGATTCAAAAGTTTCCAAAACCTGCTCCTTCCCCAACTCCAAAACCTGTCCCTTCATCTTCACCTTCCCCCTCAATCGCACCGACACCAAGTTTTTCTCCCACTACGACTCCTTCCCCAGAACCTACAGAATCAACTACACCAGAGTCTGAATAAGTACTTCCCCTTGTCATCTAGCAAGCGAATGCGATGTGGGATCTGCATATATAACGGAATTCGCCTAACGCCTCACGCTATTATTGCGTTGCGTTTCACTGAGCGCGTTTGAATCGGAATTCATTTCATTCATACTCTAATAGCCCTAGCGTGCAATGAATAACGAATAGTTAATAATGAATAAGGAGTAATGAGGTTAGTTAATAACGAATAGTTAATAGTTAATAACTGCGCTCGGCTTCGCCTCGCGCGGGAATCGGAATTCATTTCATTCATGCTTCTATTGCGCTGCGTCAGCGTGCGCTTTGCGCCCGCCGCCTTGCGCATTGCTTGGATTTTTCAGTATGAAAAATCCAAGCCTCTGCTGTAAAGCAACTTTTATATAAAAGAGTTACTCTGCAGCAGAGTGGCTTGGCGGGGGGACGCCCACCCAACCCCGGTCCCCACGTTCAAAAGAACGAGCGTATGCGAAGTTGTTTTGTGTGTTGCGGAGTAAAAGCGTGAGGGCGTAGCCTGAACTCCTTTTTGTACTTAGCGAGCAGTACCTCTAATGCCACGCAGTACTTCTATTCTGAATTCCGCACCGCGAAACGAAGTGTAGCGTGATGCGGAATCTTAATTAATGTGTGAACGGCATAGCCGTGAACTCATGTACTATTAAAGTACAGGAATTCGCCTTTGGCTCATGCTTTCTTTTAAGATTCCGAATCTACGTGCGGAATTCTGAGAGGGAGTATGAGCAACGCGAATGCCATCGCGTGCAATGCAGATCCCGTGTCGCGCGTTTCACGCGCTACGGGATGACAAACAAAAAAGCATTCCACGCACTACGTGACGACAAGCGGTACTTCACCATGCGTGCGGTAGCAATGCGAACGTGGGTCGTGAAATCAAAGCATGAACGAAGTGAATTCCGAATCTCATTACTCCTTACTCATTACTCATTACTCATTACTCCTTACTCCTTACTCATTACTCCTTACTCCTTACTCATTACTCCTTACTCCTTACTCCTTACTCCTTACTCCTTACTCCTTACACGTCATATAATCCTAACACTTCTACTGTTTGCCTCTATAATCTCAAAGTAACTTACTTTCCATCTATTATGAGTAAAGACACTTCTCATAACTACTATCTTTATTACTCCTCCATCACTTACTACTGCACTAATCTCTGATATAGGTTTGTTTATTCTATATCCATGCATACTAAGTATACTAACAGGAATAGGAAGAAAAGACTTATTTAGAATTATAGTTTCTTTATACTTATCTCCTAGTTTATTATATACTCTACTAGATGAAAGATTAAATAATAAATTAGGACTTTTAATACCTCTTATAACATCAAAGTAAGTAACAATAAATGTTGTTGCAAACTTAAATGGATTATTCTTACTTCCTGTATACTCTCCATTTTCTAACATACTAGATACAGGAACTTTATTTCTTGATGCAAAAGATAAGATAATTTGTTTCTTAGTTTCACTACTTCTATAATAAGACAACACTTTCTTTAACTTTTCATTGCATGGCGAAGTACTTGCACTCTCACTAGTAGTCTCTTTTTTACTAGCACCATCATCTCTTACACTGGCCACATCTAAATTAACCATCATTAATCCTTTCGTAACATAATTCACACCACCACTATTCTATAATATTCTAGCAGAAAAACAAGACACAAAACTTTTAACATAACAAAACTTGTGAATAACTTTGTAACAATTGTAACAATCCCTGCAAATTGACTATTGACATCCATTCCAAAAGAGAGTAATATTATAAGTGCAAGTAAATTAGTTCTGTATTT
>JAISFQ010000027.1 GCA_031263495.1 Candidatus Nutricula glyptotermitis
CATCACGTGGATCCTGCGACTGTAACTAACGAAGCGAAACAGTTCAAAAGCGATAAGGCACTTACAAAGTTGAAGACCAGCAATCCGAACCGTTATTATGCCGTGTTGTGGTTGGCGAAGTACAAAGTTACGCTTGGCTCAAACCCTGCTGGCACGCTTTACAGTCCGCAAAACGTAGTGAATCGTGGCGCAATGGCGCAGTTTATGCAAAAGTTATATGAATTTGTACTACTACCTGCTGCCACGAGTGCGCACACGGAAAGTTATTCATACAGGAATAACGTGCCTACTCCGACGCCAACATCAACGCCTACAACTGCTCCTGCGCCAACGCCTACTCCGACGCCTACATCTTCGCCAACAACTGAACCTGCGCCCGCAAAGACTTACGCTGTAACTTTCGACACGCAAGGCGGAAGTGCTGTTGCGTCGCAAAAAGTTGAACACGGCAAATTCGCTGTTAAACCTAGTGATCCGACGAAAGCGCACTACACATTCAAAGGTTGGTATACGACTGCCGACGGTGATGTAGAGTTTGATTTTACTGGCACTCCAATCACCAGTGCAACGACTATTTACGCTGAGTGGACGATTAATCAGTATGCAGTAACTTTTGACACGCAAGGCGGAAGCAGTATTCCTGCTCAAACGGTAAATTATGCTGCTTATGCCACAAAACCAAGTGCAGACCCGATAAAAGCAGGGTTCGTGTTCAAAGGCTGGTATACGACTGCTGGTGGTAACACTAAGTTTAACTTTGATAGCGTTCAAATTACTGGCGCGACCACTATTTATGCTGAGTGGCTTGATAGTCTCAAGTTTAAGTTTACAGGAGATTTAGTCAGCACCGCGACATTGGGCTCAGATTGGGAACCTGCCAATTGGGGCGCTTGCGAGTATTCGGCAGACGGAATCGCATGGAGTTCCATGACCAACGGAGACAGAACGATCGCTTTTACAGCAACTCAGGTGCTATATTTTTCAGGCGATTGCAGAGATTCGAGTGGGTCGATAAAGTACATGTTTAACTCAGCATTCCAAAGCGCGTCAGTAACTGCTAAATTGGAAGGCAGAGTGATTGACATTATGGGGCAAAATGCGCTCGCACCTGCAACTGCCATGTTCAAATATGCATTCAGGCAAAACGAGTTAACTGACATCGACGCGGATTTGTTCAGCGGAATTGTTGGCGCACCGACGGACTCGCTATTCTATGCCGCATTTATGGACAACGTGCTCACAGCAGTGCCAGATGGGTTGTTTGGCGGAATAAGTGGTGCACCTCAAGAAAACACGTTTTTCTCGACATTCGCAGGCAACGAAACGCTTTCTAGCGTCGGCGACCTCGGAATGGACATTACAAGCGGAACTGATATTACGAACGTATATTATCATATGTTTAACGGCGCAGGACTAGATACAGGCGTAACAGAAATCACGCTCCCAGCAGGTGGACCGATTGCGTTGTTTACTGAAACATATTCGGTCACTAGCATGTCGGCATTATATACTGGCGCTGTTACGAACGTTGGTTTCGGCGGAAGCGGTTGGGCAAAGTATGATGGTTATGCTGCACTTCCCGTGAACTGGGTGGAATCATATCAAGTCACGTTTAATACGACAGGCGGAAGCATTATGCCACCTCAAACAGTATATACAGGGCTTACAGCGACAGTTCCTGAACCGCCCACGAAAGGCACATTGGCATTGGAAGATTGGTATACGACCGACGACGGAAATGTAAAGTTCGATTTTGCTGGCACTATAATTACCAGTAACGTAACGATTTTTGCACATTGGATTGCAGCATTCAAAATCACTGTGACAGGCGAAAAGATTTCATCTGCACATTTGAACGGGTTATGGGAGCCTGCCAATTGGGATGCTTGTAAATATTCGACTGATGGCGTTTCTTGGACTGGCGTGACTGACCCTGGCAACGATATGCATAGGACAATTAATTTTAGCCCAACTAACGTTTTATACTTCAAAGGCGATTGCAGAAATTCAGGCGGCTCATTGGATGCCATGTTCCTTAATACATTTACAAAAAGCAACTATCCTGACTACTCAAATTTCAATGGAACTGTAAGGTTGGATGGAAGCGTTCTTAACATTATGGGAAATACGCCTACTACGCCAGTAGATTATATGTTCAGTTATACGTTTGCGGCGAATAACATCACATCTATTTCTGAAGAGCTATTTAATGGCATAAGTGGTGCGCCAGAAAGTTATATGTTCTATGCCACATTCATGGATACGCAACTTACAGCCATTCCGCCTGAATTGTTTTCCTACATAACAGGTGCGCCACAGATTGCACTGTTTTTTGCAACATTTAATGGCAATCGACAGTTAGAGTCCATTCCAGATGGGTTATTTAGCCACATAAGTGGTCCAGCAGCATTCGAAATGTTCAGATCTACATTCACCGACTGTATCAAAGTATCCAACATCGGAGATCTTGGCGTGAACATAACAACGCCGAACAGTCAAGTGGACACATATCAAAATATGTTCTACAATGTAGGAACTGCCATTACAGAACCATATCTTACGCTCCCAGCAGGTGGACTGATTGCACTGTTCACAAACAACCCCGCGCCAGAAGTAGACTCGCTTGATAAGTTATACACTGGTAATGGACAAATGTACACGTTCCATGGAACTGGCTGGTCACAGAAGTATGCAGATTATGATGATATTCCAGCGAAGTGGAGGTAAAGGCTAGTTAATAGTTAACCGCTACGCTCAATTAATAATTAATAATTGGGAATCGGAATTCGCTTGCGCGAATGCGTTGATTTGACTACGCTTGGCTTGCCGTTGGCAAGCCAAGCGTGCGCTCGCTATCGCTCGCGCAGGAAACGGAGCTCACTTCGCTCACACTTGTCATCCCGCAAGCGAATGCGATGCGGGATTTGTGATTAGCGAGCAGTACTCTTAATGCTACGCAGTACTTCATTTCTGAATTCCGTGCCGCGAAACGAAGTGAAGCGTGATGCGGAATCTCAAACACTGCGTGAGCGTTAGCGAACTCCACCATTACTCCTTACTCATTACTAATTATTAATTACCCATCACCCAACTTTCGCCTAGAAACCATCACCGCTACCGCAACAGAAACTGCTCCGAAAACTGCAATGTAGGCGACAGAAACAGCAGGTGCGATTGCGTTTCCTGCGAACTGCAAGTCAACTCCGTACATCTGCAAATTCTCTATGCGAATAGCGTCTGGAACGCCAGCGAAGAGTTTATCCGCCGCATCAGCAGTCAAAACCTGCCTGAAAAGCGCAGAACTGTGAATAAACGGCATCGCAACTGTTACATTTTGCACGCTTTCGCTAAGCGCGCCGATTGGCATATATGAACCGTTTACAAACCCAAAAACTGACGAAAACAACGCAGTAAGTGCGCTAATCGCCGCACCACTTTTAGCGCTGAGCACCAAAACTCCGATGAACGCTGAACTTGCGAGCGCATTAAACACGATGAGCAACAGTGTCAACGCAATAGTCTGAAACGAGAACATGCAACCCGTACTCATGCGAATAAATGCTGTATAACCTGCGAAAATCAGCGTAGTCACGATTACTGAAACTGTAAAACCGCTAAAAACTGCCGAAATGGAGTAACTGCCAGTTTTGACAGGCGAAGTTTTGAAATCGTAAACAACTTTGCGCTCCAAATCTGTAACGACAATCTCCTGCACAGCGAGCGAAACTGTCATGCACGCAACGCTCAAAACGCCTGACAAAACCCATGCGTAAATGAAATACGTCGCGTCCGCCTCCGATATGCTACCGCCAGAACCAGTCACAAACCCGTCAATCTGCATTTTCGCCAAGAACAGTATGTATAAAACGATGATAATCAGCACTCCGAGCAGGGAAAAGAACACTGCCATTTTGTCGCGGAAATATAACTTCAAGTTGCGCTTAGTAAAACATAAAATCTCATTAATCATTGCCCAGCACTCCTTTCGCTGCTCCTGCAGCATTTTTCTGCCCTATCGCATTCAAAAACACGCTGTCCATATCGCCTTTTTGCACTTCAAAACTATCCACATACTGCTTCAAATGCGCCAAAATATCGATCGCGTCCTTCGTGCTACCAAGTTCAATGTGCATCGCATCGCGCGTTTCGCTGTAACTTATATTATGCGCAGTTAAATAATTGACAACTGCTTCTTTTGCCTGCTCATTGTGTATATTATAGACGACAAGCGAATCGTGTGCGTATCTATCTTTGAGTTCATTCGGAGTGCCAGTAGCGACGATTTTGCCTTTATTTAATATGACGATTTTGTCCGCGTCAACTGCTTCTTCCATGTAATGCGTAGTTAAAAATACTGTCATTTGGAAGTCTTTTTGCATTTTGCGGATTGTCTGCCAAAGTTGCACGCGCGTTTTAGGATCCAGACCAGTGGTCGGTTCGTCCAAAAACAGCACCTCAGGGCGGTTAATTAACGCTCTTGCGACATCGACTCTGCGCTTTTGTCCGCCTGAAAGTTTTCCGTAGCGTTGCTTCAAGAAATCCGTGCTGTCGGTAATCTCTGCGACTTCATTAATGCGTGCTCCGAGTGCCTTTTTACTAAGTCCATACAGTCCACCGCGAATCTCCAAGTTTTCGTAAGTGGTCAGTAAATCGTCCAAAACTGTGTTCTGAAATACAACGCCGATATTTGCACGCACTTTCGCGTCGTCAGTGCCGATTTTATGCCCATTGACTGTCGCCTCGCCCGAAGTTTGCCGAAGCAGAGTGGTCAAAATGCTGATCGTCGTCGTTTTACCAGCGCCATTCGTGCCCAAAAACGCGAATAAACTGCCCTTTTCGACGTCAAACGACACATCGTCCACTGCCTTTATCTCGCCAAACTGCTTCCGCAAGTTGCGAACTTTGATTATCTGCATGTGATTAATTGTAGCATAATCTTGGGTATGCCCCCCCCCCCCCCTTAAAACTGGAGGTAATTTGTGTTTTCATATAATCTCCTTACACTCATTGTACTTTTGTACATATTAAGTATAGCATACCGGCGGTCGGTAGGTCAAATAATAATGAGTAATGCGGTTAGTTAATAGTTAATAAATTCGGATGGGGTCGAACGCTCATTCGCGTTCTCCTGCACTTCGCGCTTCGCTTAAGATTCGGAATTCATTTCACTCATGCTCTTATAGCGCTGGCGTATGGTTTCGCCTACGGCGCAACAATACTTGCGCATTGCTTGGATTTTTCAGTATGAAAAATCCAAGCCTCTGCTGTGAAGTTGCTTTTTGTTTAAGAGTTACATTG
>JAISFQ010000138.1 GCA_031263495.1 Candidatus Nutricula glyptotermitis
AATAATTAATCGCTACGCGCCAGTTAATAGTTATACGCTTGCTCTTAGTTAATAATGAGTAATGAACGCTCGCACTTCGTGCTCGCTAATGAGTAAGGAGTAATGAGAATCGGCATTCGGCTTGCGCCTCACGCTTTTATTGCGCTCGGCTTCGCCTCGCGCGTGAATCGGAATTCGCTACCGCTCATACTCTAACAGCGCTGCGTTTCACTGAGTGAAATTGAATCGGAGTTCAGGCTACGCCTTCACGCTTTTATTGCGCTCGGCTTCGCCTCGCGCATGAATCGGAATTCGCTACCGCTCATACTCTAACAGCGCTGGCGTATGGTTTCGCCTACGGCGCAACAATACTTGCGCATTGCTTGGATTTTTCAGTATGAAAAATCCAAGCCTCTGCTGTAAAGCAACTTTGGGGCAAAAAGCAACTCTGCAGCAGAGTGGCTTGGCAAGACCTAAGTCTTGCCAAGCCTTAGCGCAACTTTTCAAAAGAACGAGCGCAGCGAAGTTGTTTTGAAAGTTGCGGGGTAAAGGTGTGAGCGATAGCGAACTCCGATTTGTACGTAGCGAGGAGTACTCTTAATGCCACGCAGTACTTCTATTCGGAACCCCGCACTCCGATGCGGGTCTTAAAAAAAGCATGAGCCGATAGGCGAATACGATTTAATTGCATTGCTACGCAATACTTTCAATTAAGATTCCGCATCTACGTGCGGAATTCTGAGGTGGAGTATGAGCAAGAAGTACCCTTTGTCATCCCGCAAGCGAATGCGATGCGGGATCTGCATTACCCAAGAATGTTACGTCAACTCCAAAGAAGCCAGATCCCGTGTCGCGTTCACTTCGTTCACGCTACCCAGATGACAAGTAGGGTAAAGTTTCCCACGCGCGCGGTAGCAATGCGAACGTGGGTCGTGAAATCAAAGTGTGAAGGCGTAGCCTGAAATCCGATTCCCGCGCGAGGCGCGCCGAGCGCAATTATTAACAATTAACTATTAATTATTAACTAAGTGCAATTATTCCTTACTCATTACTCCTTACTCATTATTAACTAAACTCATTATTAACTAAACTCATTATTTAAGTACACCCCATAGTTATGCACGAATATTTTGTAGAAAAACAGTGTATACTTAAATGGAGTAAACTTATTAATGTTTGTTATGAGAGGTAAACATGGTATTAAATAAAGAGGATAAAAGCGCGGCACTGTCGCGTGCGCTTGAACAAATCGAAAAAAGTTTCGGTAAGGGTTCTGTAATGCGCTTAGGTGATGTCACGCAGGCGAATGTTGATGTCATACCGACTGGCTCAATTGCGCTTGATGTTGCACTGGGCGTTGGCGGTATTCCGCAGGGCAGAGTCGTCGAGATTTACGGTCCAGAATCGTCAGGGAAAACCACTTTGACGTTGCACATTATTGCAAATGCGCAAAAAATGGGCGGAGTGGCGGCATTCATAGACGCTGAACACGCGTTGGATGCCGAATACGCGAGGAAATTAGGCGTTAACACTGACGAACTAATCGTTGCACAGCCAGACACTGGTGAGCAGGCGTTGGAAATTGCCGACACGCTTATTCGTTCTGGTGGAATCGACATAGTAGTCATTGACTCAGTCGCAGCACTCGTTCCAAAAGCGGAAATTGAAGGTGAAATGGGCGATTCGCATTTGGGTTTGCAGGCTAGACTCATGTCACAAGCACTTCGTAAAATTACAGGTGCATTGTCTACGACTGGTACGACTGCTATTTTCATTAATCAGTTGCGTGAGAAAATTGGCGTGTTTTTTGGATCACCTGAAACGACGACTGGCGGTAAGGCATTAAAGTTTTATTCAAGCGTGCGTTTAGATATTCGCAGGATTGAGACGTTGAAAGACGTCGGTGAGGCGGTCGGAAACAGGACGCGCGTAAAAGTTGTCAAGAATAAGATTGCGCCACCATTCAAAATGGCTGAATTTGACATAATATATGGTGAAGGTATTTCGCGTGAAGGCAACTTGATTGACATCGGAGTTGATTGCAAGATTATTACAAAATCTGGCTCATGGTTTACGTATGAAGGCGATCAATTAGGACAAGGCAAGGAAAATGTTCGTTCATTTTTGAAAGATAATCCACAGTTGGCGGACGAAATTGAGGAAAAGATTAAGGATGCAATGGGCATTAATGCATCTGATGACGATGCATCTACTGATTCTAATGCTTCAACTTCAAAATCTGCTAATTCTACTCTGCCTGATGAACCAGTTTTGAAGCCTTCACCTGCGCAAAAGGTTGCAAAGTAAAAGAATTTATGCATATGAGCGAGTTGGATAGCAAAGGCTTGTTTGATGAACTAGGTGATGAGAGTTTTGAAAAGGCGAAGAATAGTATTTTGAGGATGCTGTCCTTCGCCAATCGCTCTTCAGTTTATCTATATGATAAGTTGATTCAAAAAGGTTTCGATGCTGATGTCGCGACTCGTGCGATTGATAGGTTATGTGAAGTAAAGTTAATCGATGACGCGAATTTTGCAGGTGAAATAGTTAACAATGCGCTTATTTTCAAGAAGCAGAATCGTGCTGGAATACGCCGTGAATTAATAAAACACAAAATTCCTCAAGATTTGCAAGAAAGTGCATTAGATTTGGTCACCGACGAGGAGATTGAGGACGCGATTAGTGAATTCATTCAGCAAAAACTGCGTTCTAAGCTTAAGCCAAATGTCGACCATGAAAAGGCTATAAAAAAAGTCTATGGGCAAGTCATGCGTAAATATGGATACATCTCGGACTTACATGCGAGGTTGGAACGCATGGCATCCGATGTTCTTAACTCTGCACACACTTCTACTCTGAATTCCGCACCGTGAGCATGAACAAGCCACTTTCACTCCGAATTCCGCACCGCGAGCGAAGCGAGCGAGATGCGGAATCTTGAAAGGAAAATGCGGATGAGCATTTGACCCTGTGAGCGTTAGCGAACTCCTTTTCCCAATTACTCCTTACTCCTTACTCATTACTCCTTACTCCTTACTCATTATTAACTAACCTCCTTACTCATTACTCCTTACTCATTACTCCTTACTCATTATTAACTGACGCGTTGCGATTAATTACTAACTGCGCGGAGCGCAAAGTGCATATGCATTATTTTAGAATAGGAATCGTTTGCAAACCGTCTCAAACAAGTGTATCATTATTAATAGCGCATTAAACCGATGCGTGTGATAGAAAGGTGTGAATGTTTGGAGAAGGCATAAAATGCCTGCTTGCAGATGGGTTTGAAGTTCCGTCGATAGACGAGTTTTTCCCTGCGCCGTTTGCGTTTACGGGCACGATTTTTGAGCTTAACCGCTTGGAACTCATCAGATTCGTAGTAGCGATTGCGCTGGTTCTGATAATGTTTCTTGCGACTAGGAATCTGAAAGTGGTGCCAGGCAGAGTTCAGGCTGGGCTGGAGTTTGTATACGATTTCGTTAAGAAAAACATACTTGAACTCATGATTTACAGTCCAAAGGAACAACGCAGGTTTCACCCATACATCTTTACGCTTTTCTTGACGGTGCTATTTATGAACTTGGCAGGAATTGTGCCAGGGTTAAACTTGGCTGGAACTGCTGGAATCGCCATGCCATTGATGATTGCGGTCTGCGTACTCGTGACATATTGGTATGTCGGAATCAAAGCGCATGGATTTTTTGGCTTCATAAAACATGAAACGATGCCAAAAGGCGTTCCTGTGCCAGTGTTATTCATAATTGGACCGATTGAAATGCTGCAACTCGTGCTCATTAAGCCATTTTCACTGACTGTGAGGCTTTTTGCGAACATGATTGCAGGTCACATTTTGATTGCACTATGTGTTAGTTTTACAAATATGTTATGGACAAGCATGAG
>JAISFQ010000100.1 GCA_031263495.1 Candidatus Nutricula glyptotermitis
AGAGACTCTCTATAAAACTAAAAACAAGTCCCATGAAGTATAGAGAATCAATTAATGCTACACTTATAAGTGAGGTAGCATGATGGTAAAATCAAAAACGTGCCACATTTTGTCTGCACCGCCTTACTAATTACTCCTTACTCATTAATTTGTGCTACAATTAATACTGTAAGATTATGAAAAGAGAAGTATTGATTGCACCGAGCATATTGTCGGCGGACTTTGCGAATTTAGGGCAGGCAGTCGAATCGGTTTCACGCGCCGATTTGTTGCACTTTGACGCGATTGATGGGCATTTTGCACCGAATTTGACGTTTGGGTTGCCTGTCGCGAAGCGTTTGGCTGAGATTTCGCCGATACCACTTGACGTGCATTTGATGATTGAAAACCCTGACAGATGGGCTGTGGACTATGCGTTTGACAACGTAGAATCTGTAACATTTCATTATGGAGCAGTTCAAGCGCCGATTCGGTTGGCGAAAAGACTTCGTGACTTAGGCGTTAAGGCATGCTTGGCAGTTCGACCACATGAAGGAATCGAGCCGATTTTGGACATTATCCAAGAGTTCGACATGATTTTGGTCATGACTGTCGAACCGGGGTTTTCGGGGCAAAAGTTTATAGACACGCAATACAGAAAAATCCGTGCGTTAAGAAACGCTGCAAATACCATTAATCACCACCTCAAGATACAAGTCGATGGTGGTGTATCGAAAGACAATATTGCTGCTCTATATAATGCAGGGGCTGATGTGTTCGTGGCTGGTAATGCTGTATTTCTCGCGGATAATCCAAACGATGAGGTAGCCAAGTTGCGCGAAATTGCTGTAAAGTACTAGTGCGTAAAAACATGCGAATTAGTTTTCAGCAAAATCTCAGTTAGAAGTATGCTATACTTATTATAGATAACTTGATGTAACATGGCTAATAGTAAGGAGGGGAAAATGCAGATTGAATTCTTTGCAAGAAACACCAAGTTGTCCACGCTGTTTAAGGACAGAGTAGTGGAGAAATTGTCTAAGTTTGACAAAATTGAGGCGCTCGATTCGATAAAGGTTGAGCTCGAATATTTTTCAAACCCATCGATTCAGCAACATTCGATGAAAGTGGAATTGACGGCACCGATTAAGGGCGAGTTGCTTCGCGCGGAAGCGTCTGAGGCGAACGAGTTTAAGGCTCTTGATACGGTAATCGGTAAGTTTTCAGAACGGTTGCGTCGTGAACTCGACAAGCAGAAATCTAAGAATTCGGGCAGGTAGTGTAGCGAATTTGTGAAAAGCGATAAATATTATGTCATTCTTAGATAAAATACTGCGCGCTGGCGAAGGTAAGGAACTTCGCAGGCTCGAGGATTATGCAAACCAAATAAATGCGCTTGAGCAGGACTTTGAGCGCATGGCTGATGAGGAACTTCGTGGGTCGACTGCGAGTTTCAGGGAAAGAGTTGAGAACGGTGAGGAACTTGATTCCTTGCTACCTGAAGCATTCGCAGCGGTTCGCGAAGCGTCGAAGAGAACGCTTGGTCAGAGGCACTTTGACGTCCAGTTGATGGGAGGTGCTGCGCTTCATCGCGGTAACATTGCCGAAATGAAAACTGGCGAGGGCAAGACACTTGTCGCGACTTTGCCTGCGTATTTGAACTCGCTTTCGGGCGATGGCGTGCATATTGTTACAGTTAACGATTATTTGGCGTCGTATCAGAGCGAACTCATGGGCAGGGTGTTTAGGTTTTTGAACACATCGGTCGGTTGCGTATTGACGAATCAGAAGAGTTTTGGGCGCAAGAAACAGTATGACGCTGATATTACTTATGGCACGAACAACGAGTTCGGCTTCGATTATCTGCGCGACAACATGGCGTGGGAAAAGGCAGATTTGGTGCAACGCGTCCACAATTTCGCGATTATCGACGAGGTGGACTCCATCTTAATCGACGAAGCGAGAACGCCACTTATCATTTCCGGACCTGCGATGGGCGAGGCGAACAAGTGGTACGTAGAATTTGCGAAAATCGTGCGCAATTTGGAACGCGATGTGGACTATGAGATTGACGAGAAAAAGAAAACGGCAGGCATTTTGGAGCACGGAGTTGAGGAAGTGGAAAGAATGCTTGGCGTCAGTAATTTATACGAATCGCTTAACACACCGCTGATTGGCTATCTGAACAACGCAATTCGCGCGAAGGAACTTTTTGACTTGGACGATGATTATATCGTGCGCAACGGCGAAGTGCTCATAGTCGACGAGCACACTGGGCGCGTTTTGGATGGTAGGCGATATTCTGAAGGCATGCATCAGGCGATTGAAGCGAAGGAAGGCGTAAAGATTAAGGCGGAAAACCAAACTTATGCCACCATAACGCTACAAAATTACTTCCGCATGTATAATAAACTGTCCGGCATGACAGGCACGGCGGAAACGGAGGCTGGCGAGTTTATGTCGACCTACAACTTGGGCGTGATTCCGATTCCGACCAATAAACCGATGATTCGCGACGACAAAATCGACGTCGTTTACCGCACTGAGATTGCTAAGTTTAACGCGGTTGCAGATGATATTGAAGAGCGCAAGAACAAGGGTCAGCCAGTTTTGGTCGGCACTGTGAGCGTCGAAAAATCTGAGTATTTGTCAAAGTTACTGCGTGAGCGCGGAGTTGAGCACAACGTTTTGAACGCGAAACAGCATGCACGTGAAGCGGCAGTCGTTGCGTTAGCAGGCAAAAAAGGCATGGTCACGGTCGCGACGAACATGGCTGGGCGCGGAACGGACATTATGCTTGGCGGTAACGCGGAGTTTTTGACGCAGGAACGGCTGAAAGCGAAAGGTTTGGACCCAGAAGAGAACTCTGAGGAATACGAAAAGGCGTGGGGCGTTACTCTCGACGAAGTGCGCAAAGAAGTCGCTGCTGAGCACGATGAAGTTAGCGAACTCGGCGGACTTTATGTCTTGGGTACAGAACGCCACGAATCTCGCCGCATTGACAATCAGTTACGCGGTCGCTCGGGCAGGCAAGGTGACCCTGGTGAATCGCGCTTTTATATATCGCTCGACGACGATTTAATGCGTTTATTTAATACGGCGTTTGCGGAAAAAATGCTTTCAATGATCGACGCACCTGACGATATGCCGATCGAATACAAGACTATGTCTAAGAGCATTAGGCGTGCTCAGGCGCAGATTGAAGCGCGTAACTTTGAGATTCGCAAGAACGTGCTTAAATATGACGAAGTTATGAACAACCAGCGCACAGTGATGTATCGCGAACGTGGCAGAGTTTTGCAAGGCGAGGACTTATACGACCAAATTCAGCGCATGATTGATGGCGTTTTATCAGACACAGTTACAGTTGCGACGCTCGAAGGTAGCCCTGAAGAATGGAACTTGGACGCACTTTGGACGGAACTTCAAAATATCGCACCGATTACAGTCACAGCGGGCGATCTTATTGAAAAAGTTGGGATTATCGGCAGTTTAGCGCCTGATGATATAATCGACGCAGTTCTTGAAAATGCGCATGCGATTTACGACGAGCGCGAAGAAATGGTCGGCACTGAACAGATGCGCGATTTGGAGCGAAAAGTTCTACTTTCCGTGCTTGACAGGAAGTGGCGCGAGCATTTGTATGCGATGGATTACCTGAAAGAAGGCATCGGACTTCGTGCAATGGCGCAAAAAGATCCGCTGGTCGAATACACTACCGAAGGTTCGCGCATGTTCAACGACATGAACGAAGCGATTCGCTTGGACACCGTCCGCACGCTGTTCAACATACAAATCAGGCGCGTCGAACCGACTGACGAATCTGAATCTGAGACCGCAGAAATTGGCATTACCGAAGAAGCGCGTCAAAATGTTGACCTGCAATACAGCGCACCCGACGAAACCGCAGCCTCTGGTTCCCCGCTTGACAGTTTCCGCGAGGAAGCAGCACAAAACAACGCACAAGACCAGCAATCAGGCGAAAATGCACCTCAAAATCAGCAAACCACTCCCCCAAAGCCAGCAGTTCGTGAAGCAGAAAAACCTTGGTCTGATGGCAGAACTTTCCCTGGCACACCTAAAAACGCCGATTGCCCTTGTGGCTCTGGCAGAAAGTATAAACTGTGCCATGGACAGAACGAAAAGAGTGCTGGAAATGGGAATGTTAACCATAAGAATGGCAAGTCTTCGAACAAAAAAGGCGGAAAGAAAAAGAAGAAACGTTAAAAAACGGCATTGCGCTTTCGCTCATACTCCACCTCAGAATTCCGCACTACCCCACCTCAGAACCCCGCACAACTCCACCTCAGAATTCCGCACGTAGATGCGGAATCTTAATTAAAGTATTGCGTAGCAATGCGATCAAACGGCATTCGCCTAACGGCTCATACGATTCTTAAGATTCCGCATCACGCTCGCTATCGCTCACGGTGCGGAATTCAGAAATGAAGTACTGCGTGGCATTAAGAGTACCCCCTTGTCATCCCGCGCGAGGCACCTTTTATCGGTCCAACCCCCACTTACGCACGAATTTTTCAAACCTTCCCCACGCGCACTCAATTCATGCCAAACTTAATGTATGGGAAAAATAACAGACACATTTATGACGCTTTCGCGCGAATCGCAAGGCGTGGAAAACGATTATTTCACTGACTTTTATCAAGAACCAGACAGTGAGAAGGCAAAAGTCGCAGTAAATATTGATGACACTGCCGATTTTGACTTAGGCGAACTGCAAGATTACGCAAGTTCACGCGCCAAAACTGCTACGCTTAGTGAAACAGTGCCAAAACCTGCGGTGATGGAAATTGCAGAAACAGTGCAGCCAGTAGCAACACCTGAGCCTGCTCCGCCGAAGATTACGCGCCAAGATATAGAAAGCATCATCAATTACGACGGCGATTCAGACGATTGTGATGACGAGAGCGACAATCCGCTTCCATTACTCGCAGTGCGCGGATTAAAAGGGCAGTTAGAGAAAAACAGCAAAGTGCAGGAAAAACGCACTTTAATCACTACGAAAACCATCATTCCGATTTGCCTTGCGATAAGCGCAGTAATGTGTGGCAGTGTTTTATTGTTCGAAACTTCGTTCAACGCAGGCAACCAAAGTGTGCAAATTGCGAGTTCAGAGGGCAATAATGCAGGTAGTGCAAGCACAGAAAGCGCGGCTGCACCTGAAACGCCAGTAGTTACTGAAAATAGCGAAGCAACTGCGCCCGAAACTTCCACCGAAACGCCTGCAAAACCCGCAGAAACGAAGGAAAATGCCACTAAAACATCCGCTTGCAATGGAAAAGTCAACTTAAACACCGCAACCGCGAGTGAACTGCAAGAATTGAAAGGTGTGGGACCCAGTACTGCGGAAAAAATCGTCGCATACAGGACGGAAAATGCAGGTTTTGCGTCGATTGAAGACTTGATGAACGTTACTGGTATTGGCGAGAAAAAGTACGAATCGGTAAAGGACTCAATTTGCACATAATATGGTATTTTGGGGTCAGACTGTGGTTTCTGAAACTCGTCAACAGACGGCGCAGGCAATTTGACAGGGGTGGTTAAATGATAAAAGATTACAGATTGCTCACTTTGGCGCTATGTGTGTGGCTCGGCGGATTGTGCACATTCTTTATGCCCAGTTTACTGACTGTTTTACTGATGTTCGGCGTGTCGATGGGGCTGTTGTTACTGATGCTATTCTTAAAACAGTTCGCAGATTACAGCATAAAAGACAAGCTTGCAACGTTTTTATGCATAATTATGGCGTTCGCGTTCAGTTTCATAATCACAAGTTACGTAGGCTTCGCGTTCCACCCAGATGTCAGTGCAAAAATTGGCAAAACAGTCACGGTAACAGGCACAATATCGTCAAATTCAAGTTCAAACGTCGATTTGCAAGGCGATGTTAAATGCTCGGCAGTAGTCGAATTGTCAAGTTTGAGAGAAGGCAGAATCGAAACGAATGCGCACTTTTTCATACGCGTGTTTTCGGACGATTCGATGTGCAAATACCAGTTCGGAGAGACAATTTCGGCACGCGGAAAAGTTACAGAACCGCTTTCGTTCTCAAAGGAAGCATTTTGGATGAACAACGCGAGCGTTACAAAAATCGGCGATGCACCAGCCATCGAGCAGTTTTTCAACGACATGAAGGCACGCACAGTCGTCGCGACCGAGTCGATCGAGAACAAAGACGCGCTCGGCTTGATGTTCGGAATGTCGTTCGGCGACAAGCAATACATGTCCAAAACTTTGATTACGAACACCGCAAACTCGTCACTTTCGCACCTGACAGCGGTTTCAGGCACGCATTTGGTCATACTAATCGCGGTTATACAGGCGTTTTTATTCGCACTCAGACTGCCAAACTTCGTGATTGTAGTGTTGCAAATTGTCATAATATCGTTCTTTACCATGTTTGTGCACAGCGTCGATTCCATAATGCGAGCAGCGTTTATGAGCATTGCGGGTTTGTTGTCAATCTTTTTCAAGCGACCGTCCAACGCAATTTCCGCACTCTCAGCAGGCATAATCGCGTTAATCTTGCTTGACCCATTTCGCGCGATTTCGTATGGATTTATACTTTCGTGTCTCGCAACTTTCGCAATCATAGTGTTCAGCGGCAAAATGGCAGAGAAATTGGAACGCGTTTTGGCCGAAAGTTTGGGCAAAATTGTGGCGATTCCGTTAGTCGCAACTATATTCTCAAGCCCGATAATTTACCTGATGAATGGGCAGATTCAGTTACTCGGCGTGATTTCAAACATTCTCGTTTCGCCATTCGTTTCGGGCGCGACGATTTTCGGCATATTGAGCACTGTAACGTCATTTATCCCATCTCTCAGCGCAGTTTTGGGTTACATTGGCGCATTTTTCTCAAACTTTATCGTTGTTATCGCGAACGCAGTCGGCGAAATGCCATTTGCAGCACCGATGTGGTTACCGTTTTTACCACTGCCAATAGGCTTTATGCTGATGATTGCGATGTTTGTCATAATGTACAACTTCAATCGCATATATAGGTTCATGTTCAAAAAAGTTACGGGTTACGAGGCGAGTGAGGCGAACAATTTGACCACGAAAGCGAAGCGCAAGTTCGCGAAGTTTACGCATAAATATAAGGAAATGTTTGCACTACAACCCGCAATCGTGATTTTCGCAGTTGTCATACTGATTTTGCCCATTACTGGCATTACTGCGTATTCCGTCCAGAACACAGGCAGCGTTCCGAAAACATGGATGATCGGCGCGTGCAAAGTCGGTCAGGGCGACGCAAATTTGATACGTACAGGTGCAAATAGTGCGATTTTGGTCGACACTGGACCTGACCTGGACCTGCTCACAGATTGCATGGACGCATTCGCAATCCACAACATCGATTTACTCGTCCTTACGCACTTTCACTCGGATCACGTCGCAGGCACTCGCGCTTTACTTGATAAACTACCAGTTAAACAGGCACTTGTTTCCCCTGTGCAAGCGTCCAGTAATGAAGTTAAAGATAATCTCACTGCATTGGACGCGAAAAACATCCCGTACCACATCGCAGAAGCGGGCGAAACTGCAACAATTCAGTCAGGCGATTTCAATGTAAAGTGGGAAGTTCTACAAAGTAAAACCGCAGGTGACGTGACCAAAATGAGTGCCGCGAAACTTGACGACGCGGAAAACAATTCAAGCATTGCGTTATTTATCGAAGCAACTGACAGATTCGGCGGCACAGAACAAAAACTTACAGAAATATTGCTTGGCGATTTGGAAAGTACAGGTCAAAGTTCCCTGCTCGGCGCGATTAAAGGTAACGCAAAGTACGCAAATGTCGACGTTCTGAAAGTCGCACATCATGGTTCAAAAACGCAAAATAAGGATCTCGCAAAGTTTCTCGCGCCAAAAGTTGCCATATATGATGTCGGCAAAAATACATTCGGTCACCCAAACCCCACGACAGTCGAACTGTTTGAAAGCCTTGGTGCGGTTTCGCTCGACACGTTTTCATCAAATGTCGGAGTTTATGCGGGGGATGGGTTGGTGGGGTTTAGATGATGAATAATTCTTGCGTGTCATCCCCAGGTGCGCTACGCGCACCGTCTGGGAATCTGACTCCAACGTGTAAGCAACATACACTTTTCAAAAGTAAGATTCCCAAACGCTCACTCATTATCACTCGTTCGTTGGGGATGACAAGAATCGGAATTCATTTCATTCATGCTCTGATTGCTCGCTTCGCTCGCAAGAATCGGAATTCGCTATCGCTCATACTCTTACAGCGCTGGCGTATGGTTTCGCCTACGGCGCAACAATACTTGCGCATTGCTTGGATTTTTCAATGTGAAAAATCCAAGCCTCTGCTGTAAAGCTGCTTTTGGGCTGGGAGTTGCTCTGCTTAAGAGCGGCTTGGCTTGCCATAGGCAAGCCAAGCCTTAGCGCAACACACACAACAACAAGCGAAAAGCGAAGTTGTTTTGTGTGTTGCGAGGTAAAAGTGTGAGCGTGAGCGAACTCCGTTTTGTACGTAGCGAGGAGTACTCTATAATGCCACGCAGTACTTCATTTCTGAATCCCGCACCGCGAAACGAAGTGTAGCGTGATGCGGAATCTTAATTAAAAGTATGAGCCGTCAGGCGAATGCATTTATTGGTGTTCGCATACGCTCACACTAGTTTTAAGATTCCAGAGGGTCGGACGCTCCTCGCGTCCTCCTACACAGAATTCAGAGTGGTGGAGTAGTGCGGGGTTCTGAGTACCCCCTTGTCATCTAGCAAGCGAATGCGATGCGGGATCTGCATCACCCAAGAATGTACGTCACCTTCTAGAAACCAGATCCCGTGTCGCGCACTACCGTGCGCTACCTAGATGACAAGTAAGGTGAAGTGCACCATGCGCGCGGTAGCAATGCACAAGTCAGAGGGCGCGGAGCGCACGCTGACGCAGTGCTATTGGAGTATGAGCGAAAGCGAATTCCGATTCCTAATTATTAACTATTAACTATTCATTATTAACTAACCGCATTACTCATTACTCATTACTCATTACTCATTACTCATTACTCATTATTCCTTACTCATTAACTTTCCCCTGCTAACAGCCCCTTGACACGCGTTCCGAAAACGTGCTACTATATTAACTGACAGGATAAAATATGGCAGACGAAGACAATGAACTGGATGTGATTGATTATAAGGGCGCGAACGATACGTTTGTGTGGCGCTCGCCGATAACTGATTTTAACATTGGGACGCAACTTATCGTTCACGAGGCGCAGGAGGCACTGTTTTTCGCGAATGGGCAGGCGCTTGACCTGTTTGGACCAGGCAGGCATACTCTAACCACGGAAAACATACCGATGGTCAGGAACTTTTTCAACAAGGCGACTGGCGACAAAACACCCTTCAAAACCGAGGTTTACTACATCAATAAGGCATATCAGCCGAACATCACATGGGGCACACCGCAGAAAGTCGAGTATAAAGACCCACAGATAAATGACCTGCTCAGCGTCGGTGCGTCGGGCGCGATTGGCGTGCGCGTTTCAGATTCTCGCAAGTTCATCATCAAGATTGTCGCGAACGAATACAGTTTCGATCAAGCACTGTTTGCGCAGAAGTTTAAGGACTTATACCTGCTCCCGAACATTAAAGAAGCACTAGTTAAGCCATTAATCAGTGGCGAATTCAGCGTCGTCGATATAAACTCGAAGTTAACAGAATATGGCACTCAGATTCGCACACTGATTGCACCAATTTTCGACGACTACGGGCTCGATGTGTTCGGGTTTTCGATTGCAAATATTGCATTACCGACCGAGCCTGCATTTGAACGCCTGAAGGAGATTATGTCCTTCGAATCACGCGCACTTTATGCCGACCAACAGGTAACTCTCGAACGAAAAGCACAGGAAAAGTTGGCGCAAGAAACCTACATACAAGGCAACGCAGAAACTGACGTAATCGCGCGCAGACAGCAAATGTTGGGCTACACTTATCAAGACGAAACGGCGCGTAAAGTTGGCGAGAAAATGGCGGAAAACGAAGCGAAAGGCGAGTATATGAACGCAGGAATTGGCTTGGGCATGATGGGCGGTGTAATGGGCGGCGTCGGCACGATGATGGGCAATGTCGTAAATACTGCGATGAGTCCAACTAACGAGCAGAACCAAAATGTGCCACAAAACGCACAACAGAATGTACAGCAAAATGCGCCACAAGCAGGCGAAACGCCGAATCAAAATATGCAAGGGGTTGACATAACTAGTCAAGTACCTGACAAACTACGTAAGGGGGTTACATATTCTGACGCGCCCCCGCCAAACAACTCGGCGTTTACAGAAAAGTTGGACAAACTAGTCGCATTAAAGAACTCTGGCATACTGACTGAGCAGGAGTTTAATGCGCAAAAGGCAAGTTTATTGAAGGAGTTGTAAGATGAATGACAAAAAATTGACTGGAAACCTGAACATCACGCTGATTGTGTCCGCAATCGTGCTGGTTGTGTATAACGTAATCGCGTTCGTGGTGCCGATTGACAGAAATAGCAGTTTTTGGACTACCTACGCGTTCCAAATGATTGCGATTATTCTGTCCGCACTTGTCGCTTCGTACGCCACCAAAAAACCGACGCTGAAGTCGCTATACTTAGGCATTTCGCTGTTCTACGTCGCTATGCGCTATGTTATAACCGAACTCGTCGTCGGGACGCTGTTATTGCTACTGCCGACCGCTCTGAACTGGGTATCTATCATCGCGCAAGTGGTTATACTGGCTGTATTTTTGATATGCGTTATCGTTACAGACCGCGCGAAGGACGTAATCGAATCGACGGAAGCGCATATCGCGACGAAACGCCAGTTTGTGCAGTCAAACCTCGCAACAGTTGAAGGTTTAATAGATACGACTACTGACGATGAGTTACGGAAAAACTTACAGAACTTGGCGGAAACCATCAAGTTTTCAGACCCGATGAGCACAGATGATGTTGCCGAACTTGAAGAAATCGAAAGCGAGATTGACCGCGAGATTGTCAATTTGCAAACTGCGATTCAAGCAAACGAAAGCACTGCAAAAGCACAAATTAACGACGTTGAACTGCTGTTTAAGAAGCGCAACAGACTGGTCAAACAGGCTAAATAGGGGAAGTATGATCGTCCAAACATGCAAAAAGTGTGGCGGAAACGTGGTTTTGGAGTCCGAAAACGTAAAAACGATCGGCATTTGCGAGTTTTGTGGCACAAGAACGACAGTCGCCAAAATCGACGAAGATCAGGCAATTGCGCTATATAATCGTGCGAATAAATACCGCGAGACCTGCGATTTTGAGAACGCGAGCGAGATATACGAAGAGTTACTTTTGAAAAACAACAGCAGTGCAGAAGCGCATTTCGGGCTCGTTTTGTGCAACTACGGCGTGGAATATGTCAAAGACGATAGCACAGGAAAATATAAGCCAACTTTGCACACTGTAAACAGCACACCAATCGCGGACGACGTGGAATATAACGAAGCAATTCGCTTGTCAGACGGCGATACTAGGGCGATTTATGAACGCGACGCGCGCGAAATTCAGAAGATTTTGGACAAATACTTAGCAATCGCAGCGTCCGAAAAACCTTACGACATTTTCATTTCATACCGCCACAACGACGACCGCGGTTTGCCGACTTTGGACAGTGGAATCGCGCAAAAAATATACAAGGAACTCAAAAACAAGGGCTACAACGCGTTCTTTTCCAAAATATCGCTCGAGGACAAACTAGGTTCAGAATACGAACCATACATATTTTCCGCACTACTGGCTGCGAAAGTGATGATTGTCGTCGGTTCGAGTAACGCAAACATGAACTCAAAGTGGGTCAAAAATGAGTGGCACAGATTCTTGGCGCAAACGATGAAAGACCACCAAAAACGCCTAATTGCGTGCTTTATAGACATGGACGTATACGATTTACCGCGTGAATTTGCCGCACTACAATCACAGGACATGCGCAAAGTTTCCGCACTTGACGATTTGGTAACCAGTATCGACAAAATATTTGGCAAGAACGACAGTGCGCACGTAAATGCGGGCGTAAGCGAGATAATCAGCACGTTTTCAAGCAGAAATGCAGAGTTGAAAGACCTAATCGAGAATGGCTATGTTTACCTTGATCAGGAAAACTTTGGCTCTGCGACGCGCGAATTCAATCGTGCACTAGATTTGAAGCCGAACAGCGCCGATGCGTATTTGGGAATGGTGCTTTCAGATGCTCGCTCAAAAGACTTCGCCGAGTTCAAAAGCCTATTTAACTCTCGCTACATGGGGTTTTTGTACGAATCGACAGTGTTTCAGCGGTTTGTGCAATATGCCAGTGGTGCGCAGAGAAATGAGATTGTGGAGTTGCTGATTGGTAACGAAAAGCGTGAACTTGCGAAATATAAGTCGGTGCAAGATGATGCAATCAATAGCGGTTTGGACGCACATTCAAAACTTGCAGATTATACGTTGAGCGAGATGACCGAAGTTAGCGAAAAGTATCAAAACAGCAACATAAACGACAAAAATGCAGATAATGTGCGCGAAATCTTGGACAACGACGCATTTTATATCGACGAGTTGATAAGCGATTTGGAGCGCGATAATGAAAAGATTAAGCGCGATGTGCTTGCGGGTGATTGGTAAAATATGAAAGTAGCACTAGCGATTTTTGGTATTTTTGTAGCAATAGCACTTCTCGTGCAGTTTTGGTATGTCACGCTTCCACTCATTGCTCTATTTATCATATGGTGTGCGATAAGTGTGAAAAAAGATAATAAAGAAAAAAAAGAGGCTGAAGAACGAGTTACGGTAATAGCGCGGAAGGAAAACATAACAAACAATAAAATTCAGCCAAACTTAGGTAAAATTGATGAGTTAATCAGTTTGAAAAAGCATTTGGTGCGACAGCATAACACGATAGTCGTCAACAAATATCACATTTTGGCACGCGAAGCAAACATCGATATGCTTGAAAATGTGCAGTCGGGAAGCACTAATAAACTTGGCGATATGCAACAACAAGTTCTTGATTTTACAGAAGTATCTGGCGAGGAAATAAGCGAAAGCAAGTTTGAAACTTTTCTGTTTAAGGTGTAGAATGCGTGAGCACTAAACCGCTCTTTTGTAGGAAATAGTACAAGCGGTTGACACGCAGTTCAAAATGTGTTAGACTTAAATAGTACACTGTGATTATATTTGTAGTGAGCAAATTATCGGGGATGATTGGCATCGACTGTATTATGTGATTCAGAGTAAGCGAGCGGAGAATGTGCCTAACTCTTTAAAATTGGTGCAAACTATAAGTGCAAACACAAATCGCACTGGTTATGCCCTAGCGGCGTAATCCGTCCGACTGATAATTTTGCTTTCGGTCATCAGTTGGGCGTCGTAACTAGAAAGCCACTGGTCATTTGTCATGTTGGTGGGCAAATGGCGAGACTTTAATCAACTTGGGTATGCTATTTCGTCTGTTTGAGACGCATACTTGAAACTTAACAAGCAGACTGCGCTCGGAGAAAGTTTTGATGAAGTAATTTGGGACCCGGGTTCGACTCCCGGCATCTCCACATGTACTTCGCTGAAAAAGCAGTACTGGGGGATTCTAAGAAATTATTTTCTTTTTCTCCTGTACCTTATGAGTAAATAAGCAATATGCTTATTTACTCAACGGTGAAGTCGAAAAAGCAAAATAATTTTTTAGAATCCCTGAAGCTACTTTATTCGCTCAGGGTTGAGTTCAGGTTGGGGGACTTTTTGTTTGGTTGTTTATGAATACCTTGGTTTAGCAGACGTGGGTGATGTTGCTTTGTTTTTTATTTGTCATCTAGGTAGTGTGCAAAGCACGCGACACGGGATCTGCATTCAAGAACTGTAAGTTTATTCTCGCTCATACTCCACCTCAGAACCCCGCACATACTCCCACTCTGAATTCCTGCGAAGGCAGGAATCTTAAAACTAGTGTGAGCGCATGCGAACACCATTAAATGCATTCGCTATTGCTCATAGGGTCAAATGGGGTCAAATGCTCATTCGCATTTTCCTCCGCTGGGTCAAATGCTCAATCGCATTCTCCTCCGTTTCAAGAGTCCGCATCACGCTACACTTCGTTCCGCGGTGCGGAATTCAGAGTAAGAGTATTGCGTGGCATGTAAGAGTACTGCTTGTTACGTACGAATCGGAGTTCGCTTCGCTCACACTCTTACCCCCGCAACTTTTCAAAACAACTTCGCTTACGGGATGACAAGGTACTTCTTGCTAATACTCCACCTCAGAACCCCGCACATACTCCACCTCAGAACCCCGCACTCCGTTGCGGAATCTTAAAACTAGTGTGAGCGCATGCGAACACCATTAAATGCATTCGCTATCGCTCATAGGGTCAAATGCTCAATCGCATTCTCCTCCATTTCAAGATTCCGCATCACGCTCGCTTCGCTTCACGGTGCGGAATTCAGAGTAAGAGTATTGCGTGGCATTAAGAGTACTCCTCGCTACGTACAAAAAGGAGTTCGCTTCGCTCACGCTTTTACCCGCGCAACTTTTCAAAACAACTTCGCATACGGGATGACAAGGTACTTCTTGCTCATACTCCACCTCAGAATTCCGCACATACTCCCACTCAGAATTCCGCACTTGTTGCGGAATCTTAAAACTAGTGTGAGCGTATGCGAACACCATTAAATGCATTCGCTAATCGCTCATAGGGTCAAACGCTCATCCGCGAGGGTCAAATGCTCAATCGCATTCTCCTCCATTTCAAGATTCCGCATCACGCTACACTTCGTTTCTCGGTGCTAAATTCAGAGGTGAAGTACTGCGTGGCATTAGGAGTACTACCTTGTCATCTAGGTAGCGCGTGAAACGCGCGACACGGGATCTGGCTTCTTACTATGTAACGTACTTTCTCGCTAATCGCAGATCCCGCATCGCTTCGCTCGCGGGATGACAACTGTGGTGATGCATCGTGCATACTCGCTGAATTTGAGAAGTTAAAAGTGCAGACAGTGAACTTAATGATGGGAAAAAATCTCACGAAATTTCATAAGTTCTTTGCGAGTATTTCTCCTTTTTCACGTTTAAGTTCTATTAATCTGGACTGCTCTGTGGATATTTGCTGTTCAAGGTTCTTAACCTTTGATACTATCTTTTCTTGAATGCGAAGTGGGGGAATTATGACAGTATATTCTAATATTTTTCTTTTATCTCCACGTGGCATTTTTGTACCATTTGCGGTTTGCATTGCATAATTGAAAAACCTATCATCCATCAATAGGCGCATAATGAATAGTGGCAAAATATCTTTTGCATGAGATTCGTTCAATTGCAAAACTAAAACATCGCCACTCGCTCCACCAGAATTATTTGCAAACCAAATCTTTTTTAGATAAGGTCTGATGTTGCCAATCAGAATATCACCCTCATTATACTTTGCGTAGTTGCCGTCTATGGGAACAAAGTTTGATTGCTGTTTTCCGAGTTTACCCTGTAGCAGATTATCAACTCCAACATAATTTTCAGGATTCAATTCTGCGGAACTTATTTTATTTCGGCTATAGTGTAGAATCTCCACTAATTTATATTTTTGCCCCCCCCCCCCTTAAATTGTCCATTATACTGGAGATTTGAGTGCTTAGGTCTGCGATTTGCTCTTTGGCAATTTGTTCTTGTTGCTCAACTTCTTCGTAATCAGCGATTATTTTTTCTTGTACGTCAATTGGTGGCACTGGTATTTGTATATTCTCCACTGCACTTTGATTAATGCCTCCTTGTGCCGCTCCAGCTTTTGCATTACGTAAAAGAGCTTGTCCAGTTTCTGACAGGAGCATATAAAACAAATATTTTTGCAATACATCCGAATTCTCTCTTACACGCAATATAAATATATGCTCATTGACCATGACTTTTTCATTAGCAAACTCGTTCCTTACAAGTGCCACTTTCCCTGTTTGTGCACCATCTTTACAGATTAAAATATCGTTTACCTTCAACTTTGCGCTTTCTTTTGCACTTTTATAATACTCATGTGGCACATATTTTGGTGAACTTAAATTGATATACCCCGAAGTACTGTCGATATGTTCACCTCCGATGCTTAAAGCACCATTTTCTATATTCTTGACACCACCTTTAGGTCTACTCCCACTTATAGGCTTGTCCGTTAAAAATTGCCCGATTGCTTTAAGGGGGTACTCTGTATTCCAGTCAATTTTCTCATTTGCTCCGACTCCACTTTCATTAGTCAAGTTAATCACTTTATGAAAAACAGGTGTCTGCCAATCAATCATGTCCTCCAAGTAATTGACACTGACGTATTTTTCTAAATGCTTGGGTATATTTACCGTTTCGCCATTGAAGTTTTTGCGAATCAACCCATTGATTGTTCCTGTTCCCAAATATAAATTGTCGGGGTCAAACAGTGGAGTTTGAATTTGGCTTATATCTCCTGCGAGAATTCCAATTCCCTCGTTCCCTTTGCGATTTGACCAGCCATAACCTAGAAATTTTTCTGCAGTATCTCCGGTTTTCTCAGAAGGCGTTTTAACTATCAAGACAGGGCATGGGTTGTTTTTTGCAAGCATAAAACAGAGCAAACGCTCTTTATGCGTTTTGTTTGCAAGGACTTTTTTTGACGTCAATTTAACTTTTTTGCAATATTGCTGAAAAAGCTTTTTGTCTCTGAAAACTGAACTTTCAATTTTTTTGTCATTAAACCATTTCTCTACACGATTTTTATACTGATCATAGCTAGAAGGGTTGTCAGACTTCTTTCTAAGGAATAGAGTCGAAGTGACCACACCAGTTTTTCCAAAAGTAGTAGCACCTGATTCAAAGATTGCGATAATGTCAAAATTCTTAAGCAATATATTTCTGCCTTCGATAAAGATAGTTTCATGGCTGTTTAAGATAGAAATAGGCAAAATGACAGTTGCGACTCCACTAGGTTTAAGTAATTTGGCGGCTTTTTCTAAGAAAAACACTTCAATATCGTCATTAGTCGGGACGTGTTTTTCTTTTAGTGCGTTATTGTATGCATCATAGTTTTCTCGGTAATCTTCAATTGTTTCAAGAAATCCTTTTACTGAATAAGGAGGGTTTGCAATCAAAACGGAAAACGAGTTGTCTTCAATGCCGTTAACATCCGTTAATGCATCCGCATATTTTATTTTGATTTCTTTTTGCCCATACATGAGAGCGGAAACTTTTGCCACCTTCGCTAGACGACTTTCTTTCTCAATCCCATAGATTTCAGAATAATGCTTACTCAACTGTTTATCATCATCTACATAATGTGCAATTTGTGTTGCATATTCATTCAGAAAATGTCCTGCACCACATGCATAATCAATCACTTTTGGAATTTCATTTTGCTCAATAATTTCTTTTAGTGGCAACGAAGATACTAAGAAGCGTACGATTGGAGTTGGTGTGAAAAATTGCCCTTCACTTTGCTTTACGCCATCATTCAAAAAGTTTTCAAAAAAATCACCTAAGAATTGATGTGACACTTTGGATGTAATCTGTAAATCTTCTAACATCTCAACCACCTGTATAAGAATCTCAGCATTTTGCTCAAAGAGAACTTCATTGTAAACGTCTAAGAACGAAAAATAGTTGTTAGAATAAAATCGCAGTCTGTCGAACTTTTCTTGAATTTTATCAAGTGTTGCATCTGGATCTGTTTTGACGAACTTAAAAGCGTCACGGACTTCTTCGCGACTCACATACTCAACTTTCTCGGACATGTGCTCCCACATCCCTTTGCGGTATAATTTCTGCAATCTATCAAATAAATCTTTCCGATCGTCAAATGCGATAGTGTGCCAATAGAAGTCTAACTTCTCTTTATTTTCTGCACTTTCGATAACCTCTAGTTCATCAACCACTTTTGCGAGAAGTAAATTCAACAACTTATCAAAAGCGTTTTCTCTACCAGATACATTATACTTTCGTAAAATCTCACGAAAAGTATGGTATTTTCTAGCGAGAATGCTCGCGAAATTAGGAGTGTTGCTAGAATTGAGTAAATCATTAATACTGACAAACTTTTTGCCGACATTAAAAGGCTCTATATCTTTTTCAAACATCCCCATTGACGAGACAGCTCCACGATACGTCCCCTGCCAAACTTGATATAATTCGCGACTATTATTTGATAGCGCATATGATTCCGCCTGCTTATTGTCATTGAGATAGGATTCGTTGTCGTTCAAGATTACCAATTGATATTCTCGTGATAAATCATAATTTTCAAATACCTGTTCATTGATTTTACTCTCAGATGTTTTAATGAAATCCGAAGTGTATAAGACTAGGTTTGGAAAACGGCGTTCACCATTTTCATCGGTATGTCCGAGAACTTGTGCATAATCAAAAAGTTGCCCACCAGACATTTCAAGTCTTTTTTTTGCCTTTCCGTACTCTTTTCCTGGCGTTTTGCATTCAATCAGAGCAAAACAGTTATCGTTTCTGTCTGATATGCGAATGTCTGCCCAGTTTAGCTTATTTGTTTGCAATTTGAATTCGAGAGTTATATCCTCGGGATGATAATGCAACTCAAATAGACGGTTAACGCACTCAAAAACGACAAAACTCTCATTTTGATGAAAAGAGGTGATTGTAGTTGCTCTGTCATATCTCACGCCATCAGGATATATAAACTCCTGCTTCCTCGTGTCCACAGCGAGCTTGAATTCACTCGCCTTTCCAACATCGAACACCTTTTCATACTTTCCCTCTTTGTCATCTGTAAACTCTAAATGTTTTAGTAACTTTGGGAATGTCGCTTTAGTAATCATATTTTGCCCTTCCATGTGCCATACGTACAGTATAGTGGATTTTCACGTTATTTGCAAACAATACGAGTAATTGTGCAAAAAACACGAAACTCATTTTTGTGCTATCATATTACAGTGAGCGAAAACCAAAGTGCCGAAAAACTGCCACGAAGCGAGGAAAAACTGCTGCAAGGCGAAATTGAAGCAATTTTAATCGTGTGCGACGAAGGCGTGCGCGTGGATCAACTGACTGACGTGCTTGACGCAGAAGTGCCAGAAATAGAACGCGCACTTGCCGATTTGCAGGCGAAATACGCAGAAAATGCGAACGGTTTTGTCCTTCGCGAATCAAAAGATGGCTTTTGGCAACTCTTTTCTGCGCCCGAACATGCCGAAACTGTGGAAAAGTTTCTGCACAACAATCGACTGCAAAAACTCTCAATCCAAGCACTCGAAGTTTTGGCGATTATTGCCTACAAACAGCCTGTTACACGCGCAGAAATCGCGTCAATCCGTGGCGTAAACTCTGATCAAATTGTCCGCGCACTGCTCGCAAAAGAACTAATATGTCACGCTGACGAATTAACGACGACTGGCGCGACAAAATACGCAACAACTGATGTTTTCCTGCAAAAACTCGGCATACAGCAACTTGACGAACTCTATCCGCTCGCGCCATATCTGCCACCAGTAACGGAAATCGACGAAAACGAACGCTTGCAGAAATTGCGCACTAAGCAAACCGACTTATTCGTCGACTTAAACCTAGACACAAACTCTGACGACGAAACGCAATCGGAGGCGGTGTAAATGCACTTAAAGTCAATCACACTCAGAGGTTTCAAATCGTTCGCAAAGACGACTGAACTGCTGTTTGAGCCAGGAATTACTGCGATTATCGGTCCGAACGGCTCGGGCAAATCGAACATCGTGGACGCACTGAGTTGGGTCATGGGCGAGCAGGGCGCGAAGAATCAGCGCGCACAATCGATGCAGGACGTTATTTTCTCGGGCTCGAAGGAAAAACGCGAACTCGGACGCGCTGAAGTCAAGATTTTGCTGGACAATTCGGATCAAAAACTGCCACTTGACTATACCGAGATTGAAATTAGCCGCCTACTGTTCAGAAATGGTGGCTCGCAGTATAAAATAAACGGGCAAAACGTGCGCCTACTCGATGTCCTAGAACTGCTTTCGGACGCTGGACTTGGGCAAATGATGCACATTATCGTCGGTCAAGGTAGGCTAGAATCCATTTTGCAATCATCTGCTGATGACAAGCGCTTTTACATCGAAGAAGCGGCGAATGTCGCCAAGCACAAAATGCGCAAGAACAGGTCGCTTAGCAAATTGGACGCGATCGAAAAGGACGTTTTCCGCCTGCAAGACATCAAGATTGAGATTGAAAAACAACTGTCGCCATTAAACCGACAAGCGAAAACTGCCAAACGAGCAGGCGATATTCAAGCGCGCTTACGTGAAATTGCAGCGATTCTTTACGTCAACGAGTATAATACACTACGACTTACCGCCGAAAAATTACAGTCGGAAATTGCCGAAAACACCGAAAAACTGGGTGCGCTTCACGGAAATCAGACGGTAATCAGCGAAAAAATAGCGGAAATCGAACGTTTTGACTTTGAAAACAACCCCGAAATCGATTCGCTACAACAGACATGGTATCGTCTCACAAACCTAGAAGCAAAGTTTCAGTCATTACTACAAACCGCCACCAATGAGCAGGCAATTCTCATTTCAAATGCCAACCAATTCAACGAAACGCAGTTGACAGAAAAAGCCGAAAATACAAAGCAAAAACTCACAGACCTAGACATCGAAATAGTTAAAATCACTCAAAACTTGGCAAAACTAGACGCAAATCTTGCAAAAGTGCGCACAGAATTAGAAAGCGCAAAACAAGAATATACCACTGCTGAACTCAAAGAATCTGCGCAAAAAAAGATTATCCAAGACAAACGCGAAGGCATTGCGAACATAAATGGGCAGTTGGACACACTAAACGAGCGAATTGCAACATTAAAAACTACTATCACAGAAAACAAAACCAAACTAGAAACCGAAACAAAAACATTAGAAACACTAGAAACCACAGCAAATGAAGCGCTTTCAGCCACGCAAAAAAGCGAAAGTGCAATTCAAAACGCAACACAAAGAAACACAGAAACTTCTGCAAAACTCGACGCGATGTTGGCAAAGTTGAACGAAAAAAAGAGCAAGATTACTGATATAAACGTCGAAATACAGAAAGTTACGACCAAAATGCGCGTTTTGGAATCGGAACTCGTGCCAAAAGATGTCAGCAAAACGCTGATTGACAGCAAAAAACTGTACGCAAAAGGCATTGTGTCGACGCTAATTAAGATTACACACGGCTATGAAAAGGCGATAAATGCCGCACTCAGAGAGTTCCACGATTCCGTAGTGGTGGAAAGTGTAAATACTGCTGTTGATGCTATTTTGATGACAAACTCCGACGAATTGGGCACAATTTCTATGCTAATCGCGCAAAACACCAACGCGCAAAACACTCACAAAAAGCACGCAAATTTGACTTATGTGACAGATTTTATTGAAAACCTAAACGACATTAATCTTTCATTTGCAGGCACAATACTTGCGAATTACGTGTATGCGGAAAATCTGAACGACGCGCGTAACATCTTGCAAAACGCAACAGATGTGACAGTTGTGACGAAAAATGGCGATATAATTTCCAACCAGTTCGCAAAAAGTGGTGGGCGTAAAAATACCACGTTATTTGAGTTAAACCGCGAATTTGATGATTGCAAAGTGTCGCTAAAAAACCTTGAAAACGAGTTAGAGACGGAAAATAAGGCACTTAGCGGAATTCAGAGTGAGTTTGACAAGAAAAATGCCGATTTTACGTCCGCACAACAGCAGTTATCCGCACTTCGCGAAGCAGTAGAAAATGAAAACAAGCAGTTGCGGAAGGCGGAATATGATCGCGACATACAAAAATCACGCGTTACGCAAATGGAAGCGGAAATCGTCAGTTCAACGCAGGAATTAGAGTCACTGCATAAAAATGTGGACGAATTAGCGATACGGCGCAAGAACTTTGAGTTAAATCCACAAGAAGCCGCTCGCCAGGAAATAGTGCTCGAAAAAGAAGCGGAAATTGCGCGCAAAAAGTATTTGGACGCGGAAAAAATCGTGCAGAGTGTGCTTGCGGAAGTGCAATTGGCAACTCAGCAAAAGGAACTGTTAGAGCGCGAAAAGCAAACAGCAGAAGGCGATATACAGGCACTCGATGATGAAAAACAACGCAGTATTGAACAAAGTATCCAACAAAACGAGAAGTTAAATCGCATCAAAAACGCTATTCCCGTGGTAAAACAGTGCATAGAAAAAATCGGCGTCTCCATAAAAAATGTCATGGAAACGCAAACGGAAGCGAGCGAGAAAAAGTCCGCAAATGCCACACTTTTGCGTGATTACAGACTCGAATTCTCCAATATCAACGCTGAACTGCAAAAAATCAACGAACCACTGCAAAAACTCCAAATTGACCACGCTGTCAACAAAAACTCCATTCAGTCGCTAAAAGACAGGATTCAGCGCGAGCAAAGTGCAGATTTGGATGCATTAATCGCAGTGTATGGCAAAAAACTGGAAACCGAAAATATTGACGAAATTGCGGATGAGCAGGAAGAACTTACGCGCAAGTTGCGAAACCTTGGCAAAATCAATCCGCTCGCACTAGAAGAGTTTTCCGCGCTTGAAAAGCGTTATCAGTTCCTAAATCAAGAACTGCAAGATGTCATAAAAGCACGCCTTGACCTGCTCGACATCATAAAGTCAATCGACGAATATGTGTCTGACGAGTTCAAGTCCGCATTCCACGACATCGCCGAAAACTTTGAGCGCATATTTTCGCTACTGTTCCCCGGCGGAATCGGCAAAATCACGCTCGAAAACCCCGACGACATACTAAACTCAGGCGTATTAATCGAAGTTGCGCCTGCTGGCAAGAAGTTGAAGCACATCAACCTTCTCTCAGGTGGCGAAAAATCACTGTCCGCGTTCGCATTCCTAGTCGCAATTTTTGAAGCACGCCCAAGCCCATTCTACATTCTTGACGAAATCGAAGCCGCACTCGATGACATCAATACAGAACGCCTATTAAACCTGCTCGAAACCCTAAAACGTCACGCCCAACTAATCATCGTCACCCACCACAAGCGCACAATCGAAATCGCCGATGCACTCTACGGCGTCACCATGAAAGGCGACGGAATCAGCAAAGTCGTGAGCCAGAAGTTGGGCTGATGGGTAATGAGTAAGGAGTAAGGAGTAATGAATAGTGAATAATGAGTAAGGAGTAATGAGTAAGGAGTAATGAGTAAGGAGTAATGAGTAAGGAGTAATGA
>JAISFQ010000150.1 GCA_031263495.1 Candidatus Nutricula glyptotermitis
TACTTATAGACCGCATTTTGGATTAGGTATGTTGACTCCTGAAGAGTTCTGTAATAGAATTAATATAGCATGTATTTTTAGGAGAAAAGTGTCCACGATGTAGTGAACCAGTACATACACTTGCCACAGCGCCAAAACTACTGTAACATTTAACCATGGATACTACGAATTACGTCGACATAAACGCAGAAACTGTTGACCGCTGGGTTGATGAAGGTTGGGAATGGGGAGTTCCTACGGATCATGAGCGGTTTGCGCGGGCACAGAACGGCGATTGGGAAGTTGGTTTGACGCCGATTAAACGCGTTCCAAGAGAGTGGTTTGGCGAGCCCACAGGCAAGAAACTGCTTGGGCTTGCAAGTGGTGGTGGTCAACAAATGCCTATTTTTGTGGCTGCTGGCGCGGTTTGCACCGTGCTTGATTATTCCGACAGACAACTTCAAAACGAAAGACTTGTTGCTGAGCGCGAAGGTTACGATATTGAGATTGTGAAGGCTGACATGACCAAGCGTTTGCCGTTCGACGATAAAAGTTTTGACATCATTTTCCACCCAGTTTCTAACTGCTACGTTGAGGACGTTCAGCATGTGTGGAATGAGTGTTATCGCGTGTTACGACGTGGTGGGCGATTAATTGCAGGCATGGATAATGGCATAAATTACCTGTTTGACGAAGACATGGCGACTGGCACGCCCGATAATCTCGTAGTCGTTAATAAACTACCGTTCAATCCGCTCAAAGACCCTGAGGTATACGAAAAGTGCATACGCGAAGACTGGGGAATCCAGTTCAGCCACACATTCGAAGAGCAAGTCGGCGGTCAACTTCGCGCAGGTTTCACACTGAAAGACCTTTATGAGGACTACAACAGCGAAGGCGCGCTTAAGGAATACATACCGACATATTTGGCGACGCTGGCTCAGCGCACGTAACTTTTACGAATATTTTAATAATATGGAAAGAAATTAAAATTTCTTACATTTATATTAAATTCGTAAAAGTTCCTAAAAATATGGGCAAATTGCGTTGTCGTTGCTCTCTCGACGTATTTTAATACGACTTCGTTCACACTCCTAGCACTTTGCGCCCTATTTTTACGCTGAGCAGAACGCGTACGCGAAAGTGTAGAAGTTACAACCAACAGTCACTTGCACCCACACCCCAATCCAGTGTACAATATCTTATGTAGACCTATAAGAAAGGAAAGTGATAAAATGACCACCATAACAGAACTTTTGGAACGGAAATCGGTCAGAATGTTTACCGATAAGCCAGTGCCTGAAGATGTGCGGAAATCGGTGTTGGAGTGCGCAATTGCTGCGCCAACTGCTGGAAACCTTTCGCTGTACACCATTTTGGAGATTGACGACCAACGCACAAAAGACGCGCTCGCGAAGACTTGCGACAATCAGGCGTTCATCGCAAAATCGCCGTGGGTGTTGGTGTTCTTGGCGGATTATAGGCGTTGGTTTGACGGTTACACATATGCAGGTTGCGAGCCTAGAAAGCCAGGTCAGGGCGAGTTGATGCTTGCAGTTAGTGATGCGCTGATTGCTGCGCAGAACGCAGTGGTTGCAGCACATGCGTATTCGCTGGGTTCGTGTTACATCGGCGACATCATGGAACAGCGTGAGCAGGTAATGGAACTGCTGAATTTGGACGAATATGTGTTCCCAATCGCGATGCTCGTGCTCGGTTATCCCAAAAAAAGTCAACTCACGCGCACTAAACCAAAGCGTTTCGAGCCTGATTTTCTTGTGCAGAAAGATAAGTACCGCAGATTGACTGCCGATGAGCACCGCGAAATGTTCGCAAAGCGCGGTCAGGAGTTTGAAGAGTTCGTGCGGGCAACCCACAAGCGCAAGTATGATTCGGTTTTTAGTGCTGAACTCAATCGCTCAGTACGCGATTACCTTGATGCATTCAAAGGTGAATAGCGTAGCAATGCGATTAAGGGAGTTCGCTATCGCTTACACTTCACCTCAGAATTCCGCACCGTGAGTGTAACGAGCGTGATGCGGAATCTTAATAAATGCGTGAGCGAAGCGAACTCCTGTCTCTCGTCATTATCCAGCGTGATTCGGCAATCTCCTACGCTCCCAAATTATACACCGCCAACGTATGCCCCAAGATAATCTTGCGCAAATCGTTCAAATCTGCGGATTCGTTGTCGCCATGCGCGTATGAGTCTGGAGATTCTACGCCTGTGACTAGGACTAATGCGTTCGGGTATGCGGTTTCGTACATTTTTGCGAACGGAATCGAGCCACCCATTCCAGCGGCGACCACGTCCTCGCCCCAAGCCTTACGAATGCCTGCGATGACTGCTTTTGCGCGGTCAGATTCCAAATCGGCAGTGAAGCCAAAACCGGTTTCGTCGGCGGATTCGAACGTAATTTTTGCGCCGTACTCATTGTTAGCCAAAATGTGCTTTTTGATTGCCTGAACTGCGTCACTCGGGTTTTCGCTAGGTGCGAGACGGAATGATAAAGCCGCTCTGACTTGGTTGGTTATCGTGTTTGATGCGTGTGCGACGTCGGTCGCGTCGATGCCGATTAGCGTGAACGTTGGTTTGCCCCAAAGTCTGTGCGATATACTGCTTGTGCCTGCCAATTTTCCGCCATTTAACAGCCCAATTTCATGCTTAAAAGTAGTTTCGCTGTCATCGATTTCAGGTTTTGCTTCAGATTTCAAACCGTTAATCTGTAAGTCGCCGTTTTCGTCGTGAAATGTCGCAATTATTCTGCACAACTGCGTAAGTGGGTCTAAAATCGGACCTGAAAACTCGCCAGAATGCACAGGTTGCTTGATAACTTCGAGTTTTATGTCTATACGGAGTGCCCCGCGCAAAGTTTGTGTAATCGCAGGTATGCCATAATCCCAGTTGCCAGAATCGGCTAGGAACAGGACATCTGCGTCCAAATCGTCCTTGTAAGCGGTCATAATGTAGTCCATGCTAGGAGATGCACTTTCCTCCTCGCCTTCGATGAAAACATTGACGTTTACAGGCAAATCGTCGCCAAGTAACTTCAAAACGCCATAAATTGTAATCACACCAGCCCCATCATCTGCGCTTCCACGTCCGACCAATCTGCCATTTTTGATTACGGGCTCAAACGGCGAAGTGTGCCAATATTCAGGTCCACGAGCAGGCTGAACATCGTGATGAGCGTATAAAAGTACAGTCGGCGCAGTGTCTTTGTTCACGCGAGCGTATTTTTTTGCAATTACGGCAGGCGCACCTTTTTTGCCGTCCGCTAACTCTGCTGTAACGACTTTTATCTCGTCAACCCCAGCATCTACAAGCAACCGCTTCACATTTTCGGCAGATTCTATCATTTCCGCGCCTTTTGTAGGGTCGACTGAGATGCTTTGAATCGTGACAATGTGCTTCAACTCTTCCACGTAATCGTCAAAACTCGCTTCTAACTGCGGTTTTAGTTCCTTAAACTTATCATCTAGTGATTTTACCATATTGTAATCCTTTCGTTCTCGTCGAGCCAAAGTTTCTGCCCTTTTTCGACACCAAATGCTTCATAAAATGCGTTAACATTGCGCAAAACGCCATTTACTCTGAACTCGCTCGGCGAATGCGGATCCATTCCGAGCAACAATTCCGTCAGTTCCTTTGTGCGTTTAATGCGCTCTGACAAGGCATATTGCGTAAAGAACTCGCGCAAAACTTCTGTTTTTTCTGCTTCACTACTAGGTTTGACCACGTTTAACATCGCCTTCAACGCAATCTGCACACCGCCCAAATCGCCGATGTTTTCGCCTAGTGTAAGTTCGCCGATCACGTGCTTACTGTCGTCTAAATTGCGCGGTGAGTAGGAGTTATATTGGTCAACCAACTTTGCCGTGAGTGCTTTAAAGTTCTTAAAATCATCGTCAGTCCACCAATTCGTAAGCATTCCGAACTCGTTAAACATCGCGCCTTGATCATCGAAACAGTGACCGATTTCGTGACCTATGACAGTGCCGATTCCGCCGAAGTTCTTTGCAACGGACGCGTGTAGGTCAAAAAATGGCGAGCGCAAAATCGCTGCTGGGAACACAATTTCATTCGCAGTCGGCTCAAAATATGCGTTTACCATGTGCGGATTCATATACCACTCTGTGCGGTCAACTTCCTTGCCTGCCTTGTCGATTGCGCGTTTCGTTTCAAACTTTCCGACGTTAATCATGTTCTGGAACAGGTCATTTGGCGAAACTTCGAGTGCGGAATAATCGCGCCACTTGTCAGGGTAACCGATTTTCACAGTCATCTTATCAAGTTTCTTTAACGCCTGCTTTTTGGTCTCATCGGTCAGCCATGCTAAGTTCGTAATCGACTCCCTATATGCGTCCTGCAAGTTCTGAACTAGCGTCTCAACTGCGTGTTTAGTGTCAGGAGAGAAATGCCGTTGCACATAAATCTTGCCAATATCTTCGCCGAGTGAACCGTTTACAAGCGAAACACCACGCTTCCAACGTTCTCGCGGTTCTTTTATGCCCGACAAAAAGCGCGAAAAGAAATCGAAGTTGACGTCGAAAAACTCTGCCGAAAGTGAGCCTGCAACCGAACTTACATAATGCACTGCGAGATAGTTTTTAAGCACACTAAGTGGCGTTTTTAACCACAAATCGGCAAGTGCTTCGACAAATTCAGGCTCGCCAACTATCGTTTTTGCAAAAGTTTCAGGCGTCGCACCGAATGCCTTAATCGAAGTTTTGAACGGAAAATCGCCTGCTAACTTGACTAATTCGTCGTAAGTATATGGGTTATATTGCTTCTCTACGTCACGCAAAGCGACATTATCGCGGTGGAACTTGGAAATCTCGGTCTCAAACTTGAAAATCTGCTCTGCAACTCTGCGTGCCTTAAAGTTCTGCTCGGTTGACTCTTGTTTTGCGTCGGTATAAGTTTCGTCGGGGTCTAAAAGCGTGATGTTGTGCGTGTTTAATAGTAAAATTAACTGCTCAAGATACTTAACATAACGCTCGCGGTGCTCTTTGTACTCGTCCTTGTGGTAATAAGATTCGTCAGGCAAACCAAGTCCGCCCTGCTCAACGTGCGCAACGTTTATGGCAGGATTCTTTTCGTCTGGAAACACACCACAATCGAAAATCTCGGTTCCAGCATATACGCTGAGTTCTCCAGCGACTTTTGCGAGTTCATCGGCGTTTGTAGCACCGAAAATCTTTGCAATGTCAGGCTTAATTGGTGCTGAACCTGCATTTTCAAGCGTTTCTGTGTCCATATACGAATCGTAAAGTCGCTTAAACTTTTCGTTCTGATAAGTGCTGTCTTCGATAATTTCGCGCACATCAATCTGCGATTTGTCGTCCAACACGATGAAACTGCCGATGCTCGATTTGTCGCTCGGAATCTCATTAGCGTCCAACCATTTGCCACTTACGTAACCAAAAAAATCGTCGCCTGGCTGCACTTTGTCGTCAAAATCTAGTGCATTTACTGCTTCGATTTCCTTCTCAATCTTGCTTGTCATAATATACCTTTCGCAATCTTAATTGCTTCTGCAACTGCTGAATTGTCGTTCGTAGTGACTGTAAATTGCGCCACATCTTTCACTTCATCAATCGCGTTTTCAGTAGCGAACCCAATTCCCGCCGCTTCAATCATGTCAATATCGTTATCAGAATCGCCTACTGCCATCACTTTTGCCATGTCACTGCCAGTTTTTTGCGCCAAAAACCTGAGTGCATTGCTTTTAGTCGCACGCTCAGTCGTAACTTCAATCAACCCGCCGTACGAACTCGTAATCATAAGTCCGCCAAGTTCTTTGAGTTGGCGAAGAACGGTTTCGTAGTCATCAACTGATACTTCGTGAAAAATGAACTTTTGCACACCTGAACTCGTTAAAATGTCACGCAAATCATCAACTACTGTAAGTTTTTCGAACAAATTGGCAATAATCTTTTCGCGCGTCGCAACATGCTTTCCAACTTCGTCGCGCTGAATATACTCCGTATCGTTTGCATGAACGTCGATCAGAATCGGATACTTATTCACTATATCATACACTTTTGTAGGCAATTCTGTGTCGAAATCTGCACTTCCATCGTCAATTCTAGTAAAACTTGCGCGTTCTTTTGCGTAACCGATGTCAAACCCTGAGTTTTTTACTTCATAAACTGCCGCACCGCCTGACGCAATAAGATAATCAATGTGCGCCAAGTCGTCGATTATGTGTTCGCAAAATTGTAACGGTCTGCCTGTTGCAACGGCGATTATAGTGCCATCTTTATGCGCTTTGCTCAATGCATCGCGGTTTTTTTGTGAGATCGTGTGCGAATCGCTTGATAAAAGCGTTCCATCCAAATCTACTGCTATAATGTCAATCACAGTTAAAAGTTTACACGGGTTTGGGCGTCAATGCAAATTTACTTCGCTGAAAACACATTTCTTAAGACTACAGGTGTGAAAATATTTTTTGCTTGTTCTAGGCATCAGCACCATTACCTCCACCACACCACTTACGTGGCTTAGGTGGAGATATGGCA
>JAISFQ010000117.1 GCA_031263495.1 Candidatus Nutricula glyptotermitis
TGCGACGACTAAAAGCGTGAGCGGAGCGAACGCGAATGATAATTATTCATTATTAATTATTAATTCAGCGAGCAACGCGAGCGGTTCATTGCATGCAACGCATGCTTCCCCCCCCCCCCCCCCCTTATTGTGGGAGTTAAAGAATAACTGTAATAAGTTATTATATGTAACGCTTAATGCGTTTATGGTTCTGTTTAGTTTTAATGCTACTGATTTACAGTATGCTTTTGTGTGCAAAGGCGGTGTGGCATGACGGAAGAAACGGAAAAGAAAGTTGCGGATGACGATGAGGTTACCGAAGGCGAAATTACGGTGCAGTCTACAAAAAAGAAGTCAAATGTTAAAACTATTGCAATTGTGGCTATTGCTATAACTCTAGTGATTGCTGGAATTGTTGGGCTTCAAGGTTCAAAAAAGTACGACACACCTGAAGCGGCATTGAACGCATATATTGAAGCCTTGAATAGGAACGATTATGCGAAAGCATTGTCGCTGGTGCAGGACACAGGCGACATTACCGTTGACAACGTACTAAACTTCGCGAACTTTGAGATTCCAGAACTTGAAATTCTCGGGAGCGAAAAAAATAATGCAAACGCGACTTTGCAGACTAAATTCCCAGATAAATATGGGCGTCAGAACGAGCACGAAATAAGTTTTGTAAAGACGGGCGAAGCAGGATGGGCATTGGAAAAGCCAGCACTATTCAGAGAATTTTCTATTTGTGAGAAAAGTGACACTTCTTGCTATTCTCCCGAACTCTTTACGTTTTCGGGCGGGGGTAAAGATGTGCTTGACATTACTGAAAGCTACTATTATAGAGAGTACCGTGAAAATTATATGGGCGAAATTGACGACAGTCCTTCTAATTTGGACTATAATAGCATAGATTTCAAAAATACAAATGTTGATTTCATGTACTATATTGATGTTGATTTCAAAGGCACTGATGCAATTATGCCTTATAAAGGTGAGTTTTCCGAATTTGAGTACGCTTTTACTGATGCTTTCACTAAAAGGCTTGACAATATAGGCAGAAAGTTCAGTTATGGCAAATATGAATGTGCAGACGGTTCGAACTTCTGTATAGGCGATGGTATCGTAAAAAGAACATACCGTGGAAAAGATAATTTTTCAGCAAACGCAGATTGCAGTTTTGAAGAATACGGTATGGAGTATTTCATTGTTGCTAAATTTTATAGAGACGATATAGACAACCATACATTCAACCTTGTACGGGACTCTCTAAAAAACAATTTTACCTCTTTTGTTGTATCATGTAGCATTAAGGACGATTCCACCGTTACCGATGTAATGTATGAGAATGGGAAATTGTCTTACAGCGTGCGAAGTGAGGAAGATGCACCAGAATATGGAAGTCGGCAATACAAGACCGTTACCATCACGGAGTAACGAAAGGAGATTATTATGGAAAAGGACAATGAAAAGTTGCAGGTGTTTATAAGTTATCAAACAACAGATAAAGAAGTTGCAACAAAACTAAAAGAGATGTTGGTAGAATTTGGTGTAGAAGTGTTTCTGTCTGCCGAAGATATAGAGACGTCTGCCAAATGGAACGATGTGATATTGGAGAGCTTGAAGAGTTCATCAGTATTTTTCTGCTTATTAAGCAAGAATTATGTGAAGTCACCTTTTTGTATGCAAGAATCTGGAGTAGTTGCGTTTCTTGAGAAAACTGAAGGTAGGGATGTTGTGCCTTTATCAATTGATGGAACTGTGCCATCGGGATTTCTCTTTGGTTTTCAAGCAGGTAGAATAAACCCCGCAGAGTTTTCTTTTGAAGATGTAGCACCTAAAACACTTACTTACAGTAGAGATAGATGGGTTGAGCTTCTTATAGAGCGCTTAGGCAATTCATACAGTTTTAACAACGCAAAAGCAAATTTTAAGCTTATATTACCTTATCTTGATAAATTAACTAAGGAACAAGTTGAATTGTTCTATGAGAAAATCATCACGAACAAAGATGAACACTTTCATAAGAATCAGATTACTAACGATAGCGACTGCAAGTATGAATACATCCCTAAGTTCATTGAAGTGTGCGGTAGTTTATTGAATGAAAGTGAAATAGAAACTTTAAAGTCTGAAATATCGTAAGGTATAAGCAAGTTGGAAGATTAGTGTGGTGGGCGTGCATTCAGTACGTCCACACAATCTTTTACCCCCCCCCCCCCGCCCCTTGCATCCCGCACCGAAACAGTGTAAACTATTATTTAAGAGTTGTGTTAATACGGAAGCGTTTGCATAAGATCTGAAGGGTAAAGATATGGGACTGCCAAAGAATTGCGAATTGTATCTGCGTGCTAGATATGAGAAGGGTCAGAAGAATCAGATTACTGACGTGCCTGATGTTTGTGTTGGGCATGTTACAGTCTGCAACGATTCTGATGTGCAAACTGGCGTTACTGCGATATTGCCACATTCTGGCGACACGTTCCACAACAAACTATACGCAGGCTCAGATGTTATAAACGGCTTCGGCAAAAGCGTCGGCTTGATACAGCTTGATACGCTTGGAACGATAGAAACTCCAATCATAATGACCAACACTTTAAGCGTCGGAACTGCGACAACCGCATTAGTAAAATACATGCTTCGTAAAAATGCAGATATTGCGCTCACTGCTGATACGTCTAACCCAATAGTTATGGAATGTAATGATGGTCGCCTAAACGACATTCGCGGTCTGCACGTTAAGGAAGAGCATGTTATGCAGGCTATTGAAAACGCAGAAAAGAATGAGAGCGGCACTTTTGAAGAAGGTGCTGTTGGTAGTGGTACTGGAATGATTTGCATGGGACTTAAAGGCGGAATCGGTTCTGCATCAAGAACCCTTCCAATTGATGGCAAAAAATACACAATCGGCGTTCTCGTCATGACCAATTTCGGCAAAGCGGGAAATCTAGTAGTTGGCGGAAAGGCAGTAGGCGAGCAAATTCCGAGCAATATTTACTCTGACTACGGCGACGAAACACCAAAAGGCGATAAAGGTTCTGTGATTATAATTATCGCCACTGACATTCCACTCACAGATCGCCAACTGAAACGAATTGCTAAGCGTCCAGTAGCGGCATTGGGAAAAGTCGGCTCATATATTGGGCACGGAAGTGGCGATATCGCAGTTGCATTTTCGACAGCCAATAAAATAAAAAATGCCCCCCCCCCCCCCCCTTGTTGCGGAAGTTAAAACCCTTAGCGAAGCCTACCTTGACGACGCATTTGAAGCGACAGTTGAAGCGGTCGAGGAGGCGGTCATAAGTTCAATGTATCATGCCAAAACTACAACTGGCAGAAATGGGTTAACCGTTCACTCGTTAAAGGAGTTTCTGTGATGCCCGCTACTGATTCTCCCACACTTACCCCTGCAGCACCTGCGCAGGCAAATAGTGAGCCCAACAGATATGTTCTATGCCACATTCCAAGCAATGCTGATTTCACGCAGTTGTCAAATAAGTTCGACGGTAGAGAAATGCTAGTGGAACTGCTAAGAGAGATAATTGCGGACAGCCAAGATGAGTTTGTGCCACCGCTATTTTCGCGGAATTCAACAACGCAATCGAATCTAATCGAAAACCTTGAAAACACTGGCGACGCATATGTGTGCGCTGTCGCAAGCCAAGAAAACATATTGTTCCTGCACAATGATAAAATAGTCGGAGTCTTGAGTTACATAAAGGACACAAACCAATTTCCCAATCTCTTTAAACCCGAAAATGCATATTTAACCACTGTCATAGTTGACAAGGACTATCGCAGAAAACGCATAGCGCAAACCATGTATCAAGCGTTTGAGCAGTTAAACAAAAGGGGAAACTTGTATACGCGCACATGGTCAAAGAACGATTCGCATATCAAATTGCTACTCAAAAGGGGCTATGCAGAAGTTCACAGAATAGCCGATGACAGGGGAAAGGGAATAGATACTGTCTATTATGGAAAGGAGACGAAATGAACGAAACGAAAAAGATGGGATTTTGGCAAAAAGTTAAAGCAAGGAGATTGGCGAATACGGTATATGTGATGTTCGTATTTACGTTACTGTTTCTGGCATCAGTGTTTGGGTTTTACATTGCACAAGACGGAACAGTGGCAAAGGAAATATTCCTAGGTTTATTCACATCGCTACTAGCATCAATATGCATAATCGCTTTTGAGTTCTACACCAAATACAAAGATTTCGAGAACAGCGAGTTCATTGACAATTTGTACTCTTTCGGAATCCATAACCTTTATTTCAACAAGCAAGACGTACTGGCTGAACGAATTGACAGCGCGACGCAAGAGATTTGGATTAGCGGTTACAGATTGATATTGACCGCCGAACTGCTTCCTAACATAGCAAATGCATTGGACAGGGGCTGTAAACTGCGCATTCTGTGCTGTCCGCCTTTTACAGACAGTTACAGGTTAATCTTTGGTAGTGAAAACGAAAATAAGGCAATAATTAACAACTACTTCAAACTGTTGGAAATAGTAACTTCGCGACATGCAGACTTTCATGAACAATGCGTCATACGTTTTACCGAAACTCCCCTATTCAATGACACCTACAAAGTCGACGACAAAATAATCACATCGCCATACATGCACAATAAAGACATCATACACGGAACTATTTTGGCAAAGGACTTCTTTACTTATGAGTTGGACGAGAAATACAGACT
>JAISFQ010000139.1 GCA_031263495.1 Candidatus Nutricula glyptotermitis
AACATCATGTAACATGTACATATAGGTCTCCTTTTTATGGTTAGTACGTTATTTACTATATTACAGGAGACCTATATTTTTATTCAAATTATAAATACACAGAAATTGGGACGCTACCCTACCGGTAACGAGAGTTGCAGTGCAAGTGGAGAGTGTGGTAGAATTTAAATGGAACACGAAGTTACAGTTTTGCCATCTGCTCTGAAACGTGAGTTTCGTGCGGAAGATATTGTCGCAGCGGTTAAGTATTCGCTTGATGGTACGGTTTTTCCATCAGGCAAACGCTTACGTATAGGTCTGATAAACAATGTGCCAGTTGAGATAATCTATAAGTATTCTGACAATGGTGACCTTATCGTGTTCCATTGCATGAAATGCAGAAAGAAGTATTCAAAGTTTTGAGGAGTAGTTATGAACAGTAAAGAGATGATTGAAACGACTGATTGGGATGCGCTTGATGAGGAAATGACTAACACGACCTATGACATCAGCGAAATGCGACCAGTTCCACCTGAGATTGAAGCAGGCATTAGGGAAGGGGCTGATAATACGCTTCGCCGAATCAGGCTTGAGAAACTTCGCGCTGAAGTTGACGATTTGCAAGTCGAAGTTCAAGCCAAAACTGACAGTTTGCGCAGTAGGGTTGATGATTTAGTGCTGGCGAAGTAGGAGATTAGCGGTGGAGACGTAAGAATGACGACTAGGTGGGTGCGCGGAATTCAGAGAGTTAGGGCAGAGCGCGTGAGCAGTAGGTTCGTGTTTTAATTTGCAGTGCAAGTGGAGAATGTGGTAGAATATTAAGCGTGGAAGTGATAGTATCAAGAAACGCAGATATACAAAGGTATGTAAGGAGGTATAACATGACTACTAAAGAAAGAGTGCGTGCGATGATTGATGACATGCCCGAACAGAAACTTATTGCGATTGAAAGCATATTGCAACAGATTGAAAACATTACAGATTTGGCTGATGACTATATCAGCGACGCAGAGTATGCAGAAGTAAGAATGGCTGTTGACGAATACAAAAGTGACCCATCGACAGGAGTTTCGTTGTCCGAACTTTTTGCAAAGAACGGCGTTAATATAGGCAAACTTGAAACTGCTTAACGTTGTGGCGAAGTAGGGAGTTTAAGGCACAGCACTAGGCGAAGGGGCGCATAGTTCGTGAGGTAAGTATGGATATTTTGGGCGTTACAATCGAATCTTGCATAGTTTTTGCATGCATTATTGTGCTGTTTGCCCTGCTCAGCGCGGTTCGTAAACTGTGGCTGTCGGCGCTAATCTCGCTCATTTTTGGACTTGCATATTTTCTGCGTTACTTATACTTCGCGAATGTTGCGTCGAATGCGCCTGCGTGGATTGTGTTGTCGTCACTTGAAGCATTATCTATCGCGCTAACAGGCATTTTGTATACATTTATTACCGTGCGCGTTCTGAAACGGCGCGTAAATATTCAGTCTGCGCTCATATTCGCTACCGTTTTTGTCGCGGTGGAGGAACTTCGGTCAATTATTCCATACGGCGGTTTTCCGATCGCTCGAATTGGGTTGCTCCAAGTGCCTAAAAGTTTCGAGAACTTGGCGTTTTTGGGTGGCGCACCGCTCATTTCGTTCGCTGTTGTGTTCGTGGCGTGCATGGTTTTTGTTGCACTACATGCAGTTGCTACTGGGTTCGGCAAAGGTGCTGTGCGTTATGATGTAGTAGGCGAAACTAAGTGGGACGGCGCGACTGTTTCGCATGGCGCGTTTCGAGTTTTTGGACTTTTGATTGTAATGGCTATTGTTTCGGTTGGTGGGCTGTTTTTGCCTGTTGGCGAAGCATATTTTACATCTACTGACACGTTTACTTTCGGCGCAGTGCAAGGTAATATCGACGAAGAAGCGTTGAAAAAGGACAACAAAATCGACGACACGTTCATAAACCACGTAAACGTCACAAAAAATCAGTTACAACAGGCAAAACAGCAGTATTTACAGCACCACACAGATGTAAATAACCTTGACATAATATTTTTGCCCGAAAACTCGCTTGATTATGATCCGAAGTATTATAAAGACATCCGCGACCAGTTGAATGCGCTTGTAGACGAGCAAAATGCCCCGATTATGATTGGCATTAATGACTTTCTTGGACAGGACGGCATCACGAAGCGTTACAACAAAATGTTACTCTGGACTGCGGATTCGGGTGGCGTAATCGGCAATATGCAGTGGTATGCGAAACGACACCCTGTTCCGTTTGGCGAATATGTTCCTGACCGCGAGATTTGGCGCAGTTTGTCCGACCAAATCGACCGCATTAAGACCGATATGTTGCCTTCGCCTTCAAACGACGTCGGCATTTTCAAAGTGCCTGCTCAATCGCGCAATAAACCTGCGCAAACTGGTAATAGTTCGGCGGGAAACGCGGAAAATAGTGTGCGTGAAGCGAAAATTGGTGCATTAATTTGCTTCGAGATATTTTATGACGAATACATCGCAGAACTCGCCAATTCCGACGCAGAATTCATAGTTTTGCCTACAAATAACATATCTTTTGGCACATCCGACGAATCCGCACAGCAACTTCAAGCGTCCAAAATCGCTGCAATCGCGAGTGGGCGCGCAGTTTTGCAAATATCGACAGTCGGCACTTCTGCGCTTGCCCTGCCCAACGGTGACATTTTGCACCAAACCGCACTCATGCAACCTGCCGCTTTCGTCGATTCTGTCAACTTAACCGCCACTCCAACTCCTGCTGCGACCATTCTGCCATATTTGAGGTACGCACTGTTTGTGATGGTTGTTGCGATGGGAATTATTGCCTTGGCGAAGGGACGCGATGGGCTAGGAGTTGTGGAGATGTAAGTTTACAAACCGACCGCCGGTATGTTATGCTTGCCCGCTACGCCCATCTTTACTCTTTAAGTGCTTCAATCAACTGCGGTAACAGTGTATAAATCGCATCTTCTGTCTGTGCTGTGAACAAATTGTCGTCAACGACTGCCTTTTCGTCCGTTCCGATTACATTTTTCACTGCGTCTTTGATAAACGGATGCAATGCAACTCGCGCACCTTTGCCCACTCCGACATTATCAAACATCATCGCCGCTGCACAATGCCCAATAAGCAGTTTGTCCTTTGCCTCAAATGCACCAATAACTGCTAACATATCCTGATTAAACTGCTTGTCCGCATTCTGCCCAAATGCAGGCACAGCGTCGCCACACGCGAACACTAAGGCGTCAAAATCATCCTCGTGTCCTTTTAGATTCGCCACTACATCGTCGGTTGCGAACTCAACTCCTGAATTCGTTTTCACGCTCGTCGTTTCAGACACTGCAAACGTCTTAAATGGAACTTTATTCTCAAAAAACGCCTCCAAATACTGGAACAATCCAGCCCCATTAACAGGGTTCATTACTAATACAGCCACTTTTTTAGCCATAACTTCTCCTTAAACATATTTTACCGTACGTTAATCAGTATAGTGTAAAAATTTCCTCGATGCAACCCTCACTTATGCACGAATTTTCAGATGCGTGCTTAGCCGACAGTAAACTGCAATAGAATTAATACTGTAATTGAAAAATAAGGAGGTGAAATGTTCAAAAAGGCGAACGAATTTATGATTAAGGGCATGGTTACTGCGCACTCGCTAAGTTATGCGTTGCGAAATCGTGCAGTTAATGATGCCGAGCGCGGTTTAGCGACTGTCGAATATGCAGTTGTGACTGTTGCTGCGGCTGGACTTGCAGGGTTGCTGATTGTGATTCTGAAAAGTGACGAGGTGCGTAATGCGCTGATGGAGGTGATTACGAGTGCATTCAAAACAGATGGTGAATAGGGCGGAGTTTATGCAGGATATCGCAACCGAAATACTTGATAAATTTGGCGCAAGTAGTGTAAGTATAGTGAGTGCAGGTAATGAAGTTAATACTGTTTACGCAGATAAGGCAGAGTCTGATAGGCAAAAAGGTTCTGTGACTGCGGAGTTTGCGCTTGCATTACCTATCGTCGTTGTGCTGTTATCGATTATTGTGACGTTTATTTCTGCTGGGACTACGCGCCTGAAATGCATTGATACTGCGAGTGTGATTGCTAGGAAAGTGGCGATTATGTCCAGCGAAGGCGTTGCAGTTGGCGAGAATGTAAGCGAGTTTGACATGCTTGCGACTGATGATTTGGGGCAAAACGCAAGTGTCGAGCTGATTCCTGATGGCGAAGTTTTGCGCGTGAAAGTTAGCACTGGGTTCTTGCCAGGACCTTTAAACTTACTGCCAGCGACAGTTTCAGGCACAGCAACTGCATATTTAGGCAATTTGGCTGGAAGCGGAGGTTAAGTGCACGAAAAAGGCAGTGGAACTGTGCTCGCGTCGATGCTTGTGAGTGCGCTTGTTTTTGCACTCGTTGTGCTGTCTAGCGTGGTTTATGTCGAGACGCAAAAGAAAAACGCGCAGACAGTTGCCGATTCTAGTGCAATTGCTGCTGCTGAAAAGTTCCGTAATGGCATACCTGCTTGTGATGTTGCACGCGAAATTGCCGAAGCAGAGTTCTTTGAAGTTACCGATTGCACTATCACTGCGGGCATCGCAGATGTCACTGTGAGCAGGGAAGTTCACTTGATTATCGGTGTTAATGGAGTGGTTACGAGGTCTGCGAAAGCGGGAGCATTGTGTGATAACAGCGACTAGCAGCAATCTTTCTTGTCATTCCGTAGCGCATGAAACGTTTTTTGTTTGTCATCTAGGTAGCGCACGCCAGTGCGCGACACGGGATCTGACTTCTTAGTACGTAATGTACATTCTTGGCAATGCAGATCCCGCATCGCATTCGCTTGCCAGATGACAAAGGGTGGAGTTCGCGCTTTGCGCTCATACTCCCACTCAGAATTCCGCACTTGATGCGGAATCTTAATTAAAAGTGTGAGCGCAAGCGAACACCATTAAATGCATTCGCCTAACGGCTCATACTAGTTTTAGGATTCCGCATCACGCTACACTTCGTTTCGCGGTGCGGAATTCAGAGAGTAAAGTGTACCATGCTCCGAATTCTGTGTAGGAAAACGCGATTGAGCGTTTGACCCCAGGTGAAGGAAAATGCGATTGAGCATTTGACCCCCTGCGACCCAACGCGAGGAGCATCCGACCTTCTGGAATCTTAAAACGATGCGTGAGGTTCCGTATTCCCGTATCAAGTACGGGGCAGACCAGCCGTCAAAGACGACTGTGCGAGGTAAACTCGCGAACTCCGATTTTCGTAACAATTCACGTTAACATTTGAAAATCGCTTGACATACATTTTGAAAGAGTGTAGTATTATTAGTATGATAAGTTAATTTAGGAGTAATGCATGTGGAAGTGCGTTGTTCTTGGATGTGGGGGAATTAGGTATATCATAATAAAAGATGGAAGTAATCGAAAGGAGAAAGTATGATTACATTAAAAAAGAAGTTGGCTGGAGCGCTCATGGCATTTGCGCTCGTCGCTTCGGTTTTGGTAGGAGGAGTTGGAGACTCTGCGAGTGGTGCTAATTGGAGTAGCACTTGTTCTGGAGAGGTGATTATTATTGATGCTTGGGAAATACGTGCCATCGGTATTAATTGTTCAGGTGCTTGGAAAGCTACTGCAAGGCAGACATATTATACAAGTTCTGCTACCAATGCACGGGTATATCCAAAATGCGGACTTTTCAAATCTTCTGGTACTTCTATATCGGTACTGTCTCAAGAACAATACACCAGGAAGACATATGGGCACAGGTTGACCAACGCAAGTTCTCCAACCTGTGACTAATAGGGGCAACCAACATGCGAAAAAGTTTTGCACTTGTACTGATATTAACGCTAACATGCATTTTTAGTGCGTGTTCTAATAGTGCAGATACGAGCACAAGAGCAAATCTCTACGCAGAAGAGTTTGCCGAAGCGCGTGAAATGGCGAACGATATGCAACTTGAGATTTTAGCAGATGACAAGATTACAGAGACCGAAATGAAAGAGCTTGCTACGATTTATACGGCATGCTTGAGAGAGCATGATATAAGTTACAATATGGATAAGTATTATGCAGTGGATATTGCTAGTGGCAGTGGAAAAGATGCGTATGAGTGTCAAAAGAACTCACCTGAGAACGTACAGCAACTATATAAGATGGTAACAACTAACCCTACGAAAGTTGAAGATGATGAGCTTAGATTGCAATGCTTAATTAGGCGCAAAATAGTTCCTGATGACCTTACGCTTGAAGAATATAAGTATTACAGAGAGAAGAATAGTGTAAGTCAACATTTTGAAATGACAGACCATGGCACAGCCATTATTACTGACGACTATGGCAACAGAGCGGAAGTCCCTTATGAAGAAATTCAAAATGGTGATGATTCATATATTGATATCCCTGCTTATGATTTTGGAGTGCCTAAAGAGCCTGTCTACTTCCCTAATGGTGTTTCTTTAAATGATCCACGAGTTGGTAGTTGTACGATTGACCCTAGTCCAAAAGCAGATTAAGCGAAACATAGAAGCGTTTTACTTAAGCATTAAGCCTAACGCGCGTTTAAGTTGGGTTGCGATAGTCAAATTTATTCTCGATTAAGTTTGACAAATATCAAAGCATCCGAATAATTAGGGTTTTAAGGGAAGGGGTGTCTTCAAAACTCGCAGAATGCGAGGTTTGGAGAGAGTGGGAGGAGAATGCTAGCGAGCATTCGACCCTGCTTTCCCCCAACTATTAACTATTAACTGCAATTACTCCTTATTCATTACTCCTTATTCATTACTCCTTATTCATTACTCCTTATTCATTACTCCTTACTAATTACTCATTACTCATTATTAACTACTCATTAAAAAAGGACCGCCCCAACACTACTCGAAGCGGTCCAATTTAACTATTCCCAAATAGGAACTCTCACTTATTTTTTCGTGAGTTTGCCATATTCTTGACCCATGAGCACGTGTTCCCAACCACTGCCATCTTTTTTGACAGTCAGGTCGAACTTCACGTTCTGCTGGAACACCATGACGATATCAGATCCGCCGAACAGGAAGTAGCCGAGTTCATCGCCCTTTTTGACAGTATCGCCGACTTTCAAGCCGTCAACGAAGTTCACTGACGAAATTTGCGACATGCCAGTAGGTAATACAGCGACTAAACCATACTCTTCGGTGTCGACGATCACGTATGAACGCGTCTCAATCGACTCCCATGTAGGCTCTTCACTGTAAAGCGGATATTTCTTGGCGACTGGATCCCAAGCAGTCAAACCGCCGATATTTACAGCCGCTGGAATGATGTTCATCTCGACGACTTTACCTGAAACTGGGAAGTGATAGCGATGATAATCTTGCACGTTTAAGAAAGTGTGCGTCAACGTGCCACCTGCAAAATCTTTTGCGTGCGAACTGCCTTTCAAAAGTTGCGGAACAGAATTGAAGTTCTTTGACTTAATCGTGACAAACGAATCGCGACCATTCTGCTGTTGATCGCCACCCACTATGTTTGAATCCTTATCAACCGACCAAACACCTGCTGGAACGGCATCTGCAGGAGAAACAATGACCGACGCATCATTCGCCTTTGCAATCGGGCGAACGCTAGGATCTTTCAGTTTGCGAGCAAAGAAATCGTTAAACGACTTCCAGTTTTCCTTAGGCTCATACCAACCTTCCTGCAAACCGAACTCTTTGTTCGCGTACGCATGCCAATAATATTGATCCGTCCACGATTCCTTAGTGCTCAGGAATTTACCCCAGTTTTTGGTATAACTGACCATCCACTCACTAACGCGCGGTTCATATTCAAGCGAGTTGTAATACAAATCCTTACCTTCCAATTCCTTGAGCGGTATATCGAGAATGAAATAGAAATAGTTCAGACTCTGGTCAATCGAATCAAGAAGCGTAGGATACTGCTCGTTATACACAATATTCCACGGCATGCACATAGTCGCCCAGTCAAGGAAACTGTAATATTCCTCGAGGTTCTGAGCAGGGTTTGTGCTTCTGTCAGGATTGATTTCCTTACCTTTCGCAATCGCTTTCTCAAACATCGCCTTCAAATCAGCGTTCGCATCGAGCATTTTGATGAACGCGACAGTGTCAGTCTGATGCACAGCGTCATCAACAGTGACTGTCTGACTCGGCTTACTGCTACCAGTCTTCGCAGGTCCACTGCACGCAGGCAATGCAAACAGCGAAAACACCAACACGAAAGCCATCATGCTTCGCACTACAATTCCGCGCTTTTTCAGCACGACACGGTCTTTTGACGACCGCATATCATTAATTTGGGTTTTCATACTTTCCTCCTATAAAAACCAATTTTCAATATACACCACCCCTACTCTTGCGTAGTTTCTGTCCACCAGTTACAAAAATGACACCACCATAGGGAACGTACTACTTGCACACGTTTTTCGCGCATACGCAACTAGTACCAGTACCAATTTTAGCACGTTTTTGGCACAAGTGCAGAACTTTACAATTCGGCGTTTTTGTAACTAATTTGACATGCATACTGTTGTCCACTATAATTAACATTGTGGATACAAATCAGTTACTTTTCGGCGACAATTTAGAGCTGCTGGCGGGCATAGAATCAAAGTCAGTAACGCTTATTTATATTGATCCACCGTTTAACACAGGAAAAGTGCAGTCAAGAGCGATAAATAAGATGAAAAAGTCCAAAAATGGCACGCACAAAGGCTATTTAGATGAAATGTATGAGAAAACGGAAATCGCAAAATACTCATATCCAGATTCTTTCGATGACTTTATAGACTTTTTGATACCTCGCTTAAAAGAAGCAAAACGCCTGCTCACTGATGATGGTACGCTGTATTTACACCTTGATTATCGTGAAGTGCATTATGCAAAAGTCGTAGCAGATGCAATATTTGGACGCGAAAACTTCCTGAACGAAATCATTTGGGCATACGATTATGGTGCAAAATCAAAGCAGAAATGGCCTGCAAAACACGACAATATCTTAGTGTACGTAAAAGATATTAACAAATATTACTTTAACTCATCCAAAGTCGACCGCGAGCCATACATGGCACCAAGTTTAGTGACCGCAGAAAAGGCAAAACGCGGAAAATTGCCGACAGATGTTTGGTGGCACACAATCGTCTCACCGACTGGCAAAGAAAAAACTGGCTATCCGACGCAAAAACCAGTTGCAATTCTGCGCAGAATCATAAACGCAAGTAGCGAAAAAGGTGATTTGGTGCTTGACTTTTTCGCAGGATCAGGAACGACTGGCATTGTCGCAGCAGAATTAGGACGCAGTTTCATATGTATTGACAAAAATCCCGAAGCAATCGCAATTATGAAGCAAAGATTTGATGAAGCGGGAGTTGAATACGAGATTAAAGAGAAGTACTTTGCCATCCCTAGGTGAATGAACCACTTCTACCTTGTCATCCCGCAAGTACTCCCACTTGTCATCTAGCAAGCGAATGCGATGCGGGATCTGTGATTAGCGAGAAAGTACGTTACGTGCAAAGAAGCCAGATCCCGTGTCGCGCGTTTCACGCGCTACCTAGATGCCAAACAAAAAACATTCCGTGCGCTACCTAGCGACAAAAGGTAAAGTGCACCTAGAATCGCCCTTTTTACTGCTAATTAACATGGCTATTGCATCTGGGTTGTAAGTGTGGTAAACTATTATGTATGTTAAAAAACATAGAGTTGGGTGTAAAATGGGGTAATTGCAGAGTGAGCGCAGATAGGCTTCGTCATGCGCTAATTGTTGAAACAAGGAGGAAGGATGAACGAGAAGGTAATACTAATTCTCAAAATGGGTGGAGCAATTGAAGGTTACAACATAAATGACCCAGATGCGAATGATAAAGATCGATACATAATCGATGAGTACTTCAAAACAAGTATTAAACCGCATTTCCGATACAGAATTGAGAGTGTAGTGGAAAAAGACAGTAGGCAAATTACAGAAAAGGACAGGGAAAAACTTCTCTATGCTATAAAAACGGCACCTGAATGTAACATTTTAATTCCACACGGCACTTATACAATGATTGAAACGGCACAATACTTGCAACAAAACATGGTCGCAAATGTAAAACGCATTCTACTAACTGGCAGCATGACGCCTTTAGAAGAGGCAAATTCAGATGCAGGATTCAATCTAGGTTTCGCAATCGGAGCATTAAGTGTCCTGAAAACAGGTGGCATATACGTGTGTATGCATGGCAGAGTGTTCAAAAAGTTGGACCATATAGTAAAAGACAAAAAAGCACTGCGGTTTGTTGAAGGTGATGCTGATGCCCGAATCGTGTGAAGTTTAGCGAAAATAACGCATCTTTAGGCAATCGTTCCACAACCCACAACTCTATCACCTGAATAAAGCACAAGTGACTGCCCCGTAGCAACGCCGACAAAAGACGCATCTTTTGTAACACATGTAAACTCGTTTGGTGCACTTTCGTTGCGCGTAATTGTAACTGCTTGTGGCTCGCCGTGTGCGCGAAGTTGGGCGTAAAGAGGCAGAGTTAAGTCAATATTGTCATACCAAATTGCCTGGTCGCAATGGATTTCTGTGACATTTAAGTCATTCTTAGTGCCGACTGTGATTTCGTTACGTTCAATATTTTTGCCGACTACATACAGCGGAACGCCATTACCGAGCGGATTTTTCAAGTCCAAGCCTTTACGCTGACCGATTGTGTATAAATATGCGCCTTTGTGTGTGCCGATAATCTGCCCTGAAGTGCTTAAAACATAGCCATCGCGTGCACCAAGATTGTCAATCAAGTATTCCTTTGTTTTGCCACGTTCGATAAAGCAAACATCATATGATTCCGCTTTTTTGGACACAGGCAAGCCATTTTCAAGCGCAATATGTCGCACTTCGTCCTTGGTTTTAATCTCGCCAAGCGGGAAAATAGAGTGCTCCAAACTTTTTTGCCCCATCACAGCGAGCACGTATGACTGATCTTTTGCTATGTTTTTTGCGCGATGCAGTTCGTAAGTTTGTGTATGCTCATTGTAAACATTCCGTGCATAATGTCCTGTAATTATCGCGTCAAATCCCAGTTCGCTAGCCTTATCTTTCAAAAAGTTGAACTTTACAAACTCGTTACAACGAATACACGGATTCGGCGTCCTGCCTGCCTTGTATTCACGCAAAAAGTCCGCTACAACTGCGCTTTGAAACTCTTTTGAAAAGTCCCAAACGTAAAATGGAATGTCGATGAGCGCAGAAACTTGCCTTGCGTCCTGCATGTCCTCAACAGTGCAACAGCCACCACCAGAAACTCTGTCATTTCCACGCAAAAGTGCCATGTGAACGCCTGTAACATCGTAACCTGCCTGTTTTGCAAGTAACGCAGAAACAGACGAATCCACACCGCCACTCATCGCAACCAACGCTTTCATTTTCGCACCTTTCCCTCATGTTAAACTATACCACGTAATCGACTAGTTGATGAAGCATTGTCTATAAAAACTGTAACATTTGAGAAGCGACAGAGGAGTACCTTTAATGCCGCGCAGTACTTCTACTCAGAATTTAGCACTGCGAAACGAAGTGTAGCGAGATGCGGAATCTTGAAAGGAGAACGTGAACGGAGGAGGAAAATGCGATTGAGCATTTGACCCAGCGATTGAGCATTTGACCCAGCGCAGGAAAATGCGAATGAGCATTTGACCCCATTTGACCTCGTTTGACCCCGTGAGCGTAGCGAACTCCTTTTAATCGCATTGCTACGCAATACTTCATTTAAGACCCCGCATCGGAGTGCGGGGTTCTGAGTGGGAGTATGAGCGAAAGCGAATACCTATAACGTCTGCTAAACCAAAAAAACAAACCCAACAACCAAAACCAACCTCCCCAACCTGACCTCAACCCCGAGCGAATAATATAACTTCATGAAAAAGTTCTGTTTTCAGCGAAGTACATTTGACATTTGTACCGAAAGTGTAGTACTATTATTAATGCACGCAAAATTATGCAAAAAGTTTTGTGTGACTACGCGTAGCACATAGCGCAAGCGAAAGTGCCTGTTCGGTCCAAGTGAGAACGTTTGGTGACAGGCAAAAGTGCTGCTAGGGGGAGAAAATCCCAAGTAACCGGAAGGAAAGAATGGAAGTAACACTGAAACAGATGCTAGATGCAGGAGTGCATTTTGGGCATCAGACCAGTCGCTGGAATCCGAAGATGAAGAAGTATATCTTCGAAAAGAAAGGCGACACGTACATCATCGATGTAACGCAGACTATTGACATGGTCAACGAAGCGCACGCGAAGATTAAAAAGATTGTCGCGAATGGCGGAATCGTGCTGTTTGTAGGCACAAAAACGCAAGCGCGCAATGTCATTTCGCAAAACGCGGAGAAAGTCGGCATGCCATATGTTAACGAAAGATGGATTGGCGGATTGTTAACGAACTACAAGACGATTTCATCGAGACTTGGCAGATTGGCGGAACTTGAGGAAATCGATTACGATAACCCACAGAACACAGGGCATACTAAGAAGGAACTTTTACTGCTCAGGCGTGAGAAAAATAAACTTGAACTCTCTCTCGGCGGTGTTAGATCAATGACGAGAACGCCTGCTGTGCTATGGATTGTCGACACTAACAAGGAGAAGTTGGCTGTTGACGAAGCGCACAAACTTGGCATTCCAGTTGCAGCGATTTTGGATACGAATTGTGACCCTGACATGGTCGATATTCCGATTGCAGGTAACGATGATTCCACGATGAGCGTTGAATTGTTGACTAGCATTATTGCGGACGCGGTCAAAGAAGGTCAAGAAGTGTTCCAGTCGCACGTCAGAAAGTCCGAGGAAAAGGATGACAAAGAAACTTTGGACAGTGCGGCGATTGAGAAAGGCTTGAAAGAAGCAGTTAAGGAGAATTAATAGTTAATAGTTAATAGTTAATAATTAATAATTGTAAATGGAATTCACTCCGTTCATAATTTAATTAAGATTCCGCATCTACGTGCGGAATTCAGAGTACGGTGATGTCTTGATTGTGCATTACCTCTCTCTGAATTCCTGACTCGATCAGGAATCTTAAAACAATTCGTGAGCGTTAGCGAACTCTAGGTCTAATTATTAATTATTAATTTTTTCATTATTAATTAGTTAAAGGGAGTGATATGGCAGATTATACACTGAATGACATCAAGTTGTTGCGCGAAAAGACAGGCGCAGGCATGCTTGATATAAAAAAAGCGCTGACTGAAGCGGAGGGCGATATAAAGAAGGCAATCGAGATTATTCGCATAAAAGGCTTGAAAGGCATCGCCAAAAGGGAAGACCGCGATGCGTCCGAAGGTTTGGTTGCGGCAGAGATTGTTGAGAGTGCGGACAAACAGGTCGGTTACGTGGTCGAGTTGAACTCGGAGACCGATTTTGTTGCAAAGTCTGAGCGTTTTATTGCACTTGCGGATAAGATTTTGAAAGCGGTGGTCGCGGCGGATGTTGACAGCGCAGAAAAGGCGCTTGAAGCAAAGACCGAGGACGGCACGGTTCAAGATTCTATCGCACTTGCGGCAGCGTCGATGGGCGAGAAAATAGTCCTGAGCAGGGTAAAGCGCATTGAAGGTAAGGCGGTGACTGTGTATTTACATCGCACACAAAAGGACTTGCCACCTGCGATTGCAGCATTGGTCGCGACTGATGATAACGCAAAAAGCATCGCAAAGACTATCGCACAGCATATCGCGGCATATTCGCCGAAGTTTTTGAGCCGTGAGCAGGTTCCACAAGATGTGCTTGACGATGAAACACGCGTTGCGGAAGAAACTGCACGCGCTGAAGGTAAGCCTGATAAGATTATTCCGAACATCGTTCAAGGGCGTTTGCAGGGCTTTTATAAGGAAACCGTGCTTTTGGATCAACCACTTGCGATTGACCCAAAGAAAAGCGTTCAGAAGTTCGTAGAAGAAGTAAATGGCGAGGTCACGGACTATATTCGCATACGAGTCGGTAACTAATGACCGCCAAACTAGATTCTATACTTTTTGATTTCGGTGGCGTTTTTATAGACTGGCAACCGCGCGACGCTTTCAAAGGCTCACAGTATTCTGAGCAGGAAGTTGATGACTTTTTCACGAAGTCGCCGTTTTGGGAATGCAATGACCGCAACGATTTGGGCATTCCACTTGCCAATACGCTTGACTATTTTGAACGCTATTCGCCTGAGTGGATTGAGATGATTCGCTACTTTTACGAAATGGAAATCACGACGCTTGATTCTAACGAAGTTCCAGAAACTCGCGAGTTCGTAATCGCACTCAAAAAAGCAGGACTTCGCGCTTATGGGCTTTCCAACTGGAACTCTGAGCGGTTTTTCATCGCAAAAGGCATAGCGCGCGCAATCCAAGAACTGGACGCATACGTTCTGTCCGCTGACATCGGCATCGTCAAACCAGACTTACGCCTGTTCAGGCACGCAATCGACCGCTTCAACCTAAATCCGCCCGAACGCACATTGTTCGTCGACGACAACGCCGCAAATTGCGCCGCATCCGAGCGCACAGGCTTGAAATCGTTCAAGTTTGAACTGCGCGGCGAAAACAACTTGGCGAAACTCAAAGAAGTGCTGAAAGATGAGTATGGGGTGCATGTTTAACCGCGTTTTGCATTAATGCTAGTATGTAGAGTGCATAATTGCGGATTATTTAAGTGCATTTTTGCGAGTATGTAGAGTGCATTAATGCAAGGTTTAAACTGCATTTTTGCGAGTATGTAAAGTGCATAATTGTGAATTGGGTAAGTGCATTAATGCGAGTATGTAAAGTGCATTTTTGCGAACAATGTGCTTATATCTGCGAACTGAATGGCAAGGTTTGGATAAAGTTTGTCATGAATTCCCAATCAGGGGCGTTGTTTTTTGTTGGAAGTTTGATTTGCAAGAGCTTTAATGGCCTGTTTGCTTGACGCCCATAATTGAAACGCTAGCTGTAACAAAAAGTACTCTGTACCCAAACCGAATAAACCTGCTATAATTATAAAGTAGATTACGAGGGGAAATGCTAATTAACTTGGTTGTGATATTCGGCGGAAAGAGCGTTGAGCACGAAGTTTCGATAATTTCGGCAGTGCAGGCGATGCAAAATCTGGACGCTACGAAGTATAACATAATGCCTGTTTACATGACGAAAAGTAACGCTTTTTATAGTGGCGACAAACTGTTCGATATCGAAAACTATAAGAATTTGCCGAACTTGATGCGTGAGCTGAAACGTGTTAAATTTGAAGTTTTTGGTGACAAAACTTATCTTGTGCCAGATTTTGCGCGTTTTTTACCAACTAACTGGTGCTACACACGGGAGAGAGTGATTGATGTCGTGCTACCTGTGGTTCATGGAACAAACGTCGAAGATGGTGTTTTGCAGGGATTTTTACAGTCAATGAATTTGGCGTATGCAGGACCCGATGTGCTTTCTGCGGCAATCTGCATGGATAAGTTTATATCAAAAGTGTTGCTTAAGCAGGCAGGTTTTCCTGTGTTAGATGCGCTTTTGTTTGATATTAATGATTACGCAGATGCGAAGGCTGTCAAAGAATCGATTGAAGATACATTTGGCTATCCTGTAATAGTTAAGCCTGTAAATTTAGGGTCTAGCATTGGAATTTCGAAGGCAGAGAGCGCAGAGACGTTATATAAGGCACTCAGCGAGGCGTTTTCGTTTTCTAAAAAAATCATCGTTGAGCAGGCGATTAGTCCATTGCGAGAGATTAATTGCGCTGTGCTAGGAGATGCGGATGAAGCGATTGCGTCTGAATGTGAAGAACCAATTGCAGTAGACAAAATCTTAAGTTATTCGGATAAATACATGGGTAACGCAAAAGGTAATAGTTCTCAAAAAATGCCTTCTAGCAGCAATAACGCAGAGAACAAAGCGGCAAGTGAGAAAATTGAGGGCGCAGTTTATGTCGCACCAAAAACTGGTATGGCGAGTTTACAGCGTAAAGTTCCTGCTGATATAACACCTGAATTAAGAGACTATATTCGCGACACTGCAGTCAAAGCGTTCAGATACTTGGGGTTAAATGGTGTTGCACGCCTCGATTTCATCATAAAAACTGACACCAACGAACCAGTTATTAATGAATTTAACACAATTCCAGGCTCGCTTTCTTATTATCTTTTCGAACCTATCGGCATTAATTACTCCGAACTGCTTGACAGAATCATTAATCTCGCGCTGAACCGCGCTCAAAAGTCCAATGACATCACGTACTCATTCGACACAAACATACTTTCAAGCGTTGGTGGCTCGATTAAAAAGTAGACGCTATAGCCAGTGCAAGGGCAGGTGTTTGTCCGAATTTATTGATTGCCAGTGGTCATTAATCCTAGTTGACCATTCCGTATAGCCATCCGCTTGGAACTGCATCAACTCATCTGGTGTATAATTCCACAATTCTGGGTGTTGCTGCCAAACTTCTCGCAACACTTTAATCGTCATCAGACTGTCAACATCCGCGGAGTGCAGTTCACCACTGTTAGTTACTGCGTAAATTTCACTTAAGCGCTCCAATGTGCGCCTGCCTTCGCGCCGCGGCACCAAAATTCTGTCAAGCGTCAGTGGATCCAAAATGAATGGAAGTCCATCCAATTGCTCTCTCAAAGTCGGCAAGGAATGCCTGAGCAACTCATTTTCGAGCAGGGGATAATCATACGGAGCGTTGAAAATCACCAGCGGTATACCACGTTTAGCGATAGCCACTATGTCTTTCGACAGCGAATCCAGCGCAACCACTGGATCTGTGCCCTTCTCTTGTGCAAGTTCATTTGTTATTTTATGAATTGCTATCGACTGCTCTGGAATGTGCACGCCAGGGTTTATCAGCCAATTTTTTATCTTCACATTTTGTTCGTCATCCAAATCGGCATTAATCAGTGCTCGCACCAAAGATGCCGTGACTATTCGAGCAAATGCAATATTTACACCAGTAGTTTCTGTGTCAAATGCCAAAACTTCTTCTAGTTTCACAATTATAGTTTACCACAAGTCGCAACCGCATGCAACAAGTTTGTTAAAGATCAGTGAAAATGTTACATTTAGGTGCAGTTTCGCTAATGCTTCACCACTCCGAATTCCGTGCACTCCACCACGCCCCCACTCTGAATTCTGTGTAGGAGCAGGTGAAGGAAAATGCGATTGAGCATTTGACCCCCTGCGACCCAACGCGAGGAGCGTCCGACCCTCTGGAATCTTGAAAGGAGAATGCGAATGAG
>JAISFQ010000141.1 GCA_031263495.1 Candidatus Nutricula glyptotermitis
TGCTTGGATTTTTCAGTATGAAAAATCCAAGCCTCTGCTGTGAAGTAACTTTTTGTTTAAGAGTTACATTGCTTAAGAGTGGCTTGGCTTGGCTACGCCAAGCCAAGCCTTAGCGCAACTTTTCAAAACAACGAGCGCAGCGAAGTTGTTTTGAAAAGTTGCGGAGTAAGAGCGTGAGCGTAAGCGAACTCCGATTCATGCGTAACGAGCAGTACCCCTTAATACCGCGCAGTACTTCTACTCTGAATTCCGCAACGCGAAACGAAGTGTAGCGTGATGCGGAATCTTAAAATAGAGTGTGAGCCGTTAGGCGAATGCAATTTAGTCGCATTGCTACGCAATACTTTATTTCAAGGCCCCGCATCGGAGTGCGGGGTTCTGAGGTGGAGTATGAGCGTAAGCGAAGTTGTTTTGAAAAGTTGCGGAGTAAGAGTGTGAGCGTAAGCGAACTCCGATTCTTACGTAACAGCAGAAAAGCATCCACGCTTGTCATCCCGCAAGCGAAGCGATGCGGGATCTGCATCACCAAAAAAGGACTTACAGTTCTTGAAAGCAGATTCCGTTCAACAAAGGTTATCAATAAATCCCATCCAAAAACCGTGACCGATTCCTTCTATCTCGCGCATTGCCCAAATGTGAGTTCGCGTAGGAAATTTGCAAACGTTCGGCTGCGCGAGTGATGCCGACGTAGAATAAACGACGCTCTTCCTCGATGTTTGCTTCTGTTTGTGCACGGCGAATCGGCAACATTCCGTCATAAACGCCGACTAAATAGACCATTTTCCATTCAAGTCCTTTTGATGCATGCAGTGTTGCAAGAGTGACGGCGTCCAAAGTTGGTTCTGCTTGGTTTTGAGTGCGTTCTTTTATGTAAGCGAGAAAATCGCGAAGTTTTTTGTTCGTTTCGAGTCCTTTTACTGGCACTTTAACGGAAGTTGCAGTGTCTGTTTCTGAATATTGTTTCAGGAAGTCGTCCTTGATTGTGAGGAATGCGTCGAGTAGAATATTGGCGCGTTTATCAGGCTTTTCTGCGTTTTCATTGTCGATTTTCTCATCTTGCACCAACTTTTCGATAACCGCGGTAAAATCGGAATCTTCAGGTTCAGCAATTGACGCATATTTCACTCGATTAATCATCTTTTTTACTGTGTCTTCGGAAAAATACGCAGTTGAAGGGAATATTTGCGTTTCGATTCCATGCGCATCAAGTTCGCGCTTAAACATCGTGCGCTGTGAGTTTTGGCGGTAGAGAATAGCGATGTCTTTTTTGTCTATGCCGTTTGTCTTGCTTGCGAGTAGTTTTTCGATGTCTTCGACTATTTTTTCCGCTTCTTCCACGTCTGTTTCATAATGTTTCAGCACAATTCGGTTGCCACGTTCTTTGTTCGAGATTAGGTGCAATTGGTCGAATTCTACGAGGTCGCGCTTGGCAAGTGTGCGGTTTGCGAGCATCACTATTTGCGGTGTTGAACGGTAATCTTTGTAAAGTTTTATGACCTTAGTGTCGTCGTATTCGTCCTTAAAGTTGATGAGAAAATGCGGAGTCGCGCCTGTGAATGAGTAAATCGTCTGCGATGGATCACCGACCACGCAAATGTCCTTTCTGCCACCCAACCACTGATTGAGCATGAACTGTTGGAGTGGCGAAACGTCCTGATATTCGTCGACCACAAAATACTTATACTTAGCCCTAACTTCACGCGCAACATCTTTGTTCTCGCCAATCAAATATGCCATGATGAGCAGGCAATCCTCGAAGTCTATGAGGTTCGATTTCGCCTTCACTTTTTCGTACGCATTGATAACATTGACAAAGCGTTCAGCATCGAATTTGCGCGCAAGTTCACGCGTTTTTGCAATCTTTGGGTAATCCTCAGGCGCAATTAGCGAAACTTTAGTCCACTCAATTTCCGACGCAATATCTTCTGTCAACTGCGTAGTCGGATCAGTACCCATGACTTTCAACACTTCGCGCACGATTTCCATTTTTTCGCCTACTATCGACGGTGTCGGTGCCTTAGAAATGCGCTTCCAAAACTGCCTGAGTTCGCTAAACGCTTCCGCATGGAAAGTTTTCGCGTTCACACCATCGACGCCAAGCGCACGTAATCTCATACGCATTTCGCCTGCTGCCTTCGCTGTAAACGTAATCGCCAAGACGTTTTCCGCAGCATAAGTGTTCGTTTGCACGCCGTAGGCTATTCTGTGCATCATCGCGCGCGTTTTGCCTGTTCCTGCGCCTGCGAGTATGCAAACAGGACCTAACAACGCTTCCGCAACCTGTCGTTGTTGCTCGTCCAAACCTAGTAAAATATCGTTTGCGTTTTTCACACTATTAATTATCGCACACTTTGCGGTTGTTTGTCTAGTTGTAAATGAAAGTTGTGCATAAGTGGGTAGTACTTTGTCATTTAAATAACGTAAACCTTTTGTAATCTTGGTGGTGTGCGAAATAACGGTACGTTCCACTCAAACTTGTATGACTATCAAATGTTATGGGTAGCGTCCCAATTTCTGTGTATTTATAATTTGAATAAAAATATAGGTCTCCTGTAATATAGTAAATAACGTACTAACCATAAAAAGGAGACCTATATGTACATGTTACATGATGTT
>JAISFQ010000144.1 GCA_031263495.1 Candidatus Nutricula glyptotermitis
AGGTAATCTATCTCGCCTACCTCGTCTTTCAAAGCACGCACTTCCTCATCGAAAACGTTGATAAACTCTTCGCCGATGATTTTGCGCTTAGTTTCAGGGTCAGTAACGCCTGCTAAACGACTTAAAAACCTAGTCTCAGCATTTACGCGACGCACATTCAGATTGAACGACGCCAAATAACCATTCATGACCTCATCGCCCTCGTTTTTGCGCAGTAACCCATGGTCAACGAACACGCAATACAAGTTTTCGCCAATTGCTTTTGATGTTAAAACCGCCGCAACACTAGAATCCACGCCACCCGAAAGCGCACAAAGTACCTTTTTATCGCCTACTTTTGCGCGAATCTCACTGATTGCCTTTGCACAAAAATCATGCATCGACCAATTTTCGCGCGCGCCCACTATCTCATACAAAAAGTTGCGAAACATCTCGCCACCGAACGCATTATGATGCACTTCTGGATGAAATTGCACGCCATAAATGCCCGCTTCTGCATTCTCAAACGACGCGACAGGGCAGTTTTCCGTTCGCGAAGTCACTGTATAGCCTGCTGGTAGGCGTGTAATGGAGTCGTTGTGCGTCATAAAACATGCAGTTTCAGTGTCAATGCCTTTGAATAATTTACTATGTGCACTATCCAAAATCGTGAGGTCAATTGTGCCAAACTCTGCAATATCTGCAAGTTCTACTTTGCCACCGAGTTGATGCGCCAAAAGTTGTGCGCCATAGCAAATGCCAAGTATCGGAATGCTCAAATCGAACGCTTCAGCAGGCAATTTAGGTGCATTTTCAGCGTACACACTTTCAGGACTGCCAGTCAGAATCATCGCAATCGGCTGCTCAACTTTCAATCGCTCGCCCAATTTATGCCATGCGACCAGTTCGGCATACACGCCCGCCTCGCGAACCCTGCGCGGAATCAGTTGGTTATATTGACCGCCAAAGTCAATCACCCAAACACTCTCACTTTTCGCCACTTTACCTCCTTTACTACATACGCTTCGTGTAAGAAAATTATTAATTATTAACTATTAATTATTAACTGGCACGAAGTGCCTAAACTGTTTTGACATCATGCGCACCGCCTTCGACGATCGACTGACCAGAAATTACAGTAAGTTTTGCCTTGTCACGAAGTTCTTGTAAGTTTAACGCGCCACAATTAACGAAAGCCGATTTGATCTTGGACAGTGTCTGATTGACGCCATCTGCCAATTTTCCGTTGGACAAAATCAGCGAATCGACGCCTTCTTCGAACTTCAAACGTGCAAATTCGCCCTGATTGTAGCGCTCCCAATTTTGCGCACGAGCAGAGCCTTCGCCCCAATATTGCTTATAAGTCCTGCCATCAAGCGTCACGGCGGCGGTCGGACTTTCGTCAAACGCAGCAAAGTATTTGCCCATCATGACCATGTCAGCGCCCATCGCAAGTGCAAGTGTGATGTGATAATCGCGCGCAATTCCGCCATCCGAGCAAATCGGCACATATTCGCCAGTTTTCGTAGCATATGCGTCACGAGCAGCGGCAACATCGATAATCGCACTCGCCTGACCGCGCCCAATGCCCTTCGCTTCGCGCGTAATGCAAATCGATCCTCCACCGATTCCAACTTTCACGAAATCTGCGCCACAATCCGCCAAATAGTTAAAGCCATCAGCATCGACGACGTTTCCTGCGCCAATTTTTATATCACTACCGTAATTTTCGTGCACCCAATTCAAGCACTTCGACTGCCATTCTGTAAAACCTTCGGACGAATCGATGCACAAAACACGTGCTCCTGCGTCCACAAGTGCTGTCACGCGTTCTTTATAGTCGTGTGTATTAATTCCTGCTCCGATAAACTTTTCGTTTTCTGTACCTTTAAACTTCGCATACAAATCGCGCACCATTTTCGTCTGTTTTTCGACACTCTGCGCTGCAAATATGAACCCAAGTCCACCCAGTTTGCCCAGTTCATGCGCCAATTTGTCATCAGTCACAGATTGCATGATCGCAGACATGAACGGAATCTGCAACTCATATTCCGCCTGCGTGCCTACTTTATGCCTTGTAATCGGCGTTCTTAAATCGACTTTATCCGCCGTCACGCTCTTTGGCGTAAAGCCCGGAATCAACAAATATTCGGCAAACGTCCGCGATTTCCCATCAAAATAGTATGCCATACCTTACCTCTTGCGCCCTACCAATACGTTCATATTAATAATGTTACACGGCGTAGGGTGTGAATGCAAACGGAAATGCACATTGGTGTCATTCAAATCCCGCACAACTCCCACTCAGAACCCAGCACTACTCCCACTCAGAATCCCGCTCACACTCCCACTCAGAACCCAGCACAACTCCCACTCTGAACCTCACACATTCCAGAACACTACCCAGGTTAACTTAGAATACGCCCATAAGTATATAAAGTTAAATAAAATGCGGAATTTCTGATATACTTAACTTGTGGAGATTCAAAAACAAGAGAGACCATTCATAGTAGAAGCACCATTTGAACCTGCGGGGGATCAGATTGAAGCGATCCAGGAATTAGCAAAATGCATAAATGCTGGGGAAACTGATGTAATTTTACTCGGCGGAACAGGAACTGGCAAATCCGCGACTGCTGCGTGGCTGATTGAGCAAGTTCAAAAACCGACGCTCATCATCGAGCCGAACAAAACGCTCGCTGCCCAGTTGACAGGCGAATTTCGCGAACTTATGCCAAACAACGCAATCGAGTATTTTGTCTCATATTACGACTACTACCAACCCGAAGCCTATGTCCCAGAAACCGATACGTATATCGAAAAGGACTCTGCGATCAACGACGAAATCGACCGTCTCAGGCATTTGGCGACGTCTTCCCTGCTCACGCGCACAGATTGCGTAGTCATCGCGTCCGTATCATGCATTTACGGTTTAGGCACACCGAGCGATTATGCGGAAGGTGCGATTGGGCTCAGTGTAGGCGATAAAATGAACCGTGACGACCTGATTCGCAAACTTATTGCCATACAATACGTCCGAAATGATTACGATTTCACGCGCGGAACGTTTCGCGTCAAAGGCGACACCATCGAACTTATCGCAGTTTACGAGCAAATCAGCATGAAGATTGAGTTTTTTGGCGACGAAATTGACAAAATCAGCGCGATTCACCCAGTTACGGCGAAAAAGATTGCAGACCGCGATTCCATAGTCATTTTCCCTGCTACGCACTATGCCGCTGGTGACGATACGATAAAACGCGCGATTGCCTCCATCAAAGAAGAGCTTGACGAACGCTTAAAAGAGTTGAATGACGAGGGAAAACTCCTAGAAGCCGAGCGTTTGAAAATGCGCACAAATTATGACCTCGAATTTCTAGCAGAAACAGGCACTTGCAAGGGAATCGAAAACTATTCACGCCATTTGGACGCTCGCGAAGCAGGAACTGCGCCAAACACATTGCTCAACTTTTTCCCAGAAGACTTTTTAATCATTATCGACGAATCACACATCACAATTCCGCAGTTGGCAGCGATGTACCGTGGCGATTTTGCGCGTAAATCTATGCTTGTGAATTACGGTTTCAGGCTTCCAAGCGCGATTGACAACCGACCGCTTAAGTTCGATGAATTCTTGGAGCGCATCGGGCAAATCGTCTATTTATCCGCAACACCAGGCAAATATGAACTTGAAGAATCCTACTCTGTAGTCGAGCAAATTATACGTCCAACTGGGCTTTTAGACCCGAAAATATACGTTCGCGGAATAGAAAATCAGGTCGACGATTTAATGAGTGAGATACAAAAGCGCGTCAAAAAGAACGAGAGAGTTTTGGTCACCACGCTCACAAAACGCATGTCCGAACATTTGACAGAATATCTGCGTGACCACGGCATTCGCGTAGAATACCTGCACTCCGATGTTCATACAATACGGCGCGTCGAGTTGTTACGCGAACTAAGAGAAGGCAAGTTTGACGTGCTCGTGGGCATAAATCTGCTCCGCGAAGGCTTAGATTTGCCCGAAGTTTCACTGGTCGCCATTTTGGACGCCGACAAGGAAGGTTTTTTGCGTTCATATCGCTCACTTATTCAGACAATCGGCAGGGCAGCGCGCAATCAGGACGGCACTGTCATCATGTATGCCGACAAAATTACCGACTCAATGGCTGCGGCAATCAAAGAAACTGACCGCAGACGCGCAAAACAGGAAGCATACAACAAAGAGCACAACATTACACCGATTACCATCAAAAAGCGCATTTCTGACATCACTTCCATGCTCGAAAAAGAGGACAAGGATACCGAAAACTTGCTCACAAACGAAGACTTTGCAAAGATGCTTTCCGACGACGCGAAAAAGAAAGGCAAGCGCAAATCAAGCGCAAAACTTATGCAATCTGCCCAGTCAAACGAGCAACTTCAAGAGGAAATAGACGCAATTTTATCTGGCGATTACCGCGGTTACTCCGAAACGCATTACTCCAGCCCCGAAGACTTTGAAAAGAACGCATTAAAAGTCATCACAGTGCTCAACAAAAAAATGCATGACGCCGCCGACGAACTCCAATTCGAACTCGCAGCCCAGATTCGCGACAAAATACACGCGGTTAAGCGAGATTTGAGGGAAATCCGAGAGGTTACAAGGTAACGCTGTTTTTTCTCGCTAGTGCCCGCTGTTCTGAATTCCGCACAACTCCACCTCAGAATTCCGCACTCTCCCACTCTGAATTCCTGCGGAGGCAGGAATCTTAAAACGAAGTATTGCGTAGCAATGCCATTAAATGCATTCGCCTAACGGCTCATACGATTCTTAAGATTCCGCATCTCGCTACACTTCGTTTTGCGGTGCGGAATTCAGAAATGAAGTACTGCGTGGCATTAAGAGTACTGCTCGCTAATCACAGATCCCGCATCGCATTCGCTTGCGGGATGACGAGGTGGGAGCGGGGCGAGAAGTAGCTTGTTTGACGCCAAGTTACTTCGTTTTGTGAAAATTTAAGTTCTGGTCAATATCTGTGCTAGAATTAAAATGTAAGGTTTTATAGAGTTATGAGATATAATGCCTTGCGAAGTGATAAAGTGTGCAGAATGTGCCAAATGCCAAAACTTCTGATGCGATTCGTATTTGCGTGCTTGATAGGTAGGATATGCGAGAGTTCATAGTCTCTTGCAGTAAGTAAAGGAGAAATATGGTAACCATATTGTCAAGGAATGCAGGCGTGTTTAGGTTCATCGCGTTTGCAGCAGTTATCGCACTGATGGCGTTTTCGTTCTCAGGCTGCTCAAATAATTCAGGAACCGAATCGGGCGCGACATCTGATGATACAGCAGTTACGGATACGACTGACTATTCGTTCTACGAGTATGATGGCGAATTGCCGACTGCGCCAGGTAAGTTGTTGAAAACCGAACCGTGGACAAGCGACTCATTGCCTGCTGGTGCGCGTGGTTTTAAGATTTTGTACACGACTACAATTTCGCCTGCTGATGGTGACGCGAGTGCATCAAAGATTGGTTTGGCAAGCGGTTTTGTGATTGCACAAGCAGAAAACGCTGAGAAACCGCAGGACATCGTCGCTTGGGCGCATGGAACTTCAGGCGTTGCAAGGCGTTGTGCGCCGACGATTTTGGGCAATGAACTGTTCGGAGTGCCTGCTCAAGAAGTGTATGATAAAGGCTGGGTGCTAGTAGGCACGGATTATTACGGCATGGGTACTGATGAGCCGAACCCATATTTGGCAGGCGTAGGCGAGGCGCATTCGATGTTGGACGCAGTTCGTGCAGCAAAAGAGATGAGCGAACTTAGTTTGTCAGGCAAAACAGTCGTTTGGGGGCATTCGCAAGGAGGCGGAACGGCGATTTGGACAGGAATCGAAGCGGCGACTTATGCACCTGACGTTGATTTGGTCGGTGTGGTTGGTGAAGCGCCAGCAACTGATTCAATTGGGCTTTTAGGAAGTCTTGACGTTATAGGCGAAGGAAGAATCGTTTCCGCATACACAATCTGGGCGTTTGATAAACTGTATTCAGATGTGTCATTTGAGGAATATATCGCAGATGGAGCATCTGACTGGGCAAAGGCTGCTGCTGAAACATGCATAATCGAGGAGTTCACGGACTTTCCCGAAGGAGTAGAGTCACTTTGGAAAAAAGACCCATTGACTGGCGCGTTTGGCGAAAGAGTTAGGGAAAACATACCTGTTTGGACTGCCGATGTGCCTCTATTCGTTGCGCAAGGCGAAGCAGACACATTAGTGCCTGCAAGTATGCAAGACAAATGGATTGAGACGCAGAAGGCTGCTGGTAAGACGATGTGGTACGAAAAATACCCCGATGCAACACACGTCGGTTTAGTGCTCGAAACTCCGAAGTTCAATGAAGATTTAATTAAGTTTACAACTGCAAGGTTCAATGGAGAAGAGTTTTTAGTTGCTTATTGATAAGTAGTTAGAAGTTTTAAGATTCGCTATTAGCGTGGGTTTTGTGGCTCGCGCCTAGGCGGTTAGTGCAACTTCTCTACTTAAAGTTAACATATTTTGGTTTGGGCTTTATTATTGAAACTTTGATATTCTCATAGTATAATATTAGTATAGAAGTGACGCAGAAAACGGAGGGAAAGATGGTGCGGCAAGATAAAACTGTTACACCGAGTGTTTCGCAAAAATTGCAAGACCTTGGCTATAGCGTAGCAGATTGGGACGGTTCTGGAACAAAAGTTCAGTCTGTTCCAGAGATTGTTGCCGTGCTTAAAACTGCGTCCAAGAATGGAAGTGGCAATGTTGGTGTTCCCGACAGGATTTATATCAATAAATACGAGAAACTGCTGATTTTGGTCGAAGAGAAGTCGGCAGTCAAAATGCATGATGCTGATGACAAAGAAAACGGCGCAGTTTCAGGAGTAAAATGGTATCTTTCAAGGTTCGCTAACTCAAATCTTGGCATAAATAAGGGGTTTTTCGACGATTGGCATATTCTTGGCATTGCAGTAAGTGGTGATTTATCAGAGGATTACAAGCATAAATTTGCTTGTTTCCAATTAAGTACCAAAGATGATAAAATAACACAGTTGCCGCAAGTTACGAACTTCATGCCAGAATACCAGTTTTTAGCATTATTCAAGTCGCTGGACGAAGAAGATGCAGTCGCAAAAATCGCAGTTTTGAGTAAACTAATTAACAACTTACTCCGTTCTATCGATTCGCAAAAGCGTCCCATTTTGCTATCTGCATGCATGATTGCGCTATACAAAGGCAATAATCCAGAAACTGTAAACAATTTTCCAGCGCATTACAAAACTCTTTCACCTATCGAACTTATTTCGGCTTTAAAAATCGCCGTTAAAACTGTTTTGACCGGTGAAGGAATTCCATCAGAAAAACTAACCCCACTTGAGGCAGAACTTGCGTTTTTGAATGTCGATCAAACATTGCGCAATCAAGACATCCTGAAACAAATTCTTGAGGAATTGGAAACCGCAGTGATTCCACTATTTATTGGTAATTTTGCAACCAACTCAAACTATGATATAGTAGGCAAATTTTATGAAGAGTTTCTTAAATACGCTGGAGTTTCAAATGTTAAAAAAGGCATTATTTTGACACCCAGACATATTACGACTCTGTTTACCAAACTGGTTCCGTTGAAGGACAATGATAGAATCGTCGATTTGTGTTGCGGAACTGGTGCGTTTCTAATCGCTGGAATGAACGAGTTGATGAGCAAAATTAATGGAAGTTCACGAACCGACAAAAACGAAGTGATTAAAAACATAAAAACCAACCAATTGCTAGGTTTTGAACTAAACGCAACTATGTATATTTGCGCTATCTCAAGTATGCTGTTCCGGGGCGATGGAAAATCAGCAATTTACAATCTCGATTCGATTAATTCACCTGAAGCGGAACGAATTTTGCAAAAGTTTAAGCCGACAGTAGGTTTTATCAATCCACCATATTCAGGTAAGGAGAATGCAAGCGATCCAACGCCAAAAGAGATAACATTTCTTACAAAAATGCTCGACAACTGTTCACGTTATGGTGTGATAATTGCTCCACTCTCTACTTTTTTCAAAGACGACAATGTTCGCGATGGTATTTTAGAAAAACACACATTAAAGTATGTCATAAACGTGCCAAAAGACCTGTTTCAACCGAATGCTATGGCGCATACAGCGATTGCAGTGTTTGAAACAAATCGAGCATTTAATTACGCCGCTGACGAGGTAATATTTTATGATTTGCGCGATGATGGTTTCGTGTTATCAAAGAATAAGGGGCGAACAGATGTCTATGGTAAGTGGGCAAAGATAGAAAAGCAACTACTTGATGCGCTAGATGGCAAGATTGAACCCGATGACATAACTTTAGTTAAGACAAAGATAAAACCGAAGGACGAGTGGATAATTTACGCACACTCAAAAACCGATTATTCAACACTTTCTGACAACGATTTCGTCAAATCTATTACAGATTACATGGTATTTGAAGCGAAGAGAGGATTAGACATTCTGGATAAAAACTTATCGGAGATTGAACTTTTAACTGCTTTGGATTCTTACTACGGTAATGGCAAAAAAGAATTCAAACTGCTAAAGCCTTCTGTTGCACATAAAAAAATCGACACTGTTAACTGGAAAGAATTTACGTTAACTGGAAAAAATGGACTTTTCAAATATCAGCACGGAAAAAGATTAACTGTTTTAAATAGAATAACTGGTGAAACACCGCTCATTACTGCTGGGCAATACAATCAAGGATATGCGCAGGGTATAGCAAATTATGATGAATCTGAATTGTTTGCACCTGGAATTACGGTCGACATGTTTTCCAACGCTTTTTATCAACCATTCAAGTTCGCCGCCGATGACAATATTTATGTATACAATGCACCGCAACCACTTAACAAGTATACTGCACTTTTTCTCACAACAATAATAAAGAAACAACTGTACAAATATGGCTATGGTAGGCAATTTAGAAAAGAAGATTCCGATAATAACATAATCATTCTTCCAGCAGATAAATCAGGCAACCCTGACTGGCAATACATGGAAGACTACATAAAATCACTACCTTATTCAGATTTAATCTAACATGTAGCGTTTACCGCAGTTTCTCTTCAAACCGCTCCAGCACCTTGCCTGAAAGTTCCTGCTCATCAGGTGCGGATTCCCCTGCTAAGCGACGCTTTAGTTCTTGCATTTCGGCGTTTGAGAATGTGACGGAGTTTTGGACGTGACGTTCAAAAGATTCCGAGGCGAGTGGTGCGACTGCTTTTGCGATATTGAGCAGGACTTCGGCATAATCACGGATTTCTTTTTGTGCGTGAGAATGTAGGCGTAACTCGATGAAATGGAATAGGTTGTGCAGGTCAATTTGCCAATACCACTCTGTGTAAAGCGAAAGTGGAAGGTTTATGCGTGCTAATTCGCGTGCGATGTCTTTGTCGACCAGTTCTAAATACGAATCGTAAGCGATTTTTTGCGCTTCTGACATGGCGTTTTGCACATTTTCAGCGTCCTGCGTGTCGAGTGCATCTCCCCTGCCTTGCTTGTTGTCAGTGCTTTGAACGGAAATATCTTGCAGTTCAGGGACGTAAAAATCGTCCTTCATGACTGAATACCTGCCCGAAATCTCGTTTAACCTTGCCGTTCTGTGGCGAATCCATTGTCGTGCAACGAAAATCGGCAGTTTTACGTGAAAGGTTAATATTACCTGCTCAAAGGGCGATGTGTGCTTGTTCCGGAGCAGATAGTCAATCAGAGCAGCGTCGGCACGGTAACTTTTTGTGCCATCACCATATGAAACTCGCGCTGATTGGACGATACGGTCGTCCGAGCCCATGTAGTCGACTAATCGAACAAACCCCTTGTCAAGAACCTTAAACTCCTTGTCGAGAATCTGCTCTGCTGCCTCGGAAACTGAATGCGCCATGATTATTTACCTTGCGCTTCCTTAAATCTATCGTTGATATCGACCCAGTTCACGATATTCCACCACGCCTTGATGTAATCTGCGCGGACGTTCAAATAGTCGAGATAATATGCGTGTTCCCACAGGTCAAGCATCAGAATCGGCACTTGTCCAATCGGTAAATTGCCCTGATGATCATACATCTGAATAGGCAAAAGTTTGCGATTTATCGAGTCCCATGCGAGCACCGCCCAGCCTGAACCTTGCACGCCAATCGCAACCGCAGTAAAATATGCCTTAAACTTGTCCAGCGAACCGAATTGATCCTTAATCGCTTCCAAAAGTTCGCCGTGTGGCTCGGATTCTGGTGCCATATTGTTCCAAAAAACCGTGTGATTGTTGTGCCCGCCGACGTTGAATGCCAAGTTCTTTTGTAGCAAATTAACCGTCCCCAACTGACCTTTTTCACTCGCTTCGGCAATCTGCTCAAGCGCCTGATTCGCACCCGTCACATACGCAGCGTGATGCTTGTCGTGATGCAACTCCATAATTTTGCCCGAGATATACGGCTCTAGCGCCGAATAGTCGTATGGCAAATCACTTAATGTATACTTTTCCATGGTTTAATTGTAGCATATATAACGTGCGCGTTGTGTAAGTAATACGCCGATTGTTTACTACGCGTTTTACATACCGACCGCCGGTAGGTTATGTGTACACTGCCTGTTCTCTTGTCATTCCGTAGCGCACTGGCGTGCGCTCACACTCCACCTCAGAATTCCGCAGTACTCCACCTCAGAATTCTGTGTAGGAGCAGGTGAAGGAAAATGCGATTGAGCATTTGACCCCCTGCGACCCAACGCGAGGAGCGTCCGACCCTCTGGAATCTTAAAACGAAGTATTGCGTAGCAATGCGATTAAATGCATTTGCCTAACGGCTCATACGATTCTTAAGATTCCGCATCACGCTACACTTCGTTTCGCGGTGCGGACTTCAGAAATGAAGTACTGCGCGGCATTAAGAGTACTGCTCGTTACGTACACAAAGGAGTTCGCATATTCATGCTCACGCTTTTACCCCGCAACTTTTCAAAACACCTTCGCTTGCGCTCGTTCTTTTGAAAAGTTGCGCTAAGGCTTGGCTTGGCTACGCCAAGCCAAGCCACTCTGCTGCAGAGTTACTCTTAAACAAAAAAGTAACTTCACAGCAGAGGCTTGGATTTTTCATATTGAAAAATCCAAGCAATGCGCAAGTCAGCGGGCACGAGGCGATAGCCGAAGTGTACGCTGACGCTAGCGCTATAAAAGTGTGAGCCCATAGGGCGAACTCCGATTTAAGTGCGTTGCGTGAAACGCAACGCAACAGAAGCATGAGCGCAAGCGAATTCCGATTCTTGTCATCCCGTAGCGCCAACGAAGTGAGCGCGACACGGGATCTGCATCATCAATAGGTACTCAGAACCCCGCACTCACTCCCACTCTGAATTCTGTGTAGGAGCAGGTGAAGGAAAATGCGATTGAGCATTTGACCCCCTGCGACCCAATGCGATTGAGCATTCGACCCCTGCAGAACGCTGAGTAGGGAAAGTT
>JAISFQ010000039.1 GCA_031263495.1 Candidatus Nutricula glyptotermitis
GGGTGGGGCGGTTTGGTAATGCATGCGGGTGCTGGAAGCGTGTGTGAGCAGAGCGAATGCGATGCGGAATCTGTGGTAGCGAGAATAAACTTACAGCTCTTGAATGCAGATCCCGTGTCACGCAGTACTTCTACTCTGAATTCCGCACAGCGAGTGAAACGAGCGAGATGCGGAATCTTAAAATAAAGTATTCGCAACGCGAATGCATTTAATTGCATTGCTACGCAATAGGGTCGAACGCTCATCCGCGTTCTCCTGTTTAAGACCCCGCATCAAGTGCGGGGTTCTGAGTGGGGTGGAGTGCGAGCGAATTCGTTTCTTTTGTCATCCCGCGAGCGAATGCGATGCGGGATCTGTGATTAGCGAGAAAGTACGTTACGAGCGAAGAATGCAGATCCCGTGTCGCGCACTTTGTGCGCTACGGGATGACAAATAGAGTAAAGTGTACCGTGCGGGCGGCAGCAATGCGAACGTGAAGCGTGAGCAATAAAAGTATGAGCGATAGCGAATGCCTTTAATGGTGTTCGCATGCGCTCACACTAGTTTTAAGATTCCAGAGGGTCGGACGCTCCTCGCGTCCTCCTACACAGAATTCAGAGGTGGAGTGCGAGCGTAAGCGAACTCCGTTTTGTACGTAGTGAGGAGTACTCTTAATGCCACCCAATACCTCTACTCTGAATTCCGCACCGCGAAACGAAGTGTAGCGAGATGCGGAATCTTAAGAATCGTATGAGACGTCAGGAGAATGCCTTTAATGGCATTGCTACGCAATAGGGTTGAACGCTCATCCGCGTTGGGTCGCAGGGGGTCAAATGCTCAATCGCATTTTCCTTCACCTGGGGTCAAACGCTCAATCGCGTTGGGTCGCAGGGGGTCAAATGCTCAATCGCATTTTCCTTCACCTGCTCCTACACAGAATTCAGAGTGGGAGAGTGCGGGGTTCTGAGTGGGAGAGTGTGAGCGCAAGCGAACTCAGTGCGTAAGTTTACGCACATGAAACACGCGATAACCTTTTGCGCTAGAAAGTTTTGTCACTGAATAGTCATTTTCGGTTAACCACTTAGCGAGCGAATCCGCGCCGAGGTTTTTGTTGATGACGATATACGCCGAGCCATTTGGTGTGAGCATACGAAAATATCTAAGTAGCAGAGTTTGAAGCGGTTTTTTACCTATCTTAATCGGCGGATTGGAGATTATATAATCAAATGTTAATTCTTCACTGGCAGTTTCGGTGAAATCTGTAACAATATTGTGCAAATCGTTATTTAACGCATTCTTTTTTGTCAGATGAAGTGCGCGAACATTGCTATCAACTGCATAAACAGTCGCATTTTTATAAGTAGATGCAAGATATAGAGAAATTGCGCCCCATCCTGATCCCAAGTCCAAAATGCGCATATCTCCGTTATGCTCCAAATCTGGCAGATTGCCAAGCAATTCTTTTGTGCCAGAATCTACGCGTTTTGGTGAGAAAACACCAGCATCTGTCGTGACCGTAAACTCACGTGCGCCAATCAACATGCGCGTGGTAATTTCGTGCGACTCCAAATCATCAGGCAATGAGAAATAATGACTCATACAATTTAGTTTAGCGGTTTTCAAGAAAATTTGCAAGTTTTGTGTCATAATATTATAGTGAGTGATGACATTCGTATGTTAAAACCGCCGAAAAAGCGTGGTGGTGTGAAAAAAAGTGTAAGTGGGGCTAGAAGGCGAAAACGTAAGATTACTCCTGCTCAAAGACGTATTTTTCTGTACAGAAGGATTGCAGTAGGCGCGATTGGCGTCTTGCTATTGTGCGTAATTATATTTTTAATCTACTTGGCGTTCAATGGCGTTTCAAGTTTATTATCAGGGAGTAAACCTGAGGAACAACCAAAGGATATAGGCGGTTTATATGCGACTTGTGACCATAAAACACTTACGATTTCGCTTGAAACTGCTCCGCGTGAAGGAGATAATTATGCGTTTAGTGTCAAATATCAGCAACTGGGCGATGTGCCATGTGAAATCGACACAGGTAAAAGTGGTATGAAACTTGTGGTTGAAAAAGTTGGTGGTAGCAGCGGAAACAGCGTTGCATATTCATCTGATGTTTGTGATGAAACGAAACATGAAATACTACTTGCAAAAGGACAAAGTTGGAACGAAAAGTATTTATGGGCGCAAAACATCGCGATTAATGACTGTTCAAAGAGTAAAGCAGAACCTGGCAGTTACTTAGCATACATTCAATCAGTCACGGATGCATCGCTCAAATCAAATGCAGTTGAGGTTAATGTTGGGTGAAAAATGAACCTAGGGATGACAAAATACTTGGCTTTTTCGCTATGACGCTATTTCGTCAATATAAATTCAGCTTCTTAGAAATTTCAGGTAATGCACGTTTACGCACGGCTTTAGTAAGACTATCAATATACAATTTACCCTCCAAATGCCCACATTCGTGCTGTATGCAACGAGCCATCAAACCTTCGCCTTCAAGCACAACTTTTTCTCCTTTCAAGTTTATGCCTTCTGAGCGTGCATAATTAGCGCGATCCAGTGGGAAATAAAAATCGGGCACAGACAGGCAACCTTCTTCGCCATCCTGCATCTCATCCGACAATTCGACAAGCACAGGATTCAATATGTAGCCGAGCACGGAGTCGATATTATACGAAAAAGCACGCAAAGAAATGCCGATTTGGTTTGCAGCAAGCCCAGCACGACCTGGATCGTCGACATTCTCCAACAAATCAGCCACCAAAGTCTCAATATCAGGCGTTATCCGCTCAATTACAGCACATTTTGTGCGCAAAACTGGGTCTGGCAAAATCCTAATCTCACGAATCATTAAACTCCTCCTACAAAATCGCCCTGCCGCCACGCTTCGTATAGCGCAATGGATGCCGAATTTGCGAGATTTAGTGACCTAAGCCCTGTTCGCATAGGTATTCGGACATCAAAATCCACGCGTTCATCATCTATCACATCGCGTGGCAAGCCATCTGGCTCAGGTCCAAACAGCAACACATCTTTACTATTATATTCTACACTATTATACGCGCGAGTTGCAGTAGTTGTAAATGCAATAATGCGTACATCGTTTTCAGTAGGCTTAACATAGCCTACAAATTCGTCAAAGTTTTTATGCATTACTACATGCGCCAAATCGTGGTAGTCAAGTCCAGCGCGCTTTAACTTCGCTTCTGTCATATCAAAGCCAAGCGGTTCGATTAGATGCAAAATACTGCCTGTAACTGCGGTTAAACGAATTGCAGCACCAGTGTTACCAGGGATTCGTGGCTCGAAAAACGCAATATCGGGCGCAGTTGTTTCAAAATTATTCGCCACTTTCATCATCACCACTTACACTTTCCTCTTTTAAGTCAGCGGCATTCCAAACTATTCTGCCACCAAAAATACGCAAAGCAATCTCGACAGCAGGCAAATTAAGTTCGCTGACTTGACCGACAAGCGCTTGATCCTGAGTGTCCAATATAGCAACTGATGCATTATCATCCTCAGGCACTATTCCCACGTCATGCGCCACTTCGCCATCATCATTTTGTAATGCAATCGCAGAATTAGACTCTATTTCACTCTCAACAGCATCAAAAGCGTTTACGTCACTCGACTCTACTAGTTTTTTTTTACTGTTGACGTAAGGTTTTTGCCCGAAAACTTTTGCAATCCACGATCAACCCAGCTGCTGAAACCGCTCTCCTCATATTCAAGTGCATCATTCTCATCTCTAAATTGCAAAACTACTGTGTCGCCTTGCAAATCGTGTGCAATAATCGAGTTTTCGAGAAAAGATGCGAGCTCAGGCTTATGTTCGCGTATAAGTTCAATCACATTTGCGAACAGTTTATTAACATCAAGCGCATTTTCACTCTTGTCATTTGCAGTCGCAACTTGTTGCGCTTCTGCAGGAACAACTTTTGATTCGTCAGGCACTGATTCTAGCTCTACAACCTCAATATTTGCCTCACTTTGTGCTTGCACTGGCTCAGGTTTCGGCTCTACAGTAGCAGATTTTGGCTGTTCGACTGGCGTTTTTGCTGGTGCAGGTTGCGCTGGTTGTTGCACTTGTTGCGGGGTGGTTGTTGCAGTAGTAGTAACTAAAGAATCATCGATTATTGTGAGTAAATTTGCGCCGAGTAACTCAAAATAAACGCGTGGTGAGAAGGAGTTTGCGATGTTATTTACCGATTTTGCGATTACATCTGAAAGGCGCAGTATCTTATCAAAACCGAATTTATCAGCCAAGCGGTTCATTGTCTCAATTTCCTCTTTCGGAATGCCAAACAAAACCGAACTGAGTGCCGCCGAATCCGCACCACTTTTCGTCTTTTGCTTGTTACTAACCACGAGTAACAGCAGGTTACGCAGATATTCTAACAAATCGTTCGCAAAGTTTTTCTCATCTTGACCAGTCGCGATTACATTTTCAAGCACTTCAAACAGTTTCGCGGAATCTGCAATTGCGAGTGCTGTGAGTAGGGATTCTATGACTGCATCGGGCGTAATTCCAAGCAATAATGCGCTCGTTTCATAATCAACTTTCTTATCTTTCGCACTCGCGAGCAGTTGATCCAAAATGGAAAGCGAATCTCGAACCGAGCCTTCACTTGCGCGAACAAGCAGGTTGAGCACGGATTCTTCGATTTCGTAACCTTCCTTCTCGGTAATCGTGCGCAAAAATGGCACTAAAATCTCGGCAGATACAAGTTTGAATGGGTAATGGTGTGTGCGTGAACGAATCGTCGTGATGACTTTTTGATATTCTGTCGTCGCAAAAATGAACTTTACGTGCTCAGGCGGTTCCTCTATCGTTTTGAGTAGCGCATTAAAGCCTTGTTTGGTGACCATATGCGCCTCGTCGATAATGAAAATCTTGAAGCGATCGCGCGATGGCATATAACTGACTTGGTCTCTAAGACTTCTTGCGTCCTCGACACCTCCATGCGAGGCAGCGTCAATTTCTGTAACGTCAATCGAACCAGTGCCGCCAGTTGCCAGTTCAACACATGATTCGCACTTGCCACATGGCGTAGAAGTCGGTCCTTTGGCACAGTTTAAGCACCTTGCGAAAATGCGTGCAGTAGATGTTTTTCCGCATCCGCGTGGACCTGAAAAAAGATAAGCGTGCACAAGCCTCCCAGAGTCCAGTGCTCTTGCAAGTGGCACTGTGACCTGCGGTTCGCCAATTACAGCGTCTAATGTATCTGGTCTGTATTGCCTATAAAGCGCGTTCGCCATCTACTTTTTGCCTCCAATCACTCACATTTTGTTTACGTTTTGCGTTTCAAATCAAAATCTGTTATAATTAATTATACACGATTTTTGCGCGCATATGTCAAGCGAAATGTTTGTGACATTATTCGCGCGGATTGTAGTGCATGCGCATGTGGTGAAATGGTAGACACGCTAGGTTTAGGTCCTAGTGCTGGTTAACAGCGTGGGGGTTCAAGTCCCTTCATGCGCACTAAAAACGCGAGATAGCACGCGATCTGCGGCACGAGTTTGCTCAGTAGAAATACCCCAGTATGTCTACATTCGCAACTCGCCACATCTCACGCACTCTCTCGCGTTTTACAGTACAACAACCCATTACATCTCGCACATTCTTTCGCAATTTTACGCGGTTGTGGGGCGGAACGCGATCTGCGGCACGAGCGAGTTTGCCATTTACTTAACATAAACCTTATACAACTTCATCAGAAACTCTGCCATTGAACCGCGATTCACTGCGTTTTGTGGATTGAACTTGCCCTTGTCAAGCACGGTTATCTTGTTTGTGACTAGCCATGCAATCGCCTTCTTGCGTCCTGCATTGTTGCCAACTTTTGATAAGTCCTTAATCTTCGCATAGTTAGCATTAGTTGGGTTGAAAGTAGGCGAACCTGCGAGTTTGTAAAGGAAGTCTGCCATTT
>JAISFQ010000057.1 GCA_031263495.1 Candidatus Nutricula glyptotermitis
TCTTCCTTGCTAGATTATACTCATAACGCTTTACATACGCTATACCTTGATACTCAATACCTAACATAACATTTACCTCCCTTTACCATAGGGCGTGCAATGACCGGTAGATTCTGCCGACCCAACGCGAGGAGCGTCCGACCCTCTGGAATCTTAATTAAAGTATTGCGTAGCAATGCAATTAAAGGAATTCGCCTAACGGCTCACACTCCGCCACTCTGAATTCCTGCGTAGGCAGGAATCTTAAACAGGAGAACGCGGATGAGCGTTCGACCCTATTGCGTAGCAATGCAATTAAAGGAATTCGCTATCGCTCATACGATTCTTAAGATTCCGCATCACGCTACACTTCGTCTCGCGGTGCGGAATTCAGAACAGAGGCACTAGCGAGAATGTAAGGCAGTTTGTAAAACCCACAAAAATTGAGACGTTACCATTTAACCGCTCCTAATTCTAGTGTATAATATTTAATAAATAGTTAATAATTAATAATGAATAATTAATAATTGAGATTCGGAATTCGCGCATAGTGCGCTCATGCATCAACGCGTGAGCGAAGCGAACTCCGAACTTAATTATTAATTATTAACTATTAATTATTAACTAAAGTAAGGAGATGTATGATTATACTATGGGTGCTTAGTTTTCTTGTGATTACGTTGGCGACTGTGAACATTCTTGCGCAGGCACTTTATGCGGCGATTGGGATGGTTTCGACGCCTGCTGTATACCCTGCAGCCCCTAGAAAGCGGTTTGCAGTCGTGATATGTGCGCGAAATGAGGAAAACGTTATCGCGAATCTGCTTACTGACATCAGGAAACAGCACTATGACCACGACAAACTTGACGTATTCGTAGTCGCGGATAATTGCACCGATGAGACGGCAAAAGTGGCTCGCGAGAACGGTGCGAACGTGTTTGAGCGGTTTAACCAAGACGTGGTCGGCAAGGGATTTGCGCTCACATATGTGTTCGACAAGTTGCTGAAACTGGACGCAGTCAAAGATTATGACGCATTCTTCATTTTCGACGCCGACAACAGGCTCTCCCCGAATTACGTCGCCAAAATGAACGATGCATTTGCATCAGGTTACGATATCGTCACGAGTTACAGAAATTCGAGTAACTTCGGCGAAAACTGGGTCGCAGCAGGCTCTGCGCTGTGGTTCATCCGAGAATCTAGGCTTTACAACAACTCCCGCCAGCGCGTCAACCTAAACGCACACGTCGGCGGAACCGGTTTCATGTTCAGAAGCGACATAATCACGCGCGACGGCGGTTGGATTTACCATTTAATCACCGAGGACTTGGAGTTTTCGATGGCAGCCGCAATCAATGGTTACAGAATCGGCTACTGCGAGGCGGCAGTATTTTATGACGAACAACCGATCACTTTCGTGCAGTCATGGAATCAAAGATTGCGCTGGTCAAAGGGCTTTTTGCAGGTCTATTGGCATTACGGACCGAAACTTCTGCGCGCAAGTATCGCGCAACACAGCATATCGTTCATCGACTTTTCACTGCTAATATTTCCGTGGATGGTCGTCTCACTGCTCAGAATCGGAGTAGGATTTTTATACGCTGGACTGGGGTTTGTAAGCCTATCGTCGCAAATAGATTCGACAGTTTCGATAATCGTCGCAACTTTCTTGGGTTCACTGGGGTTAATGGCACTCGCAATCATCACAGTATTCGTAGAGCGCAAAAATATCAACGTTTCCGCACCAAAACTGCTATTTTATTCGTTACTGTTCCCAATATTTCTGCTAAGTTACGTGCCAATTTCGTTCGTCGCAATATTCAAAAAAGTCCGATGGACGCGCATTGCCCACACTGGCGTTATGGACGGTTGACGATATGTTACGCACGCAAGCAGGCAAAACGCGCACTCATGCACGCAGTAAGCGCATAATAATCGCACTGGAAACTTTATGCTCGCTCGCAGTTGTCGCTGTTCTTGTGTACTTTATCGCATTTAACCCCATAGAAAACCGCAACTCAGCAGGCAATTCGCTTGCGTTTACAGAAAGCGCAGAATTGAAAAACGTGTATCAAGGCAATGAGCCCGATTGCCCAGAACGCTATTGCATTTCGGTCACTGTGAACGGCGATTTGCTATTCCATCCAGCACTTTGGGACAACTTCCAAGCAGGCAATACGTATGATTTCGCACCACTTTTCGCTGCTGAAAGTCAATATTACGCAAAAACGGACATCGCAGTGTGCAATTTTGAAACGCCGATTGCAGAAAAAGGCGGACCGTACGCAGGTTACCCAGTGTTTAATATACCGCCTGAGGTCGCTGATGCAGTGAAAAACGCAGGTTACGACGCATGTACAACGGCGACAAACCATTCGTTCGACCAAGGCACAGCGGGCATAAATCGCCTAATCGACACTTTGGACAGCCTAGACATCAAGCACACAGGCTCATATAAAACCGATGCGGACAGCACAGAACCGCTGGTAATCGATACATTTGGTGGCAAACTTGCGCTGATTAGTGCGACGGTTTCGTTAAATGGCATGGTTGCCGATTATGATTGGCAGGTTGACAGAATGCGTGACGACGAAATGCGTGCTCATGACGTCGCGCGTGCAGTCACAAAGGCGAAATTGGCGCGTGACAGGGGAGCGGACGTGGTCATTTTGGGGCTACACAGTGTGCAAGAATATTTGACCACAGCCGATTCTTGGCAACAAAGTGCTGCTCACGAACTTATAGATACTGGCGAGTTCGATTTCGTATACTTTCATGGCGCACATTCCGTCCAGCCACTCGAAAAGTACAATGGCGTTTACATTGCCTACGGACTTGGGAATTCGCTTACAGTTTCCGCACCTCCTGAGCGCTTTGTTAACAATCAGGGCTTGACACTTCGTGCGCAATTTGCAAGCAAAACACGCGACACTTGGTTCCTCGCAAAACTTTCCTACCTGCCGACTTTCAACAAAACAGGCGAAAATTATGCGTGGTGCCCATTGTCCAGCGACCACCCAAATGGCTATTGCACCACGGAATCCGAGGACGCAGAAATGTACAACCGCATGACAGACATTATGTTCTCGATGAACGTTGGGCGAGATGACGCTTTGCTTAGTGAGTGGACGATAAGTAAGGAATAACCGACCGTTGGTATGTATGCCTGCTGTTACTGCGTTTTTTGCAAGCCAATATAGCATACCGACCGCCGGTAGGTTAATTAATAATGAGTAAGGAGTAATGAGTAATTAGACTCGGCATTCGCTTCCGCACTACTCCACCACTCTGAATTCTGTGTAGGAGCAGGCGAATGAGCCTGCGACCCAACGCGATTGAGCATTTGACCCAGGTGAAGGAAAATGCGATTGAGCATTTGACCCCCTGCGACCCAACGCGAGGAGCGTCCGACCCTCTGGAATCTTAATTAAAGTATTGCGTAGCAATGCGATTAAAGGCATTCGCCTGACGGCTCATACGATTCTTAAGATTCCGCATCACGCTACACTTCGTTCCACGGTGCGGAATTCAGAAATGAAGTACTGCATGGCATTAAGAGTACTGCTTCGCTACGTACGAATCGGAGTTCACACGCTACGCGTGCTCACACTTTTACCCCGCAACACACAAAACAACTTCGCATTCGCTTGTTGTTTTTTATGTTGCGCTAAGGCTTGGCTTGCCTATGGCAAGCCAAGCCACTCTTAGGCAGAGTTACTCTTTTACATAAAAGTAACTTCACAGCAGAGGCTTGGATTTTTCATACTGAAAAATCCAAGCAATGCACAACCCCAGCGGGCACGAGGCGATAGCCGAAGTGTACGCTGACGCCAGCGCAATAGAAGTATGAATGAAATGAATTCCATTTCCCGCGCGAGGCGTAGCCGAGCGCAACTACTAACTATTAACTATTCGTTATTAACTAAACTCATTACTCATTACTCCTTATTCACTATTCATTACTCATTACTCATTACTCATTAAATTAAAGCATGGTGTATTCTTTCGTGGTGTGGTAGAATTAAAGTATGAAATGTCCGTTTTGCGATACCGACGATACGAAAGTCGTGGATTCGAGAGATAGTGAGGATCGCTTTAAGATACGCAGGAGAAGGCTGTGCACTGCTTGTAACAACCGCTTTTCGACTGTCGAAGTTGCGAATTTGCAGGTGATTAAGCGCTCTGGCGTAGTCGAACCGTTTATGCGCGAAAAATTGATTCGTGGCGTAAAATTGGCGTTTCAGGGTCGGAGCATAAATCAGGATTCGCTTGACAAACTCGCGCACAGAGTGGAAAATGAACTTCGTGCTAAAAGTGCTTCGCATGTGGACTCTTACGAAATCGGTCTTGCGCTGCTTGAACCGTTACGTGAGCTGGACGAAGTCGCGTATTTAAGGTTTGCGAGTGTGTATCAGAACTTTACGAGCGTTGACGACTTTGAGCAGGCGATTAAGGACTATCGCGAGTGGCAAAAATCGAGGTTGTAGTCTATGAATAACATGATTAATAATGAACTTCGAGATAAAATACGCGCGCTTTCTGCAAAATCTACTGGCATTTTGGACGCTTTTGATGTCGTCGTACTGCAAAATGCTGTCGATGAGTTACAGAAGCAGTCGCTTGACCCGAAGATTTGGGAGAATCCGCAGTCGGCAGGCAAGATAAATGCTGAACTTTCGGCTAAACAGGAACTTTTAAAGACCGTGCAAAATCTGCGCACACAGATTCAAGACATAAACGAGTTTGCGAAAATTATCGAAACTTCGGGCGAGGAGGCGGAACTGGCGCATACAGTAGGCGATGTGGAAAAAACACTGTCTGACTTGGAGATTGGGTCGCTGATGAAAGATGAGTTTGACGAACTTGACGCGGTTTTGCAGATTCGCACAGGCGCAGGTGGGGTCGATGCGCAGGACTTTTCTGAGATGCTGCTTCGCATGTATATGCGTTATGGCGAGCGCAAGGGTTATAAGGTCGAGTTGTTGGAGTATCAAAAGGGCGATGAGGCGGGAATTCGTTCTGCGGCGATAAAAATCAGCGGTGACTATGCGTTTGGGCGTTTGAAGTTTGAGGCAGGAACACATCGCCTAGTGCGCATTTCGCCTTTTAACGCGCAAGGTAAGCGGCAAACTTCGTTCACTGCTGTTGAGGTGATTCCCGTAGTTTTGCAGGCAGATGAAGTGCAAATTGATGACAAGGACTTGCGGATTGACGTTTTTCGCTCATCAGGTCCAGGTGGTCAATCTGTCAATACGACTGATTCCGCAGTTCGCATTACACATTTGCCTACTGGCATCGTCGTTTCTATGCAGAATGAGAAGTCACAGTTGCAGAACAAAATTGCCGCGCTAAGCATTTTGAAATCGAAACTTTTACTTATGAAAAAGGACGCTGAAGCCGAGCAAAAGCGCAAGTTTGCAGGCGATGTTAAGGCGACGTGGTCGGATCAAATGCGTTCATACGTCATGCAACCGTATCAAATGGTCAAAGATTTACGCACTGGCTACACCGTCAACAACGTGCAAAACGTGCTTGATGGCGATATTGATCAGTTTTTGGACGCGGAGATTAGATTGCGGGATAATGAGTAAGGAGTAAGGAGTAATGCGGTTAGTTAATAGTTAATCGCTACGCTTAGTTAATAGTTAATAATTGCGCTCGCTATCGCTCGCGGGAAACGGCATTCGCTATCGCTCATACTCTGTTTTAAGATTCCGCATCACGCTCGTTTCACTCGCGGTGCGGAATTCAGAAATGAAGTACTGCGCGGAATTCAGAGTACTCCTTGTCATCTAGGTAGCGCGTGAAACGCGCGACACGGGATCTGGCTTCTTAGTACGTAACGTACAGTCTTGGCAATGCAGATCCCGCATCGCATTCGCTTGTGGGATGACAAAGGTGGAGTACTTGTGGGATGACAAGGGTGGAGTACTTGTGGGATGTAAGGTACTGCTCGTTACGTACGAATCTGAGTTTGCACGCTATGCGTGCTCACGCTCTTACTCCGCAACACACAAAACAACTTCGCTACTCGCTTGTTGTTTTTTATGTTGCGCTAAGGCTTGGCTTGCCTATGGCAAGCCAAGCCACTCTGCTGCAATGTAACTCTTAAACAAAAAGTAACTTCACAGCAGAGGCTTGGATTTTTCAGAATGAAAAATCCAAGCAATGCGCAAGTATTGTTGCGCCGTAGGCGAAACCATACGCCAGCGCTGTAAAAGCATGAGCCGTTAGGCGAATTCCGATTCAAACGCACTCAGTGAACGCAGTGCAATCAAAGTATTCGCTTACGAATGCCCTTAATCGCATTGCTACGCAATACTTTTAATTAAGATTCCGCATCTACGTGCGGAATTCTGAGGTAAAGCATGAGCGCGATAGCGCGAATTCCGAATCAATTACTCATTAGGGTCAAACGCTCATTCGCGTTTTCCTACTCATTACTCATTAATTAAATTACTCATTACTAATTACTCATTATTAGTTATTAGTTAACCTACCGGCGGTCGGTATGTCAAACTACCACAAGCACTCTATGAATCCTATCCTGAAACCCGCTTGTAAACTCCCAAGGTGGAAGTTTTGCGTGTTTTGAAGCGTTGCTTAGTGTGATGGTGTGTGTGCCTTGTGTGCCGATTAACGTCACTTTTTCACCCACTGGAAACTCGTGTGGCATGCGAATCATCATCTGATCCATTGCGATTTTGCCGACTATTTCAGCCCATTCACCGCCTACCAGCACCTGAAAACCAGTCATCGCGTTTAGCCAGCCGTCGCCGTAGCCAATCGGTAAAGTGCCAATCCATTCGTCTGTTTGCGTGGTATATTCGTGCGCATAACTTATGCCTTCACCTGCTGGTAGATGCTTTACGAATGTCAAGCGCGAATGTAAAGAGATTACAGGTGCGAGATAATCGTCAGGCATAACTGTACCCTCAGATGGTTCCATACCTAAAATGCCAGTTCCGATGCGCAATGTGTCGGTCGGAACGTGGTTTGTGTGGTAAATTGCTGCTCCTGAATTCGCGACATGCACAAGTGGTGGCATCGGCAAACCGTCGGTCAGTTTATGCCAGCGTGCAAGTTGCATGTGAAAATAGTCAGTTTCGACTGAATCTGCTTCGGAAAAGTGCGTGTTTATGCCTAAATATTCAAACGAGTTTTGGTGTTTAAGCAGGAAGTTTATGGCATTTTCAAGGCATGTGCGATTCGTAAAGCCGATTCTGCCCATTCCAGTGTCTGCCGCGAGTGAAACCTTTAATTTGCTTGTCGTGCCATTTGCAAGCAGGTATTCGTGCGCATCCAGTAACCATTCCACAGAACTTACAGTCGAGATAATATCGTTTTCTGCCATAAGTTTTGCATATTTAGCAGGTGTTATGCCAAGCATTAGGACAAGTTGCTTGTAGCCATTTTCGCGTAACAATAAGCCCTCGTCAAGCGCACCACATGCGAATCCCTCGACATCAGCCTCAGCGCACGCTTTGGCCATTTGCAACAATCCGTAACCGTATGCATTCGCTTTAACAGTAAAAAATATCGTGCTCGCATGCGTTTTTTCCCTAATCAACTGCACGTTTTTCTGGACATCTCGCTTGGAAATCTCAATCCATGTGTCCCTATGTTTCGCTTCAACCATAGTCTGCTCCTGTTAATAAGTGTAGCACAGTGACCAAAAATGTGCTAATATTAACAGGTGAGTAAAAAAATCCTGAGCGTGATAATTCCTGTCTATAATGAAGAGGAAATGCTTGATGAACTGCTGAAACATCTTGATGCGCTGGACAAGAATGTTCCAGATTATCGTTTCGAGTTCTTATTTATTGACGATAACAGTGACGATTCGACCTTGGAAATTATAAAGCAACGGGCGGAAACGGATTCCAGAATATCGTTCGTTTCATTTTCGCGCAACTTTGGTAAGGAAATAGCGATGCTAGCTGGTTTCGATGCATGTATTGGTGAGGTAGCAGTCGTAATTGATGCTGATTTGCAGGATCCACCTGAACTTATTCCGAGCATGATTGAGTATTATGAGCAAGGCTATGATGATGTCTATGCACGCAGATCAAACCGTAAAGGTGAGAGTTTTGTAAAGAAATTAACGTCCAAAATGTATTACAGGGTGTTACAATGGCTCTCTGACGTGCAGGTTCAGGTTGATACTGGAGATTTCAGGTTGCTCAGCCGAAAGTGTATTGACGCACTTTCTTCAATGCGTGAACGTGATAGAAACACGAAGGCACTTTTTTCGTGGATTGGTTATAAGAAAAAAGAGATTTTATATGAGAGAAATGGGCGATTTGCAGGCACAACCAAGTGGAGTTATCCGAAACTCATGAATCTTGCAATCAGCGGAATCGTTTCATCGTCCACAAAACCGCTCAGAATCGTTACGGGTTTGGGATTTATGACTGCGCTTATAGGATTCGTATATATATGCATAATCGTCGTTCAAACATTTTTGGGCAATCACTTGGATGGATGGCCTTCAATGATGGCGACAATCATATTTCTAGGTGGCGTACAACTGATTTCACTTGGTGTAATCGGCGAATATATCGGCAGGATTTTCATTGAAAGCAAAAAACGTCCACCATATTTAGTTATTGACCAGAAAGTTCATGAAAAGTAGTGAGCGAAAGCGAACACAAACAAAGGCATTCATTTCGCTTATGCTTTTATTGCGCTGCGCCAGCGTGCGCTTCGGCTATCGCCTGCTACGCTAGTTAATAGTTAATCGCTACGCGCCAGTTAATAGTTAATAACTGCGCTCGGCTACGCCTCGCGCGGGAATCGGAATTCATTTCATTCATACTTTTATAGCGCTGCGTCAGCGTGCGCTTCGCGCCCGCTGGGGTTGCGCGGGAATCGGAATTCGCCTATCGGCTCATGCTCTGATTGCTCACGCTACGCGTTCGCATTGCTTGGATTTTTCAGTATGAAAAATCCAAGCCTCTGCTGTAAAGTTACTTTTGGACTAAGAGTAACTCTGCAGCAGAAGGCTTGGCTTGCCTATGGCAAGCCAAGCCTTAGCGCAACTTTCAAAAGAACGAGCGTAAGCGAAGTTGTTTTGAAAGTTGCGGAGTAAAAGCGTGAGCGATAGCGAACTCCGATTCATACGTAGCGAGCAACACTCTTAATGTCACGCAGTACTTCCACTCTGAATTCCGCACCGCGAAACGAAGTGTAGCGTGATGCGGAATCTTGAAATAGTGTGAGCGTATGCGAACTCCGAGTAATGCGAGGCGAAGCCGAGCAATAAAAGCGTGAAGGCGTAGCCTGAACTCCGAATCTCATTATTCATTACTCCTTACTAATTACTCATTACTCCTTACTAATTACTAATTGCTCATTACTAATTAATAACTGCGCGATAGTGCAAATGCTACCATTGGCGTGTAATGCCGTGCAATCTTCCAGATTCCATGTTATACTTTAATATATATCGCAGAAGTTGGAGATAAGTTGGTGCAGTAAGAATGAGTAACACTAAAAACAGTAAGTGGCGAGCAAAACTGTGTACGATTGTGCTGTCGTTCACATTAACATTGCTCACGCTTCCAAACGCTACACTTCCGCATGTGGAAGCGGCGACAAATGATGATTTGCTGGTTGCAGCATTTTTTAATAACAACGATGATGTATACACAAATATTTACACGTCTGTTGATGGAATAAATTTCCAATATGGAACTACGGTTCAAAACTATACAAGAACTGGAAACTATCGTGACCCATCCATTATTTACTACGGTGGCTATTTTTACATAATCTGCGGTGGTTCAAGTGAACGTGGCAACATGGCGTCGTTTAACATTTTCGCCTCAAAAGACCTGAAAACTTGGACAGATCCAGACGTGCGCTTCAATATTCCAGTTCCTGCAGTATTAGGTTTGCCGCGTGGAAGTGATTATAATCTCGACGCAGTCGCTCCTGAATGGTTTTTAGATACAGATGGCTCATTATATGTGCTTTTTTCGGCAGGCAACTGGGCAGATCCTGGGACAGAACTGGGCGATGTGCGTGGACTGTATTCACCTGTAATAAACCTTACGGTAAATGGCGCAGTCGAAGCAACTTTTGCGGATGCTCAGCAGTTTATCAGCGAAGATATGCGTCTAACAGATGAGGCGAACAGGGATGCGCAGATTTACAAAGAAGGCGACACATATTATCTTATGTCCAAATTCCAAATTCTCAAACTTTCCGATGCTTCAGAAGAACAAACGCTCGAAATCTATACCTCAAAAAGAATGGATGGCACGTGGAAGTTGTTTAATGATGACGTTTTCAATAGCCCACCAGGCACAGATGGTTTTCGTGCGTTTGAAGCACCATGTACAATCGGTTTTCGTGGCAAAAAGTTCATTTATGCTGACAACTATTATAGTAATAGCACTGGGCACACTATCGATGGTGGAAAAACATATTACTCAGTAACTGATGATTTTAGACACACAACGGCTCCGCAACAAATAGTAACTGATAATTACAACTCCAGACATGGCACGGTTTATCATGTAACTGACGCAAATGCTAAGAAGATTGCGTGGCAATTTAGAAATGCAGACGATACTGAGACAGGCGTTAGAGTAGCAGATTATGCATTTTCAAAGGCAAAACCAGGTGAGCTTTATGGTTTAACTGCTATACCGCGCACGTCCTCACCTTCGGCGACTTGCAATTGGTCCGTCAATAGGCAAGCAGGCGGTCGAATCATCACACTTTGCATTACACCTCCTCGAGATGATGGAGGATCACCAATTACAGGCTACAATGTGGCACTCACAAAAGGGAAAACCAAAATAGCGACCACGTTGAATTTCGACGCAAAACGCTATTCGTTCTATAATCTCGCAAAAGGCACATGGAAGATGTCAGTAGCGGCGGTAAATGCCAATGGAGCAGGCAAAGCCATCACTTTTTCATTCACCACTTCATCTAAAAACGAAGGTAAACCGTTCAGCGACGTTTCCAGATCAAATGTACATGTTGACAACGTCGGTTGGCTTGCGTTAAATAAAGTCACAAATGTTGTCGGCAAATATAAACCTTCAAATGCGGTAAACAGGGGTTCAATGGCTGAATTTATGTGGAATCTAGCAGGTCAACCAGAATTAGAAGGCACAGTTTCGACAGAAAAGTTTAAGGATTTGAAAGGCATTGCAAGTCACAGAAAAGTTGCTATACTTTGGGCTGCAGAACAAGGGATCACGGTCGGTTCTCCTGCATGCAAAAAGGCTACAGGTTGCACTTACAAGCCGTCAGACCCAGTAAACAGAGGTTCGATGGCGGAGTTTTTATATGCATTTGCAGGGAAACAAAAGGTCACTAACACTGCGATGTTCTTTAAAGACTGTTCAAAGTTAAACGCATCGCGCCAAAAAGCAATAATTTGGGCAAAAGACACTGGAATCACCGTCGGCTCTCCGACTGCTGGTTCAAAAACATATAAACCTGCTGACAAAGTCAATCGGGGTTCGATGGCGACGTTTTTATATAGAATCTCTGTGTTAGTCAGATAGATTAGTTAGATAGAGTTTAATCTAGAACCCAGTGCGCGATCCGATAGGTAGGGTTGATGTAAAATCGCGCACCAGATTCTAACTGTGTGCATATTACTAAAGTGTTTCTTTATATAACTCGATTTGCTGGGCAAGTATCTCCTGCAAATCTGCCTTTGAGTATAAGTTACCGATGACTTTTAACTTATCCGCACCGCCACTTTCCTCGGCTAACGCTGCTTGCACATCCGCGTTAGTGTTGAAAATATCGGCTATTTTAAGATAAGTTTCATTATCCTGATCCTCTGTGCGCGATACGAAAATGTTAATATATGGTTTCGCGCCATCAGAATCCGCAGACTCAGTCGTCAAAACGTTATCAGCAACGCCATCAGGCAAGTTCTTTACGTAATCATTATTGACTACTGCAGCCGCGACCTTAGGATCTGCGACCTGTATTGCGGTTTGCGAAGCGTCAACTGGCAAAACTTTCACCTTTGAATTCGCTTCGTCGATGTCCGCAGGAGTCGGCAACAGTAAGCCTTCACTCTTGAACTTGATTAAACCTGCATTGTTCAGAACGAATAATGCGCGCGCCTGATTCGTGTTATCGTTCGGAATCGCTATCTGAGCACCATCTTTTACGTCACTAAGTTGCTTAACGTTTTCAGTTAAGTTACCATACAGTGAAATCGGGAACACCGCAGTCGCAGCATATGGAACTAAATCCGCATTCGCATCGACATTATATTTCGCCAAATACTGTATGTGCTGGAACTGGTTCAAATCAAGCGAACCCTCAGTCAGTGCTGGATTTACCGACGGATAATCGCTGAAATCCTTATAGTCGATATAAATACCTTCCGCCTCAGCAGCCTTTTTCAACTCGACATACTGCGCATCCGATGCTCCTACAACACCAATTATGACGGGATTACTCTGCGATCCTTTCGCGTCTCCGCCACCATTACTCGAGCAAGATGCAAGCGTAAACACTAGCAATGCAGCGAACGCAATCGCCATTGCCTTTAAGAACACGCTTCTTAAATCTACAACTCTCTCATTTTTCATACTTTTCCTTTCATTATGCGGATTTTACTACTACATCCGCGCCTTCACAAACTATTGTGTATTACAAGTTTACTCTATTTCCGTACCAATGTTAAATACTTTTCGTAACATTTCGTAACTATTTTATACGCAATATGTGTAAAACGTGTAGTAAAATGGTAAAGTTGGTAGTAAAAATGTAAAATGTGTAGTTAAACTTCCTTACAACGCCAATCGGCAGTACGGTTACATTTGATGCGGAAAACGTGTAATGTATTAAGTACAGGTTGGATGTGAAAGGGGACAGTAATAGTGAATTCTATTAAGGAGAGACTTGATAAGTTTTTTGGGGTGACTCAGAGTGGGTCGTCGTTCAAAACTGAGGTTTATGCTGGGATTGCGACATTTCTCGCGATGGCATATATTTTGACTGTGAATCCGTATATGTTGCAGGGTTTTGGTGTTGCATCGTTGTCGCGCACAGCGGCTCTAATTATTGCGACTGCGTTTGGGGCAATCGTCGGGACTGTTTTGATGGCAGTGTGGGCGAAAATGCCGTTCGCACTTGCGCCTGGAATGGGTCTGAACTCGATGATTGGGACGATTTTGGCGTTTGGCGGTGCTGGCGGATTAGCGTTTACGTACCCAAATATGATGGCTGTCACTTTTCTTGCTGGACTTTTGTTTCTTGCAGTATCAGTCGTCCCAGCAGGTAAAGATTCGATAACTGGTAAGCGAATATCATTGCGCGAAAGAGTTTTTGAAGGCATTCCTGAGGCGTTGCGGACTGCAATCCCCGTCGGTATAGGCTTGTTTATAGCGTTTATTGGGTTGCAAAATGCAGGCGTAATCGTTTCCGCGGACGGCACACTAGTTGGGCTTGCGAAGTTCAATGAACTGCCTTGGGGCGAATCGGCGCGTGGTGCTGCGGTGTGTTTGTTCGGACTTTTTGTCATCGGCGTGCTTTCGCATTACAATGTCAGAGGCGCAATCGTGATCGGCGTTCTTGCTGGAACTGCACTTTCGCTTCCGCTTGGAGTCGCAAAACTTGAAACTATTGCAGGCACTGGCGATGTTTCGTGGCGGTTTTGGGAGAACTTTTCGAAGTTTTTCAGTTTCGGCGCTGATGATGGCGCATTCGGCATGCTTTTTCAAGGCGGTTTTCAGTTCCCAACTGGCTCTTTATTCACAGTCATCGTGCTGGTTATCACATTTTGCATGATTAGCATGTTTGACACAATCGGGACAGTCGTGGGGTGCGCGACGAATGCTGGACTGCTCGATAAGGACGGCAAACCTAAAAATTACTCGCAGATTTTGTACGCAGATTCAGTATCGACAATCACTGGTTCTGTGTTCGGAACGTCGACAGTAACGACTTTCGTGGAATCAGGAGCAGGCATCGCAGTAGGCGGAAAAACTGGCTTTACATCAATAATTACTGCTGCGTTCTTTGCGTTGGCGATATTTATACTGCCTGTGTTCGCGTTTATACCGACCGCAGCAGCAGCGTCCGCGCTCGTTTACGTCGGCGTTTTGATGATATCGCAAGTCAAAAATATCAACTTTCAGGACGTAAGACTCGCAGTTCCCGCATTCCTAATCATCATCGGCATGCCATTAACTTATTCAATCACGAACGGAATCGGGATCGGAATCGTCAGTTACGTCGTAATTTCGGTCATTTGCTACATTATCGACCGCATAAAATACGCCAGACTTTCTAATAAACAGGGCGCAGAGAAGCCTGCGTGGACTGTATCAGCCGTCACCGCAGTTATATTCCTGCTGTTCCTGTTCTACTTTTTGATGCCACAGGGGTTCGGGGCGTAGGGAAGGAGGATATCCCCTGCTTGTCATCCCGCAAGCGAATGCGATGCGGGATCTTACAAACTCACACTTCTACTCTGAATTCCGCACCGCGAAACGAAGTGTAGCGTGATGCGGAATCTTAATTAAAGCATTGCGCAGCAATACCAATAATCGTATTTGCTCTCGCTCATACTCTGATAGCACTGCGTTTCACGCAGTGCGTTTGAATCGGAGTTCAGGCTACGCCTTCACGCTCTGATTGCTCACGCTACGCGTTCGCATTGCTTGGATTTTTCAGTATGAAAAATCCAAGCCTCTGCTGTGAAGTTGCTTTTTGTTTAAGAGTTACTCTGCAGCAGAGTGGCTTGGCTTGCCATAGGCAAGCCAAGCCTTAGCGCAACATACACAACAACAAGCGAGTAGCGAAGTTGTTTTGTGTGTTGCGGAGTAAGAGTGTGAGGCGTAAGCCGAACTCCTTTTTGTACATAGCAAGAAGTACTCTTAATGCCACGCAGTACTTCATTTCTGAATTCCGCACCGCGAAACGAAGTGTAGCGTGATGCGGAATCTTGAAATGGAGGAAAATGCGAATGAGCATTTGACCCAGCGGATGAGCATTTGACCCTATGAGCCGTTAGGCGAATGCGATTTAACAGCATTGCTACGCAATACTTTAATTAAGATTCCGTGTCAAGCACGGAATTCTGAGGTGGAGTATGAGTGGTCAGGCGAATGCGCTACCTAGGTGACAAAAACGGTCTGGGGACGGCAAACTGGGAGTGTGTGCACAGTTCGCTTTATGCGTGTATAATATTAATTGTAAGGAGAAAGATGGTAGTGCAGAACATTAACATAAAGGGACGAAAAGTTTGCATTTCGGCAGAAGTTTTGGAAGCGCAACAGGCGGGAAAGCCAGTTGTCGCGCTGGAATCGACGATTATTTCGCACGGAATGCCATATCCGCAAAACGTGCAAGTGGCGCTTGAAGTCGAAGATGTGGTGCGTAAAAATGGTGCTGTACCTGCGACGATAGCGATTATTAATGGCATACCGACCGTCGGTTTGTCAAAAGAGCAAATCGAGCATTTAGGCTCAGAAGGCCCGAAGATTGCAAAAGTTTCGCGCCGTGACATGGCGATTATCTGTTCAAAAGGGCTTGATGGCGCAACCACCGTCGCAACGACTATGCTGATCGCACGCATGGCGGACGTAAAGTTCTTTGCAACAGGCGGAATCGGCGGCGTGCATCGTGGTGGCGAATTATCGATGGACATTTCGGCAGATTTGGAGGAAATTGCGCGCACGGAAGTCGTCGTGGTGTGTGCTGGTGCGAAATCGATTTTGGACTTGCCAAGGACTTTGGAGTATTTGGAGACGAAGGGCGTGCCTGTAATCGGCTATGGAACTGATGATTTGCCTGCATTTTACACGAACCACAGTGGCATTAAACTAAATGCGCGATTGGATACACCGCTTGAAATCTCGGAAGCGTTCAAAAAGTCCGAAGACCTAGAACTTGGCGCAGGCATGCTTGTGACCGTTCCGATTCCTGAGGAAAACGCTATGCCTGCTACTGAAATTAACGCTGTCATTGATGGTGCAATTAAGGACGCTGAAGCGCAAGGTGTTCACGGCAAAGACACTACGCCATTCCTACTTGCACGCATTAAAGACGTTACAGGTGGTAAAAGTTTGGAAGCGAACATTGCGCTCGTCAAAAATAACGCAAAAGTCGCGTCACAGATTGCAGTCGAGTATGAGAAAGCGTAAGGTTTTCTGAGAACGCATAGCGAGGCAACAAGTTAAATGTGCTCAAAAGTGCGTAATCAGCAGTATTCTATGCCTCAAAAGGGCGAACGTCGATTATAGTAACGTCAATTTGCTTGCCGTTTGGAGCGCTATAAGACAACGAATCTCCCTTTTTATGTCCAATAATCGCGACACCAAGCGGAGAATCTGGACTGTAAATTGTCAAATCAGTCGAAACGGCTAAATCGCGCGATGCTAGCAAGAATTCGGACTCTTTTCCCGAAATACTCGCAGTAACGACGCTTAAAACTTCGATTTTTTCACTTGACGAAGGCTCAGTAATCGTCACGTTTTTCAACTTTTCTTCAAGGTCACGAATTTCGGATTCAAGTTTGCCTAAATCTTCACGAGCAGCATGGTAACCCGCATTTTCTTTCAAATCGCCCTCATCTCGAGCCTTGCTGACTTTTTCCACAATCGCTGGTCGCTGCACATTTTTCAAGTTCTCTAACTCTTTTGTCAACGCATCGAATGCCTTTTGCGTCAAAATTAATGATGTTTCTGCTGTCAAATCAAACCTTTCCTTTGTAAAACAATTTCGTACACTTTGTTAATCGCCGTCAGCGCAAAGGCAAATAGCAATGCATAAAAGTTAGTGCTACTTCCGCTTTGCATGTGAATCAATAAACCAATCAAAACAAGAATGTTGTATATATCACCAACTATCGTAATGTATGGCAAATTCCTAAACTTCCTAATTTTGAGCGCATAAAATATCGCTACATTGCCTATCACTGAAAGTGCTAGCAGTATAATTATCGGTTGCATATTAATAGTCTACCACTTACACCATCAGGATGCAAGAGTCTCCTTTGTCATCTAGGTAGCGTGCAAAGCACGCGACACGGGATCTGGCTTCTTTGCATGTAACGTACATTCTCGCTACCACAGATCCCACATCGCATTCGCTTGCGGGACGACAAGTGGTAGTACTTTCGGGACGGCAAGGTAGAAGCACTTCATTACACATCACAAACTTCCTGCTTAGAAGCCTCTAAAGTTACAAAACATGAATGTACACCGTACTTATTCACCAATTTATAGAAGTGCAACATGAGTGCGTTGCGAGCGATTATTGTTAAATATATGAGTATGGAGGATCTATGATTGAAATAGTTGGGCAGGCGAAATGCGTATCGTTAACTGGAATTAGGGGCGACATGGTGGATGTGGAATCACATGTTTCGTTTGGATTGAGCGCATTTAATATCGCTGGACTGCCAGATACGGCTGTAAAAGAAGCGCGAGATAGAGTGCGAGCAGCACTTGTTTCGTGCGGATTGAGCTTTCCGACGAGCAGAGTGGTCGTAAACTTGTCACCTGCGTCGCTTAAAAAGCAAGGTAGTAGTTTTGATCTGGCACTCGCTGTTTCACTAGCAATGGCAATCGCTGCAATTCCCAGAAACTCGACTGAGAACTGGGCTTTTATCGCCGAACTTGGCTTAGATGGAAGGTTACACCCAGTTCGCGGTATGCTTCCATCGGTCTATGAGTGCGCAAAACGTGGAATAAAAAAAGTCGTCGTCCCTATTGCGAACGCTAAAGAAGCCAGATTAATCACTGGAATTGAGGTTGTCGCACTAAATCATTTGAGCGAAGTGCTTGTGATGCTCGGAAGCAGAAGTGTAGGCAGGATTCAAATGCCAATCGTAGCAGAAAAAACTGAAACTTTACCTATTCACAGGCAACAAGTGGACATGAGCGAAGTCGTGGGGCAAGAAGGCGCGAAGGCTGCGCTGGAAACTGCAGCGGCTGGAGGTCATCATATTCTGATGGTCGGACCTCCTGGAATTGGAAAGACTATGCTAGCAGCGCGTTTACCTACCATATTACCAAAATTGACGCACGAAGATTCGCTAGAAGTGACGAGTATACATTCGATTTCTGGTAATTTACCGAATGGACAATTAATCACGATTCCACCTTTTGAGACACCACATCACACCTCGACTGCCGCTGCTATAATCGGTGGTGGAAGTGGAATTCCGCGTCCAGGTGCTGTTTCGCGTGCGCATAAAGGTGTTTTATTTATGGATGAAGCACCTGAATTTTCAGTCCGCGTCCTGCAAACACTTCGTCAACCGCTCGAATCTGGCGAGGTAATAATTGATCGCGTAAATGCGACTGCCAAATATCCTGCGAGGTTTCAGTTAGTCATGGCAGCAAATCCCTGTCCATGTGGCATGTTTTATGATACTGGAATAAAATGCACATGCACATCAGTCGCTAGACGTAAGTATTTTGGCAAGTTGTCAGGACCACTATTAGACAGAATCGACTTGCAAGTCGCAGTTGAAAACATAAAATCTAAAGATTTACTAAACACCAATGCAGAAAGTTCCGCCGTAATCGCACAAAGAGTGCAAAATGCGCGAAATGCTCAGGCAGAACGCTTAAAAGGCACAGAATGGTCATTAAATTCCGAAGTTCCAAGCTCTTTTTTGCTTGATGGAATTGACTACGATTCACCTATGCGCCGTGAACTTAATTTGGCGTTTGACAAGGGAGTTGTGTCATTAAGAGGAATGGATAGAGCGCTCAGAGTTGCGTGGACATTGGCGGATTTACGTGGCAAAGTTTCACCTAGTAGAGATGAAGTCGCGGAAGCAATATTTATGCGCCCAAAGACTATCGGCGGGCGATAAGTGAGGTATATGATGAAAGGTAAAGGAGGAAAATGGTAGAAGGAATAGAAAAGTTGTATGTGGACAGTGATTTGGAGGCACGTGTTGTGTTTACGAGGATTTCTGATCCATGTGACAATGTGATTAATGCAACGATTGATAACTTCGGTGCAAAAAACGCTCTTGCGTATTTCGGAAACATAATTAAGCAGAAAGACGATATTGACGAAAATGTCCTGCTAGCATACCGAAACGCAAAAAAAGCGGAGGAGTCGGGTGTAGATATCGATGCGAAAAACCCGAGCATGCATGTTGGTAAAAAGGCGGTGAACATCGAAAATCGCTTGGGAATGGTTGATTTAAAGCGCGATTTACTCGCTACGCAAAGTTTAAAGAGTGCGATTGTGACACCCGAAAGTGATGCATGGGTAAAAAAGTTTGACGATTTGGGACTTGACAAACCATATTGCCTTTGGGTTCGCGGCTCACTTGATGCTCTAATGCACGCAGATGATAAAGCGATTTCGATAGTTGGTACGCGAAACATGACAGAAAAAGGCGCACGTATTGCATCTGAGTTGGGATCAGAACTTTCCGCTCAAGGCTACGCTATCGTTTCTGGTGGCGCGATTGGAATCGACGCATCTGCGCATAGAGGTGCTCTTGGTGGGCAAAATATAGCCTTTTTTGCAGGCGGAATCGACTCGCTGTACCCAAGTATAAATGCTGATTTATATGATGACATGTTAAGGACTGGTGGCACATTTGTCAGCGAATCACCACCACTCGCCAGCCCAAGGCGTTTTCGTTTTTTGCAGCGTAATAGGCAAATTGCTGCAATTGGTAGAGCAGTCGTGGTGGTCGAAGCGCCATATAGATCGGGTGCATTGTCGACTGCCTCGCATGCCGACGCACTCAATAGACCAGTTGGCGCATTTCCAGGTCCTGTAACAGCACCTACGTTTGCGGGTTGCAATAAGTTAATTCGCGATGGTAGAGCAGTTTTATTGACTTCAAGTGAGGATGTAATCGAACTCGCGAGCACATTTTCTGAACTTCGCGCACGTAAACCCAAAAAGAAGGCGCAACAACAGCTGCCAACTGCTTGGAAAGGCAATAAGAAGGGCGTAAAAGCAGTGACACTTGACAAAGCGCGAGAACTTGGTGACGATGAGGCGCACGTTTTTGATACGATTCCACTAAAATCTGGCATCACTGTTCCACAAATAGTTGAGCGTACAGGAATGGGCACTGTCCGAGTTCAAAGAGTGCTTGGAAGGTTAGAGTTAAATGGGTTTGTGCGAGAAAACGAAAGTAAGTGGTACTTGAAATAGTGAGTGCCACTACTTACCGTCCCACAAACGCTACGCTAGTTAATAGTTGCGCTCGGTTGCGCCTCACGCTCCACCTCTGAGTTCCGCACGTAGATGCGGAATCTTAATTAAAGCATTGCGTAGCAATGCAATTAAATGCATTCATTTCATTCATGCTTTGATTGCGCTACGTTTCACTGAGCGCGTTTGATTCGGAGTTCGCCTAACGGCTCACGCTTCTACTCGCGCTTTCGCATAACATCCCACGCTACGCGTGTGCTGTGATGCTCATCGCATTGCTTGGATTTTTCAGTATGAAAAATCCAAGCCTCTGCTGTGAAGCTGCTTTTGGACTAAGAGTTACTCTGCAGCAGAGTGGCTTGGCAAGACCTAAGTCTTGCCAAGCCTTAGCGCAACACAAAAAACAACAAGCGAGTAGCGAAGTTGTTTTGTGTGTTGCGGAGTAAAAGTGTGAGCGTAAGCGAACTCCGTTTTGTACTTGATAGCAGAAGAGTAAACTCCGTTTTGTACGTAACAAGCAGTACTCTTAATGCCACGCAGTACTTCTATTCTGAATTCCGCACCGCGAAACGAAGTGTAGCGTGATGCGGAATCTTAATTAAAAGCATGAGCCGTTAGGCGAATGCGATCTAATTGTATTGCTACGCAATACTTTGTTTTAAGATTCCTGCCTTCGCAGGAATTCAGAGGTGGAGTAGTGCGGGTTCTGAGGTGGAGTATGAGCGAATGCGATGCGGGATCTGCATTGCCACTTCTTGCTAAATTGTGAGTAACGGCGTGCCAGTGCATCATACTCTAAAGTGTGGTAATGTTAATACATGCATTTTTCGGAACTAAGTGCTGATGAATTCGGACGGATTGTTGAAGAAAACTTTCGCGAACAGACTGCTTTTTTGCAAACAGAAGAGCAATATATGCAGCGGAATTTGCTTGGACAATCGCCACGCGCATTCGCTGTGACGACGGATGATGAAGGTGTTTTGGTCGCAGGACTTACATTCGCGACTGGCAACAGGCTGAAAGTCTTAAACATTATCGGCGCACCACTTTTTCGCGCTACTGACAATTTGGACTGTGATACATGCAAAGCACTTAAATACTGGCTGAATGGCATTAAACAGTATGCGAAGAAACATAAATTTGCACTCATACGTTGCAATCCAAATGTGGTTTTGAATTATCGCACAAGCGAAGGTGAACTTGACGATTCCAGAAGCACATTTGGCAGGGAAGTGGTGGATTTATTCTCTGCAACAGGCTGGAATTGGCTTGGTGAAACGACTGGTTCCGAAGGTCAGCCGCGCTGGAATTTTGTGAAAGATTTGAAAAATGAGGATGGCGAAATGATGACTGAGCAGGAAGTTTTCGCGTCTTACAGAAGCACAATGCGCAATCGTGTCAAAAAGGCTACGAAAAATGGCGTAACCCTCAGAAAACTTACAGCAAATGACCTTGATGGCTTCAAAGAGATTACAAAACTTACAGGCAAACGGCGAGGCTTCGCAGATCATGCTATCGATTATTATAACGCAGTCTTAAAAAGTTACTCTGACATGGCAGAATTCATGCTTGCCGAAGTCAATCTTAGTACATATATAGAAACTGTGCACGATGAAATAAAGGATGCAGAAAATGAAGTTTTACGCTATTCCGAGCGACAAAAAGCTGGAAATAGGTTTGGCGACAAAGCGAACGTAATTAATAAGCGAAACAAAGGGCGTTTACTCGAGGCGAGCAACCAACTTGATGCTGCAAAACAACATTTAAAAGAAGCACAGAACTGGATTGATGCAAACGGAACAGGCACAATCAACGTCGCATGTGCACTATTTGTTCATACGTCAAACGAAATGGTTTACCTGTTCAGCGGCATGAAAAACGAGTTTCGGAATCTTTACGCACCATATTTATTGCAAGATTATGCTATAAAAAAATGCTTAGAACTGGGAATTGAAAAATATAACTTTTACGGCATCGATGGCGTTTTTAATGAAAAATCACCTGAGCACGGAATTTTGACATTTAAGCAAGGATTTGGCGGCAGAATCGAAGAGTTAGTTGGCGGATTCGAATACGTCACTGACAAATTGAAGTACACTGTGTTTTCCATAGTTTCTGCACTCAAAAGCAGAGGCAGCAATGGCTAGGCATTTTCTGCAGAGTTCCGAATGGGCAATGGTTCAAAAAGCACTTGGCAATAGGGTATTTCAAAAAACTACCGACGCATATTCATATCTCGCAATCGTCCAAAACGGTCGCGCAGCAAAACGACTTTACACTCCTTATGGTCCGACGATTTACGACGTAAACAATCCAAAACGCGCCCTCGAGCAGGCAACAAATGACTTAAAAACGCTTGCAACAGCAAATCACCTAGACTTTATTCGTCTTGAACCGCGCAGCAGTTACGAAATAGAAAACGCCTTTTCGCCCAACAATCCGCAAACAGTACAATTATCTGAAAAAATGCTCACTGACTTGGGGTTTATGCGTGCCAGTCATGATGCACAACCATCTGACACACTCGTGAAAGACATATCTAGCCCCTTTGACAGCATTCTGGGTGCAGCGACAAAGTATAAACGCAAATATTGGCGACAGAATCAACGCGCTGGCGTGCAGTTTTCTGTAAGTTATGACGTGGAGGATGTGCAAAAAATGCTTCGTATTATGAAAACAGTTTACGAAGGCAAAAACATAATGCCTTTTCCTGATGATTACTATGTCACAATCGCAAAAACCCTGTTCCCGACCCAAAACGCAGGGCTTACATTCGCAGAACTTGATAACAAAATCATGGCATCATATATGTTTTACAAAGATGAAACTACTATGTACAATGTACATGGCGCAGGATTAGACGAGTTTCGTAAACTTTCTCCCAGCTCAACACTATTATTTTATGAACAAGGACTTGCGCACGATTTAGGCTTAAAGTGGTTTGATTATTTCGGCATTGCGCCCGAAAACGCTCCCGAAACTCATCCTTATGCAGGTTTTACTTCATTCAAACAGCAATTTGGCGGTACTCGAGTCCACACACTCGGCACTTGGGAACTGCCCCTAAAACACATTAAGTACCGCATCTACAGAACCTTACTCGAGAGATTCGGCGGTTAACTACACACTTTACCATTTTACTACCAACTTTACCAAAACACTACACGTTTTACCTTTTTACTACATGTTTTACCAACCGACCGTCGGTAGGTTAATTAATAATGAGTAATTGGAAGCGGAATTCGCTTACGCTCATACTTTACCTCAGAATTCCGCACAACTCCCACTCAGAACCCCGCACAACTCCACCTCAGAACCCCGCACTTTCCCACTCTGAATTCTGTGTAGGAAAACGCGATTGAGCGTTTGACCCCAGGTGAAGGAAAATGCGATTGAGCATTTGACCCCCTGCGACCCAATGAGCCGATAGGCGAATTCCTGGACTCTAATAGTACATGAGTTCGCGGCTATGCCGCTCACGCACTATTTTAAGATTCCGCATCACGCTACACTTTGTTCCGCGGTGCGGAATTCAGAGTAGAAGTACTGTGTGGCATTAAGAGTACTGCTCGCTACGTACGAATCGGAGTTCACCTAGTGGCTCACACTCTTACTCCGCAACATACAAAACAACTTCGCTTTCGCTTGTTGTTTTCTATGTTGCGCTAAGGCTTGGCTTGGCTACGCCAAGCCAAGCCACTCTTAAGCAAAGTTACTCCTAAACAAAAAGTAACTTTACAGCAGAGGCTTGGATTTTTCATACTGAAAAATCCAAGCAATGCGCAAGTCTGCGGGCGCGAAGCGCACGCTGACGCCAGCGCTATCAAAGCGTGAGCCGTCAGGCGAACTCCGAATCAAACGCGCTCAGTGAAACGCAGCGCAATAAAAGCGTGAAGGCGTAGCCTGAACTCCGATTCTCGCGCGA
>JAISFQ010000096.1 GCA_031263495.1 Candidatus Nutricula glyptotermitis
TCGTCCGCGTTCTCCTTTCAAGATTCCGCGAGGGTCAAACGGGGTCAAATGCTCATCCGCTGGGTCAAATGCTCAATCGCATTTTCCTCCGTCCGCGTTTTCCAGCACGGAATTCTGAGGTGGAGTTGTGTGGGGTTCTGAGTACCCTTTTGTCATCTAGCGAGTATGCACCTCTTTAAATGGCAAGTTGGATATGCACGTAAAACTTTGACACTCGTTTAACTTGCAAAACATATCGTTTTCTGCTATAATTATTGTAGAGGAAACGTATGAACGATGACGAATTTTTTGAGGGCTTAGAAAATGAAACGCCACACACTGTCAAAGATAAGGGGTTGTGGTCGCTAAAATCAGCGGTTGTGCTTGGCGTACTTGCGCTGAGTGTGATGTTTTCGCCTGTTTTTGCTGCGGTCGTGATGCTTGACAACTCGGTCAATCAATCGACTGCTGATATAGGTGCAGTAGATGTTGCTCCAGATTCGATATCGCAAAAAAGCACCTTGTACGCAAATGACGGGAAAACTGTGATTGCATCGTTTTATTCGTTGAACAGGATTGCTGTAAAGTTGGATCAAATATCAGTTAACCTGCAAAACGCCGTGATTGCGAGGGAAGATAAGCGTTTTTATCAGCACGCTGGAATAGATTTTGTGGCGATGATTAGGGCAGCACTTGCGACTTTATCAAACTCGACGGTGCAAGGCGGTTCGACTCTCACTCAACAATACGTAAAAAACTTACTCATTGATAAAGCAATTCAAAACGATGACGAAAAGTTGGAGAAAGCAGCCAGTGAGCAGTCATTAATGCGAAAACTTAGAGAGGCAAGCATGGCGCGTGATATTGAGCGTAACTTTTCAAAACAGCAAATTTTGGAAGGCTATTTAAATATTGCGCCTTTTGGAGCAAACTTATATGGCGCAGAAGTCGCTGCTCAGCGTTACTTCTCTAAATCAGCAGTAGATTTGACAATAGTCGAAGCGGCGACTATCGCAGGAGTCACAAAAAGTCCTGTAATGTTTGACCCATTGTTATATCCAGACACTGCCGAAGTCGAAAGAAACAAGACGCTCGATTCGATGTATACTGCAGGTTTTATCACAAAAACCGAGTTAGATGAAGCACTTGCACTTCCACTCAAGAAAACTTTGCATACAAAAGAAGTAAAACTAGGTTGTCAAGCAGCAGGTAAAGCGGCGTTTTTCTGCGATTATATTCGTTCGACAATCCAAAATGACACCAAATATGGCGAAACGCTTGTCGAGAGGCAAAGATTATTAAACAATGGTGGTCTGCAAATATATTCGACACTGGATGCAAAGGCGCAAGAGGCTGCTGAAAAGGCAGTTTACGAAAATGTTCCACCTGAGGATTCCTCGGGAATTGCGGCTGCACTTGCGTCAGTAGAGCCATCGACAGGAAAGATCGTTGCGATGTCCGAAAACAGATATTATGGCGTCTCGAACAATCCAGACAAGTGGGAAACTACTGTAAATTATGGTGCTGACTTAAGTTATGGCGGTTCATCAGGGTTTTCAATCGGTTCTACATTTAAACCATTCATTATTTCTGAGTGGCTATCTGCTGGTCACACTTTAAACGAAACGATTCCAGGCAAGCGCACGTTTACAGGCAATGATTTCGCATGTTCGAATGGTGATCAGGCTCCTTGGCGTCCAACTAACGCAAACGGTGGTGTTTTATATGAGCAAACCGTATTGAGAGCACTTCAGCAATCCACAAACATTCCATTTTTGACGATGGCTACAAAACTTGGACTTTGCAATATATATAACACTGCATACGCCATGGGTTTTCGTGGTTCAACTGCTGATACGTATGATATTCGCACTTCTGACGCGTGGAAAAACCCATCGTCTTTAATCGGCATAAACAACTCGTCACCGCTTAATATGGCGAGCGCATATGCGACGATTGCGAATCATGGAATTTATTGCAAACCGCAAGCACTTGTGAAAGTCGTTGACAGATATGGGAATACGATTAGCGAATATGAGAAGGAATGTTCACGTGGAATAGATGAGAATATCGCAGATACCATGGCATGGGCACTGGAAACGTATCTTACAGATCCAGGTGCACTTGGTTATGGTAGCACTTTAGAAGATGACAGACCAGCAGGCGCAAAAACTGGAACTGCTGATTCCGTAAATCACTTATGGACTATCGGATTCACGCCAGAACTTTCTGCTGCAGTATGGATGGGGTATCCTACTCAGGATGTGCCACTTAGAGGTGTGTATATAAAGGGAACGTATTATGGAGAAGTATATTCGGGAACGATTCCGATGACAATTTGGCGAGAGTTTATGAATGATTCGCTTAGAGGTAAAAGCATTACAGCGTTTCCTGAAGCGGATCAAACGTTAGTCGGTAATGGCACTTCGACTCTAAAGTGGGATAAAACAGATTGGGAGCAAACTCCCACGCCGACTCCTGCTCCGAAACCGAAAGCCACTCCTACGCCAAAACCATCTGAAATTCCTGATCCGGAACCTGTAGAAACAGAGACTCCGCAGCCAGAGCCCACCGAAACGCCTGCTCCAGAGCCGACTGTCGTTCCAGAACCATCTTCTACTGTGACACCTGAACCAGAACCCAGTTCTACGACGGTCCCAGAAGCAGAAGTGGCTCACAATAAAACTGTCAAAGGTCCGTAAAACAAGAGAGGTTACATGAAAAAAGTATTGGTGGTGGCATCTGCGCTTATAAGCGGCGCGATAGGGTTTCTTGTGTATTCATTTAACAAAAACTTGGATTATCACGTAGTAAATCACAGGTTAAAAGTTTTGCCACCTGGATCAAAGCCGATTAAGATTTTGCATTTATCCGACATCCACATGTCCGAGAGGCAAAACAGAAAGCGCAAGTTTATTAAGCGATTATACGCCGAAGCGCCAGATTTGATAATTAACACTGGCGACAACATTTCAAGCAATTTCGCTATTGCCGACTTGGAAAATTCGCTTAACGAACTTTTAGATATTCCTGGAGTGTTCGTTTTTGGCTCTAACGATTATTTTGCGCCAAGACCAGTAAAACCATTAAGGTATTTGATTAAAAAGCCTTTTACTGTAAGTCGGCGCACGATAAAACGTCTTGACACCCTGCGACTCGAGAAGATTCTAAAAAGCAAGGGTTGGATTCTTATCAACAACAGGCGCGATACATTAGAAGTCAATGGAACTAAGATTTCGTTTGTCGGAGTCAATGATCCACACATCGGTGCTGATGAATTCCCTTATTTGGAACACAATGCCATACCTGAGGATTCTGTTTTAAAAATCGGTGTTACTCATGCGCCATATATTATGACTATTCAACAGATGTTAGATGATGATTGCGACTTTATTTTCGCAGGTCATACACATGGCGGACAGGTAAGGTTACCGAAACTTGGTGCATTAATTACTAATTCTGACTTGCCACGCAAGTATGCAAAAGGTTTGTTTGACTTATCCGAAGTGCACAGCCCAGCAATTTCTTCTGTAAAACCAGTTTATTTGCAAGTTTCTGGCGGAATCGGATCTCCACCCAGTTTTCCACTAAGACCTTTTAATGCGCCAGAAGCAGTCATGATTACTCTGCTACCAAAAGGAGCGTGAGTGATAGCGAATACTTTTATTGCACTGCGTTTCACTGAGTGCGGTTGAGTCTGAATTCGCGCTTCGCGCTCACACTTTTATTGCTCGCTCCGCTCGCGAGAATCGGCATTCGCGTTGCGAATGCTTTTATTGGACTGCGTCAGCGTGCGCTTTGCGCACTCTGGCTTGCGCATTTGCTACCGCACGCGTGGAAAACTTTACCCTGCTTTGTCATCTAGGTAGCGCGTGAAACGCGCGACACGGAATCTGGCTTCTTAGCACGTAACGTACTTTCTTGGGTGACGCAGATCCCGCATCGCATTCGCTTGCTAGATGACAAAGTACTTCTCGCTTATACTCCACCTCAGAACTCCGCACGTACTCCACCTCAGAACCCCGCACTTGATGCGGGGTCTTAATTAAAAGTATTCGCATCGCGAATGCGATTTAATTGCATTGCTACGCAATAGGGTCGAATGCTCAATCGCTGGGTCAAATGGGGTCAAATGCTCATTCGCATTTTCCTTCGCATTTTCCTCCATTTCAAGATTCCGCATCACGCTACACTTCGTTTCGCTGTGCGGA
>JAISFQ010000115.1 GCA_031263495.1 Candidatus Nutricula glyptotermitis
TGCTCTTTACAGTTTATACGAAGTCTATGTCTAATGCAACTTCTATCATCTGCTTCTATCCACCTTCTTAGTGTCCTAGTATGAACACTAATAGTCCTAGCATATTTACTATGCTTCATGCCAGATGAGAAATAATCATCAACGACTTTCCGTCTCTCATCTTCGCTATAATACCTATAACTCATTTCCAATCCTCCTTCAGGACTAAAAACGTGCCACATTTTGTCTGCACTGCCTAAGGAGTAAGGAGTAAGGAGTAATGAGTAAGGAGTAATGAGTAAGGAGTAATGAGTAAGGAGTAATGAGTAAGGAGTTTAGTTAATAGTTAATAATTAATAATTAATAATTGGGAATCGGAATTCATTTCATTCATGCTTTGATTGCACTGCGTGCAACGCAGTGCGTTTGATTCGGAGTTCGCCCTACGGGCTCACACTTTTATAGCGCTGGCGTATGGTTTCGCCTACGGCGCAACAATACTTGCGCATTGCTTGGATTTTCCATCTTGGAAAATCCAAGCCTCTGCTGTGAAGTTACTTTTTGTTTAAGAGTTGCATTGCAGCAGAGTGGCTTGGCTTGCCGTAGGCAAGCCAAGCCTTAGCGCAACTTTTCAAAAGAACGAGCGTATGCGAAGTTGTTTTGAAAGTTGCGCGAGTAAAAGTGTGAGCGGTAGCGAACTCCTTTTTGTACGTAGTGATAAGTACCTTGTCATATAGCAAGCGAATGTGATGCGGGATCTGTGATTAGCCAGAATAAACTTTCAGTTCTCGGAAAGCAGATCCCGTGTCGCGCACGCCAGTGCGCTACCTAGATGACAAGTGTAGGACGAGCGCTACCTAGATGACAAGTAGGGTGGACACCTAGGAGATGACGAGGTTGGTAGTGTTACAGTTAAGAAAGTCGCCAGATATGGGTGGTGGGGTAATATCTGGCGACAATATAAAGTTTACTCCTTATATTTTCCAATAGTTAAATTTTCACAAACGAATTTTTATAAAATGTTAACGAAACTAGTTTTTGAACAAGATAAAGTGCGGTTTTGCAGGTTAGGTTCAAATTTCATGTTCAAATTTTTGCATGTTTATGTTCAAATTTTATGCTATTTTTTGCTTATGTTCAAAAATGGAGTTGCAATCGCATACTGGAAGGAGTAGAATATACATGTGGGTTATTTATATTGTGCATATACATGACTACGTAATTGTCAAAATTAAAAAGTGGATGGTATTATGTCAAATTTACTTGAAGAACTCAAGTGGAGGGGGTTGTTGCAAAACACTACCGACGAGGGTAGGTTGTCCGACGCACTCCAAAAGTCTGCACTGACTTTTTACTGTGGTTTCGACCCAACTGCTGCGTCGTTGCATCACGGTAATCTTGTGCAACTGATTCTAATGCGCCACTTACAATTAGCAGGGCATAAGCCGATTGTGCTTGTAGGTGGTGGAACTGGTCTTATTGGGGATCCTAGGAAGACTGCGGAACGCGTACTAAATGATGAAAGTACGGTCGTAGAGTATGCGGAGGGTATTCGCACGCAATTCGCACGCATTTTGGACTTTGGTGGCGATAATGCTACTAGAATCGTCAACAATTTTGACTGGCTTTCAAAACTGAGCGCGATTGGTTTGTTACGCGACGTCGGAAAGTACTTTCGATTGAGCCAAATGCTTGCCAAAGAAATAGTCGCGAGCAGGTTAAACAGCGAGGAAGGCATCAGTTATACTGAGTTTTCGTATCAGATTTTACAAGCGTATGATTTCTATCAACTGCACAAAAATTATGGTGTAACGCTTCAAACTGGCGGTTCGGATCAATGGGGCAATTTGACTGCTGGACTGGACTTTGTCCGCAAAAAGACTGGCGATGAAGTGCACGTGATGACGACTCCGCTTATCACAAAGTCTGATGGCACAAAGTTTGGCAAATCTGAAGGCGGTGCGGTGTGGTTGAATGAAAACATGATGAGTCCATATGCGTTTTATCAGTTCTGGTTAAACACTGACGACAATGATGCTGTAAAGTTTCTGAAAGTGTTTACGTTTCTATCGCGCGATGAGATTGCTGAACTAGAAGTTTCGCTTCAAAATGAACCACATTTACGCGAGGCACAAAAAACTCTCGCAAAAGAGGTTACGACGCTTGTGCATGGTGAGCAGGCATATATTGGCGCAGTTAAGGCGAGTGAAGCGTTATTTAAAGGTGGCGATTTTAGTGAATTGGACGCGAAAACTGCAGAATCGATTGCTAAAGAACTTGGGGCAGTCGAAGTCCAGTTAGGAAGTAGTTTAATCGATGCGTTTATTAGCGCAAAACTCGTTGGTGGCAAAAATGAGGCTATGAGGGCATTTAAAGAGGGCGGATTGTATGTAAATAATGCGCGATTGACTGATGAAACTGAGATAGTCGATGGTAGAGTAACAGTAAATGGCAGATTTGCTTTTTTGAGACGTGGGAAGAAGAACATAGCAGTTCTTGAGATAGAGGGTGTAAATTGAAAATGCAGGTTGTAAATGGGCGAAGTTAGAAATTCCGCCAGTGAAGTAGACGTAGAGACCGATTTAATTATACCGGATTATATCAACTACTCTGCACTTGGTGTCGAGTATCGCCGAGGGCTTGAAAGTTTGCCACGCGATTTGAGGGAAGAGGTCGGAATGCATTTGGCTGCTTCGACATATTTTCTTCCGAGCAACCCATATTTAGCGTTTGAGCATGCGAAAGTTGCTGCTAAAATGGCTAGTCGAAACACCATAGCACGTGAAATATTTGGCATTTCGGCGTACAGAATCGGTGATTTTCATTTGGCACTTCGTGAATTGTTGACTGCGCACAGAATAAGTGGCGGTTATGATTATATTCATATAATTGCTGATTGTGAGAGAGCACTCGGAGCTCCAGATAGAGCAGTTGACTTGCTTAACAGTAAGGTCATGCAACATTTGGATGACGATGACAGAATCGAATTCGTGCTCGTAAAAGCTGGTGCGTTGTCGGATTTGGGCGATTATAAAGGTGCGCTGTTGGAAATAAGCCGCGAGCTCAGGCACACAGGTTTATCGCAATCGCAACGAATTAACTTAGCGTATGGCAGAGCGTATGTTTATGAGTGTGCTGGCATGGAAAGTGAGGCAAAAGAGGCTAGGGAGAAACTTGGAAATTACGTGCGGGAAATTGAGGAAACGCTTGTTTATGACGTGTTTGTGATTGATGTTGAGGATGAATATGACTATGAACAGCAGGCTAAGTTAAACTCTGAAAAGAAAGGCAGAGGAACTGGCAAAAAAGGTAACTTCAAAAACGATAGACGAGATGAGAAAGAAAATGCTACTGAAACGCGAAATTCTGGCAAAAAGATAGGCGACAAAAAGCCATATAAACGTGACGGTTCTGCTCGTAAATTTGACAAACCACGAGGCAAAAGAGATAGTTCAAAGACACGAGTAAAAAAGAAGTATAAAACTAGTGCGAGTAACGCGAAACGTGGAAAGGCGGATAAAGATGGCAGATAATGAAACTTTGAGTGATATTGAGGAATCGCTTAGTGAAATGGCGGAAAAAAGTCAAGAGGAAACTATTCAAATGTTCGAAGACGCGCATGAACATCTGGTTAGTTATATTGATGGCATCAAAGTGGAGTAATTTATGGGCAAAAAACTTAGAATCGGCATTATGGGGGGCACTTTTGATCCGATACATAATGGACACTTAGTCGCAGCATCCGAAGCGCAATGGCATTTTGATTTGCACGAAGTAATCTTTATGCCAACTGGACATTCTTACTTTAAAGACGACAAAATCGTGACAGAGAGTGAACACAGATATTTAATGTCCGTAATCGCCACTTCATCAAACCCGAGATTCAGAACTTCGCGCCTAGAAATCGATCGGACTGGCAACACATACACAATCGACACACTCAAAAAACTCCACGCTGACTATCCAAATGCTGAACTTTATTTTATCACTGGTGCTGATATAGTCGAGCAAATGGCGACTTGGAAGGACGCAGATGAACTATTTTCACTCGCGCATTTCGTCGCAGTTTCGCGTCCTGGGCACAAAATTGATAGCAAGTTCAGCGAAAAAATGCCTGTTACTGGGCTTGAAATCCCAGCACTTGCAATTTCATCGACTGATTGCAGGAATCGCGCGAAACAAGGAAAGCCACTTTGGTATCTCGTGCCTGATGGAATCGTGCAGTATATTAATAAGCATGAGTTATATCGCTATTAAAAATGCCTTTAATTGCATTGCTGCGCAGTACTTCTACTCTGAATTCCGCACCGTGAGTGAAACGAGCGAGATGCGGAATCTTAAAATAAAGCATGAATGAAATGAATGCCGTTTAATGGCATTGCTACGCAATACTTTGCTTTAAGATTCCAGAGGGTCGGACGCTCCTCGCGTTGGGTCGCAGGGGGTCAAATGCTCAATCGCATTTTCCTTCACCTGGGGTCAAACGCTCAATCGCGTTGGGTCGCAGGCTCATTCGCCTGCTCCTACACAGAATTCAGAGGTGGAGTAGTGCGGAATTCTGAGGTGGAGTATTCGCGAACGCGAATGCCAAATCAAACGCACTGCGTGAAATGCAGTGCAATAAAAGTGTGAGCACGAAGTGCGAACTCCGAATCTCATTATTCCTTACTCATTACTCATTACTCATTATTAACTACTCATTACTCATTACTCATTATTAACTATTAACTATTCGTTATTAACTATTAACTATTGATTCTACGAACATAACAGTGTATACTTTTAAGTATGAAGACTGATGAAGGTATGCCGGAATTGTTAAAAAGTTTGGCACCAGGCACTGGAATTCGTTACGGATTGGAGCGGATTATCAACACTAACACTGGTGCGTTGATTGTGCTTGGAACTAACCAAAAATTAGAGCAGATTTCTTCTGGTGGGTTCAAGTTGGACACTAGGTTTACTGCCCAAAAACTTCGAGAACTCGCGAAAATGGACGGTGCGATTGTTATTTCTAAGGATTACAACACGATTCACTACGCAAATGTGCAATTGTTGCCGAGTATTGAGTATGAGACGCATGAAACTGGAACTAGGCACAAAACTGCAGACAGAGTGGCGCAACAGACAGGTTTGCCGACGATTTCAATTAGTGCCTCAATGAAAACGATTATGCTTTACAACGGAGATATTAAACGCTTTATTAGTGATCCTATCGTAATTTCAGAACGAATGACTCAGGCTATGCAGACGCTCGAACGCTATTCGGGGCGTTTTGACGAAAATTTGTCAATGCTTGTGGCAAGTGAGATTGAAAATTCTGTTCATGTGCGCGATGTTTTAATTGCTGCTCAACGTGCTGAGATGCTTAAAAAAATTGCTACTGAAATAGAAACTGGTCTAATTGAATTAGGCACAGAGTCTAGGCTGTTGTCACTGCAATTCCAAGAAATTATCTCTGACTTTGATATAAAATACAAGTTTTTGCTACTAGATTACATTGCCGAAGGTAAAGATTTGGATGAGACTATGAATGCTCTTGCGAATTTGGATGAGGGCGGCCTCTTAGATATACAGGTGATTGCAGATATTTTGGGGCTACAACTTGGTTATGACGCAGATGATTATATAATCTCACCGCGTGGCTACCGCGTGTTATATGGCATTTTCAGAACAGATGACAACTCCATTTACTCTATTGCGCGTCACTTTAATGGACTCCAAAACATTATCTCATCAGGCATTAATGAGTTAGGTGAAATCATAGATGTTACTCCATATAAAGCTAGAATTGTGCGTGAAGGTCTTGCGAAAATCGTCGAAAATGCGATGTACGAACCATTCATTTAGCGGAGTTACTTGATTCTCGGTTATAAATGGTGTATAATTTAAGCAGTAGTAGTTGAAAGGAAAAGATGCCAACAGGTAAGATAAAGTTTTTTGACGAGGTCAAAGGCTATGGTTTCGTTGTTGATGACGAAACAAAGGAGTCGATATTCCTGCATTCAAGCGTTTTGCCAAAAGGCGTGACGCAACTTGAACGTGGCGCACGCGTCGAATATAGCATTGTTGACTCAAAACGTGGTATTCAAGTTCTGACTTTGAACGTTCTTGAACCGATAAAGTCCATCGTGAAGGCGAAACGCAAATCGCCAAACACTATGATTCCAATTTTGGAGGATTTGATTAAACTGCTTGACGGCGCAAGCGAGACATATCGCAAAAACCGTCATCCAGATGATCAATACCTGCACAAACTGGCGACACTTTTGCGTGCTGTAGCGAATGACATGGATGTGTAGTATGAAATCATTAGATACAAAAGCGATTAGAGATTTTGCGTATGCGCACGCGATAAAAACCACAGAGTCTTCATCTGACGTCGGCGCATACATAAAAACGGATGAAATTGACAAGTACACCGCGGTAATCTACTTTGAGTCACACCTAAAAGGCTATAAAAACTGGATTTGGGCGGTCAGCGTCTCGACTATAGGCAGAGGCTATACTTTATCAGAAGTGAATTTACTCGCCACGCCTGACGCACTACAACCGCCTAAATGGGTATCTTGGGTGAAACGGCTTGAAGCGAAAGACTTAGGTCCTTCTGACATCGTTCCATATATAAAAGATGACGAAAATTTGCAGACCACTGCCGTTACGCTTACAGATGAAGAGAAGGAAACTTTGCAAGAAACAGTGGGCGAAAATATCGCGATCGAAAGGGAAAGGGTTTTGTCGCCTGTAGGCATCGAAAAAACAGCCGCTAGATGGTATAATTCGAGCAGGGGTCCGATGGTCACTTCTGCAAAAATAAGTGCAAAAACCTGCTCATCATGTGGCTATTTTATTCCACTGCAAAGTCGCTTGTCCCTGATGTTTGGTGTTTGTGCAAATCAAGTTTCCGCAGATGATGGACGAATCGTAAGTCATGACCACGGTTGTGGTGCGCATTCGGAGACTGGAATCAAAAATTCGAGTGCCACATGGGATAGAGACAGGTCTATAAGATACTGATGCGCTGAAACGGAGATATTTTATGAGTGCTGAAAATGGGGAAACACCTACAAATGGCGATGAAAACGAAAATCTCGTGCCAGAAAATCAAAACTTGCCAGATTCTTACGATAATCCTGCAGGGAATCAAAAAGACAGTGAAAATGCCAGTTCAGATGCGAAAAACGATTCTGTAAATGACAGCGGTGACAAGCAAAAAAGCGATGACTTATTTAAATGGATGAATGATAACTATGCCGATTTGAACGAAGCGTTAAAAAACATCGAAAGTCAAAATGGCATCATGAGTCCTAATGATTTGGAGAAGTTTTTTCAAAGTGGTAACTTTCCGAATATGCAATATCCATTCACGTCAGATGCTGAAATGATGCGAAATTTGAACCAAATGTTCAATTCACCAGAGTTTTTAGCTGTTATGAGTGCTATAAATTCGCCACCAGATAAGAGAGGCAAAGTAGATTCCACTTTAGTAAAACAGTTTGCCAAGCAGGGAACGCGCAATGTTCCAGTTTTATCATCAGATACTGAACTTACAAGAAATGCATACTCTGTTGCAAATCTTTGGGTCGATGCGCAGACTGAGTTTTCACCACGTCAAGCCAAGATTCAGACAATTACTAAGCAAGACTGGATTGATATCGTTGCAGATGAGTTGATAAAAATCAGTGATCCGATCAACAAATCTTTTTATGCACTTATGACTGAGATTATCGATCAGCAAATCGGTGAGGATTCAGAGGCAAATATGGTGATGAATATTAGCAATTCAGCGGGTTTTACAGGTCCAGTGCCATTTATGAGTGACGCATCACTTCCAGATATTTTGAAAAGTCTTTCGGGAGTGGTTTCCTCGACCAGATTGGCGCGAGTGGTTGCTGAATTATCTGAGATTGTGTTTAGTGAGGCGGATTTACTGTTGCCCATTGTCAAAAACCCATTAATCATTTTTATGAATTTGACTGAACGCTCAAAAGGCTTAGACGTTCCATTCCGTGAGTTGCTGCAATATATTATCGTCCGTTCTGTTGCATACGATAGGCTATTTTATAACGTAAAATGGTTACGTGACTCGCTGTTTTCGCTTGTCAAGAACTATGCCGATACCGTAGATTTCCTATCCCTTGACTTGATTGATCTAGATGAGGAGTTTACGTTCATGGATCCTGGTAATCTGCAAGAAACGCTGATGAATGAATTGGTGAATGTTGAAAAAACAGAGGATCAGCAGCGAATCATTGACAGACTCGGTACGCTCTTTGGCTTGATTGAAGGTTGGATTGATTTTATAGCGACTCAGAGTTCAATTGCCAATTTATCACACACTATGCAGATACGTGAAATTTTGCGACGCAGAAATGCAACCCAATCCCCTGTTGGTTTACTATTTGGAGCACTATTCGGTGCAGAATTTAACGATATTTACTCTGGAAAGTATTATAAATTTTGGCAGACAGTGACTCAAAAATTTGGCTTTGAAAGGCGCGACAGTTTTTGGAAACATCCAGATTCTTTGCCTACTGATGAAAAAGAAATCGAACTTCCGGAGATGTTTATAAGCAGGATTGAACGTCAAAACAGTGAAAGTGCAACAAATGACACTTGGGATGAGGCAATTTTGGGATTGATTTCCAGTTTTGATGAGAAAGAAGGTGACAAATCTGCTGCCAGTGACGATAAAACGAAGGAGGAGTAGCGGATGAGCGCATATTCAAGTCGAATTGCAATTGTTAATATCACGCCATGTGGCACTTGCTTTACTCCAAGAGTCTCTCAAAATGAAATATTCCCTGTCACAGCGACTATTTTTTCTGAAAAAACTGATGTGATTACTGCGTACATTAATATCACTGACAGGTCTTCTAATTTATTGTTCAAAAAAGAAATGGAACTTACAAATCTAGGTCGTGATGTATTTACTGCGTATTTAGAGTTTGACAACATAGGCATCAAGACATTCACAATCTTTGCGTTTATTGACGAATATAAAACTTGGGCTAAACGCTCGAAAATTAAGATGAACGCAGGTCAAGATGAATTACTCGTGAATCAAGAAGGTTATATATTGCTTCAAAGAATAAAAAATGAAGCAAAAGATAGAGATTCGTTGGCAAAAATCGATGCTGCAATCGAAAAAGTTTATGCTGGTAAAACATCCGTTTATGAAGTTTTAATTACGGATGAGTTTGCCGAAATTTTCCGCATTTATCCACTATTTACGTTATCTACCGAAAGTCAATCAAATTGTTTCGAGGTAAAAAGGCAGCTCGCAGGCTTTTCTGCGTGGTATCAATTCTTTCCGCGTTCAATTGGTGCAATAAAACATTTGGATGGGCGCATAACTCAAGGCACTCTAAAAACTGCTGCTGAGCATCTAGATTATGCAAAAGACTTGGGTTTTGATATAGTGTATTTAGGTCCTGTTAACCCAATTGGCACTGCATTTCGCAAAGGTAAGAACAATGCAATTCAGGCAGAGGCAGATGACGTGGGTTCACCATGGGCAATCGGTTCCAACGCTGGAGGTCATGATGCGCTAAATCCAGATTTAGGAACTGCTAAGGACTTCAAAAACTTCATAAAAAAGGCGCATGAGCTGGGTCTGGAAGTTTCAATAGATCTAGCACTGCAAGCATCTCCTGACCATCCATGGGTAAAAACGCATCCCGAATGGTTCACTTTACGAGCCGATGGAACCATAGCATATGCCGAAAATCCGCCAAAGAAATATCAAGACATCTATCCGATAAACTTCGATAACGATCCAGAAGGCATTCGTGATGAAATTATCCGCATCATCGAGCATTGGGCTGAGCTGGGAGTAAGTGTGATTCGAGTTGACAATCCACACACTAAACCGCTTTGGATGTGGGAATATGTGATTAAAAAAGTGCACGAAACATACCCAGAAGTCATTTTTCTTGCAGAAGCGTTTACTCGCCCACCTATGATGGAGGCGCTTGGAAAAATCGGCTATGAGCAGTTGCATAGTTATTTCCCATGGCGTAACACTAAGCAGGAAGTGGAAGAATATTTACGTACAGTCAATTCAAGCGCATCGTTTTTTGGTTACAGCACATTTTGGACTTCGACGCCTGACATTTTGACCGAATTCTTAGTCAAAGGTGATGTAAACGCACATAAAATTCGCGCAATACTTGCCGCTATGGGCTCTGTAACCTGGGGGATGTATTCTGGTTACGAGTTTGTTGAAAATGTGCAGCGAGAGGGCTTTGAAGAGCACATAGACTCTGAAAAATATGAGATTAAGTTCCGCGACTATGATAAAGCAGATGAGCATGGCATAGCATCGTTAGTTCGTCTACTAAATGAGATACGCAAAAACAATCCTGCACTTTGGTCGCAACACAATCTTGCAGTCCATAAGACTGATAATGCTTCTGTAGTGTGTTTTTCCAAGTCTGTGCCGTTAAAAAATGATATGCGTAACACTATAATCACAGTTGCTAATCTAAACTTTGCAAAAGAAAAACACGCAAAAATAAAATTCGACTTGAAAAAAATCGGTATCGATGCAACGCGCAGAAAACAAAAAACCCTTCTTGTAAAGGACTTATTTACAAATGAAACTTTTGATTGGGACTTCAGCATTTCACTTGACCCTAAGAAAGATGTTGCACGGATATTTGAAGTTATTTCCTATGCAAATTAAATTGTCAAGTACTTGCGTAGTTTGTCAAGTACTTGCGTAGTTTGTCAAGTACTTGACTAATTAGTGCCTCTCCTCTGAATTCCGCGCAGTACTTCATTTCTGAATTCCGCACCGTGAGTGAAACGAGCGAGATGCGGAATCTTAATTAAAGTATGAGCGATAGCGAATGCATTTAATGGTGTTCGCATGCGCTCACTGGTTGTTTTAAGATTCCAGAGGGTCGGACGCTCCTCGCGTCCTCCTACACAGAATTCTGAGTGGGAGTAGTGCTAGGTTCTGAGGTGAAGTAGTGCGGAATTCTGAGTGGGAGAGTGGGAGTTGTGCAAGGTAGTGAAAAGTGCTACAATTAAAATTGGAGTAATGAAAGAAGGAGGTAGGTTATGAAACCAGATAAAAAGGCTGCTGAAATGAGCGTTACAGAGCTTGCTAGATACATCGATCATTCGGTGTTAAAACCAGAATTTACTGAGGCTGATATTAGAGAACTTATTCGAGATGGTGTGCGCTATAAATGCCGGACAGTGTGCGTGAATCCGTCATCTGCTGAAATTGCGAAGGAATTATGCGCTGGAACGGAGACTGGAGTGTGCGTGGTCTGCGATTTTCCATTTGGACTTTCCACTACAAAAAGTAAAGTTCAGCAGGCAAAATGCATTATTAGTGATGGATTTGTGCCAGAACTTGACGTAGTTTCAAATTACGGATGGATTAGAAGCGGTCAATTCGAGAAAGTTACGGAAGATATAAAAGCGGTTGCGGATGTGTGTCACGAATATAATGTGCAACTTAAAGTAATCTTTGAAACAGATGCGCTTACTATGTCAGAAGTCAGAAAGGCGACTGAGTGCGCAATTGCTGCTGGTGCAGACTTCGCCAAGACTTCTACTGGCTTTTATACTGGTGGACCATCACAGGGCGCCACGGTTCAAGTAATTCGCGAGATGCTAGATGTTGCTGCTGGTAGGATTAAAATCAAAGGTTCTGGCTCGATTCGAACGCGTGAACATTTTCTTGAACTGATTGACTTAGGAATCGACCGCATGGGAATTGGCTACAAATCAACGCCAGTCGTTTTAGGTTTGGAGTAACGTTTTATCTAAAACAACTCGTCCACATTATATGCTTTACCTGTTGCATCCCCACTTTCATCGAGCGCGTGGCGTGAATATTTAACATTTACGCTCATTTGCGCTGCTGGGCATGCTTTCACGTATGGACACCAACCGCATAAAACGCCAGTTTTGTTTGGATATGAGTTTTGTTTCTGACACTGTAAAAGTGTGGCATAATTTTCAGCAAAATGTTTCACATCATCTGCCACTTTCGTTTCATCGGTATTAACTTTTCTAGCCTTCCCCTCAGAAGTGTAAGCCAAATTCGCTCCACTTACGTTTCTGCCTTGACAAATAAGTGCTGCGAAGTAGAGTCTCTGCTGAGTATCATGTTCACAATCTCCGAATCTACTCGCTTCGGGCATGTATTTGCCAGTTTTATAGTCCCAAATCACGAGCGATTCATCCTCTTCAAGTAGCAAATCGATATACCCAATCATATCAACACCGCCCAACTGCACATTATAAAGTTTCTCTTCAGTTCCTATGACTTCAACTTCGCTTGGATTAAAAATTGTAAATAATCCACTGCAAGCTTTTATAATAAGAGAACGCCAAAGCGTTTGATCATCTGGGTTTTCTGTGAAGTATTTGTGCAACTCATCGTTCTTTAACGCATCCTGTGTCACATGCTTAAATAATTCATTACCGCGTTTGCGCGTGCGATTTACAGATTTTTCATTAAAGAGTTCTTCAAAAATAGAGTGCGCAATTGTGCCAATATCGGCAGGAGATAGTGGATCAAATGGACGTGGCACGAACCTATCTAGCGCAAATCTTGCCATACACGCAGCACTTGCTTTTGATGCGGACGGCGAAAACGCCCTCGGAACTGCCTTTTTTTGCAATTCTTCGTCTGTGATTCCAAGACTATTTACATCCCAGTCAACTTTTCCTTCTAAAAAATGTTCCATATGTTAAAGTTTACACTATTTTGGGTGCATGTGCGTAGTTAGTAAATTTTCGTGCATAAGTTAGGTACTTATCAAAACTCCACACTGAGAAGCTGTGGGGAGGTATTAGGATGTGCGTCAACTTTTCAAAAGGTGAGAAGAATTAGAGTAAATCTGCATAATGTTTTCTAGTAGCATCGCGCGCGTCATCGGTCCTACGCCACCAGGGTTGGGAGAAATGAAAGATGCCTTTTCTGAGACACTTTTTGCTACGTCGCCCAAAACTCTATATCGCCCCAAAGTTTCATCAAATACACGACTTACGCCGACATCCAATACAACTGCACCATCTTTTATGTGCTCTGCAGTTAAAAATCCATGCTTTCCTATTGCAGAAATTACGATATCTGCCTGTTTTGTAAGCGATTTTATGTCTTTCGTGCCAGAATGTGCTTGCAAAACGGTCGCGTTCACGTCTTTTGTGCTAAGTAACAGCGAAAGTGGTCTTCCGACAGTCACTCCCCTGCCGAGTATTGCAACGAGCGCACCGTCCAATTTTACGCCATAGTGTCGCATCAGTTTCACAATCCCAAGTGGCGTACAAGGCAAAGGCGTTGCTATTTTACCTGATACATTTTGCGCCAAATAGCCCAAATTGCGAGGATGTAAACCATCTGCATCCTTGTTCGGATCAATGCTTTCAATTATGCGACGCTGATTTACGTGCCTTGGAAGTGGCAATTGAACAATGTAGCCAGTGCAATTTTCGTCACTGTTTAACATCTCAACTGCTTGCAAAATCTCAAAGTCTTTCGCAGTTTCAGGTAACTCAATGTTGATCGATTTTATACCGACTTCACTGCAATCTTTGTGTTTTCCAGCAACATATTTCCTGCTACCTGCATCATCACCTACTAAAACGGTTCCAAGAGCCAACTCTTTTTTTGAAGTGTCTATTTTACTAATCCGTAACTTCAAATCGGCTTTAATTTCTGCCGCTAGTTGCTTGCCATCGAGAATCTTAGCGCTCATTTTCCTCCTTTTTTTCCGTCACCTTATATTATACACCTCTTCGTCATACACTGAATTCGCAGCAGTGTTTAATGTTAAAATTAAAAACATTGCGTTTTCAAACGAGGTTTTTTCGACGACAGCTGCATCATAGACCACAGTTTCATTTCTTTGCTCCTCTGGGATTGCAGCCTTCAACGCAATCGGAATCGACTTCAAAGAGCCAACAGTAATGTCGCGACTTGCATAATCAACTTCAAGTAGAGCCGCAGCGTCATAAAACCTATTGCGTTTATTGAGACTTGAAAGCCTCTGTTTAACATGATGCATAATCTCTTTTGTCGTCTCACCAAACATTTTACCCTCACTCAATATCTCATCTAAACGTAAGGTGACATAATCTGAGCGTTGATTAAAGGTAATCTCTTTTTCAAAAAGTTCCTCCAGTTTGTCCATATCTTTTTCTGAATCCAACTTTTCCAATGCCAAAATTAATAGTGTAAGTGAATCGTATTTACTATATTCGAAAGTAAGCGGTGTCATTACTCCATCTTTTTCAATCTTTTCACGAAAGAAGTCATCATCATGATCCTCATCGAATTCAGCTTTTGGCGTTTGATAGTCTCCACTAGCGTTACGCTTCTCATAATAGTCATCATATGCATCGTATAGACTGGTGAAACTCTCCATCTCGCGAGCCTGACTGCGTGCATTCTCAAATTCTGCATGGAAATCTGTAGAAGCAGCCAGCGTTTGCATTCTAGCAAAGATATCGCTCGCCATTTCTATAACAGCATCGTCACCAAGAGGGCTGATTGCAATTTCTGCTGTATTATTTATTATGTCATTTGAGAAAAATGGCTCTAGCTCAAGCGCATACCGATTTTTTTCAGCACTTACAATCCAAAATTTAGCATCGTATACCCTGTTGAATTGGTCAAATATGGCAAGAAACGATATACTTTCAAGAGGCATGCTAAGTTCTGAAATCATATCGAATCCATCTTTTGAGATTTCATGCTTTACTACATAGCGTTTTGCGGATTTAAGGTCACCAGAACGCACCAAGTCAAGAATGTACAATGCATCCTCAAAGGGCAACTTAACTTTTGACGAAGCAATCTTTTTCGCTTTCCCATCATCAATATGCTCGTATATGCTAAGAGTAAACTCTTCAACGCCATATGTTTTAGGTTCTACAACTTTTTCGTTGTTGCCTCTTACTGCATAAGCTGTCTCAGTAGTTAGACCTTCCGTAATTGTGTAAGTGATTATACAATCTTCTTCCGCTGTAATAGTGCAAAATATTAACTCGAGATTCAGCATAATTCCTCCAAAATATAAATTTTACTACATTTTTTTGTTGCGTGCAAACGTACGCTTACGCGCCTATCAATTTTGCTACCTTTCCTATCCGTACAACCTCCTTCTTGTTATTGCTTAACTAAATGGACATTTTAACTAAAAGCATTATATATAATAGAATATCACATTTTTCATGCATGTATGTAATGTTTTTACTTTACGGCTATAAATAGTGTACATTCCAACACTAAAAACTTCTCATTTTTGACATAATTCACACGCAAGATATAAAACCGCAGTTAGTCGGCGACATTTTGTTATAATTGCAGTGTAATTTAACGATGTGTGGATTATAATGTTATGACAAGAAAACGAAACACTTATGGTTTTGTTAACATTTGCAATGCTAGTCAAACTAGTGTAAACTTAATATGTAACAAGCCTCCTTAGCTCAGCTGGCCAGAGCATCTCACTTGTAATGAGAGGGTCGAGGGTTCGAATCCCCCAGGGGGCTCTTTCGCTGAAAAAGCAGTACTGTGGAGTTTTGCACAATTATTTTATTTTTCTCCTGTACCGACGAGGAAGCCGTTTTTATACTTCTATCTTACATTTGGCATCAAAGTATTCGTTCATTGATGTTGCTGTCACTTCCTCTTGTGTGAGGAGCATGTGGATGAGCATGCGACCCTTCGAAAAGCTAAAATAATTGTGCAAAACTCTTAAAGTTGCCTTTTCGCTCTGGCGTTTTGGTCAGGTTGTGGTAGTTGGGTTTGTAGGTTGGGTTTTGTTTTTTTGTTTTGTAGACGTTATAGGTATTCGCTTTCGCTCATACTTCACCTCAGAATTCCGCACGTAGATGCGGAATCTTAAAACTAGTGTGAGCGCATGCGAACACCATTAAATGCATTCGCGTTGCGAATACTTTGAATTAAGACACTACCTTCACATGGCAAATGTAGAAACTTTAAACAAATGCAGGTATAATTTAAGTATGAGTAAGGGTTTACGGATAAACAGGCAGAATCTGTACTTTGGTGACGATGATGATGGATGTAATATTTTACACATCGACATGGATGCGTTTTTTGCATCGGTTGAGATTGCAAAGAATCCTGCTCTTAAGGGATTTCCTGTGATAGTTGGCGGAAGTAGAAAGCATCCTATGAAAGGCGTGGTTTCAGCGGCAAATTATGAGGCACGCGAATTCGGTGTGCACTCTGCTATGCCTATTTTTCAGGCAAAACGATTATGTCCTAAAGGCATCTTTTTGCCTGTAAGTATGGGTGAATATGGGCTAGTATCTGCTAAAGCAATGAATATTTTTAGAAGTTTCACACATAAAGTCGAGCCTGCTAGTGTGGATGAAGCGTATTTGGATGTTTCGCCTGCAAAAAAGCTCTTTGGATCTCCTGTAACAATTGCCAAAGAAATACGCAAACGTGTGGCGGATGAACTAAATGTTACCTGCTCAATTGGCGTTGCAAAGAATAAGTTTGTAGCAAAATTGGCATCTACTAACATAAAACCAGATGGTCTACTGTTGATTCCGCTTGTTAGAACGCAGGAATTTTTAGATATGCTCGCTATTTCGCAACTACCTGGAATTGGTCCAAAAACTGCAGATAAGCTTGAAAAGTGGGGAATAACTGAAGTTTTGGATTTGCATGACTATAATGCATTTGAGATTAGTAAGATTTTAGAATCCAGATTGTTAGCAGACCATCTAATGCAATTGTCGCGTGGCGAGTCGAATAGTGAAGTCAAAATGTCTAGAATCGAAAAGTCGATTGGTAATGAAATTACATTCAATGAAAACATAAGTTCAACTAATGCGCTGCTGAAAGAGCTGTTATTTCTCTCTGATAAGACGGTCGGGAGACTCAAATATCAGCAATTCACTTGCAAAACTGTGAGTGTAAAAATAAAAACGTTTGATTTTAAGTCCTACGCAAAATCCGAAACGCTCGAATCTGAAACCGCGAGCATAAATCAAGTCTATAATATCGCAAAAGTGTTGCTGAGGGATTTGCGCAAGAGAGTCGGCGAAAATACTCCAATTAGACTTCTTGGCATCCGTTTGTCCAGTCTCAAAGCTGTAAAAATTGTCAATCAGCAGGAGTTTTTTACTGAATCAGATGAAGATAAAAAGAGGCATAAACTTGAAAATGCAGAGAGTGCAATGGATAGTATACGTGGCAAATTTGGGAAAACTTCTGTTAAATATGGAGTGTGAATCGCTTTACACGGCAGTGCGCTACTAGATGACAAGAAGTACTCTTAATGCTACGCAGTACTTCATTCTGAATTCCGCACCGCGAAACGAAGTGCAGCGTGATGCTAAATCTTAATTAAATTGTGAGCGACATAGCCGTGAACTCATGTACTGTTAGAGTACAGGAATTCGCCTTTGGCTCATACACCTTGTAAGGCGGTGTTTTCGTTTTGTCATAACGTAAATTGTACGAATGTCTGTGTTTAAGTGGTTGGTTCTTTGGAGTTTTGCATATAAGTCGATAATGGAATGCATAGTTATGCACGAATAGTTAGTTTTCGTGGATGGAATGTGTTTTTGTTGCTATACTTAAAAATGGGCGTGTGTGGCGTGGGTGGGATTCCTATCCCTCCATCACTCTCACCTAACCCACCAGTTAAAACCATACACAAGCCAATAAAGCCACAGAAACTTTATTAAACCTCTTTGCGTTTAGAGCTCTTCTTATAGTAACGCACACCACACTTACTTGCATACGAAATAACACAATATTTAGTTATCAAACATAAACGTACACATCAACAGACAGTACAGTTATAATATTACTCTGTTTCAGCGCATCGTGTATAGTGCAGAAAAAAATTCGTGCATAACTACCCACTCTACCAAAACTTTGCGACATTTGCCGCAATCCTATATAATATTAACTATGTTTTCTATAACAAAACGACTAGCGGATACAAATGCGAGAACAGGTGTAATCGAAACTCTACATGGAGCAATCGAAACTCCAGCGTTTATCCCAGTAGCAACTCGTGCTACGATGAAAGGAGTCTTGCCAGAAACTATGCGCGAGCTGGGTGCTCAAGCACTTTTATCAAACGCATATCACTTATACTTGCGCCCTGGCGAGAAAATCGTCGAAAAAGCAGGCGGATTGGCGAATTTTATGCATTGGGACGGTCCAACTTTTACAGATTCTGGCGGATTCCAAGTTATGAGTTTGGGCAGCGGGTTCAAAAAAGTCATATCAATGAACGAGAAGGACATTCAGCCTATTCAGACTAAGGAAAACTTGGCAAAAGTGGACGATGATGGCGTAACATTTAAGTCACACATCGATGGTCATTTAATCAGATTCACGCCTGAAATTTCAATGCAAATTCAATATTCACTTGGCGCAGATATAATCTTTGCATTTGACGAACTCACAACTTTGCATCACTCACGCGCATACCAAGAGGAATCGTTAGAAAGAACTTACAAATGGGCGGAGCGTTCAAAAATAGAGAATTCACGCCTTTTAACAAGCAAATCGCCACTTGCTAGTCAGGCACTATTCGGAGTAATTCAAGGCGCGAACTATGAAGATTTACGCAAACTCGCTGCTAAGCAAATTGCGTCTCTTGATTTTCAGGGCTTTGGAATCGGCGGAGCACTTGAAAAAGAACGCTTAAAAGACATCTTGAACTGGGTTATATCGTGCCTTCCAGAGGAAAAGCCACGCCACTTGCTTGGTATAAGCGAAATTGACGACCTTTTCAATGCAGTAGAATCTGGAATCGACACATTTGACTGCGTCTCCCCTGCTCGCGTCGCTAGAAATGGTGCAGTTTATACTCCAAATGGCAGAATAAACATCAAGCGGAGAGAGTTCAAAGAGAAATTCTCACCGATTTATGCAGAATGCGATTGTTACACCTGCAAAAACTACACTTCTGCATACTTGCACCACTTAATTCACGCAGGCGAAATTAACGCATCAACTCTGCTCACGATACATAACGAACGCTTTATCATCCGCCTTGTTGACAGCATGCGAAAATATATCGGAAACGGAAAGTTTTTAGAGTTCAAAAACGATTTCCTAGGGAGATACTATGCAAAATAACTCTTCAATCAAGCAGGTGCAACTGTGTAGCAAGCAAACTGGTGCATTTTGAATCTAACTCTACATCCAAAAAAACTAACTTTCACCAGCCTCAGACTTTTGTGATTATCTGTAAATAATTTTCACAACTTCCGCAACTGCCTGTTGCAAATCATCATTTACGACTATGTAGTCAAACTCGTTTTCTGCCTGCAACTCATGCTCTGCGGTCCTAAGTCTGAGCACTTTCTCTGCTTCACTTTCGGTCGCCCTATCATCTAAACGCTTTCTAAGTTCTCCGAACGTAGGTGGCGCGATAAAAATAAAGGTAGCATCAGGCAGTTTATTGCGAATTTGAAGTGCACCTTGCAAATCAATCTGTAAAATCGCTTTCTTACCAGCGCGTAAGGCATCAAGCAATGGAGCGGTCAAAGTCCCATATCTATAAAGTTCATGAACCTTCGCCCACTCCAAAAAGCCATCTTTTGCTATCAACTCATCGAACTCGGCATCGGTGATAAAATGATAGTCTTTGCCATCAATCTCACTTGGTCTAATGCTTCGAGTAGTAGCAGAAACAGAATAATAAATGTCAGGGTGTGTCGCAAGAATCTCGGCTACAATAGTGCTTTTACCGACAGAAGTTGGACCAGCAATTACGGTAACGTTCTCATACATGCTCACCACTTGCACAATTTGTATAGCAAAAGGCGGGTACAGCAAAACCATACCCACCTGCTAATTGTGATTATTTAATCAGTTTCAACAACGTATCAAGTTGTTTGGATCCAAGACCAGCCGCACGACGAGTCTCTGGAATGCCCGCCTTTTTAAGTATGTCAAGTGCTTTCACTTTACCTACTCCTGACTGAGTTGTAAGCAATGACAAAACCTTAATCTTGCCCTTAATTACATCGGTCTTCGCCTCTAAAAGAACCTTCTCTACTGTAAGTTTCCCTGCTTTCAGGTCTGCTTTCAATTCGGCCCTCTTCTTCCTTGCCTCGAGCGACTTGGCTAGCGCCTTCTTACGCTGCTCCGCGGTTAACTGTGGTACTGGCATAATCCTCCTTATCTAAATTTATATACCAAATAGTCTCAGCATAGTATCACAACTATGCAATAATAATTCTACTCCTTTTTCAAGCCGAATGCAACGAATTGTAACATTTCGCACCTTTTGTTACAAATTATGGGGATTTTTGGTGGTTTGAGCCTTAGTTCTGCGCGTTCTGTGATGTGTTATTGCGAATCTGTGCGCCTCGTCTCGGATGTTTTGGAATGTAAACAATGCATCAGATCCCCTCTCAAATAGCACAGAATCTTCTTGGTTAGGCAAAAACACCTCCTCAATTCGTTTCGCAAGTGCGCAAAACTGCAATCCTTTCAAACCACTTTCTTTATATGCTAACAATGCAGCACCAAGTTGCGGTTTTCCACCGTCGATTATGAATAAATCAGGAGTTTTTGAGAAGGAATCGTCCTTTTTCTCTGCGTTTTCTTTTAAATATGCCAATCTGCGCGTCAAAGTTTCATGCATTGCTTGCGTATCGTCGCGCTTTCTGTCGTCGTAGATATTTTTTATGACAAAGTGCCTATAATCTTGCTTTTTTGGCATACCATCTTCAAATACAACCATCGATGCGACGCGATTCGTGGTCTGCAAGTGTGAAATATCGTAACATTCTAAGCGATATGGAACGCCCTTCAAATTGAGATAGCGTTGTATATCATTTAACGCATTTGACCTAGTCACAATATCTTTTTCACGCTTTTTGTGGAATAAAAGTGCAGAATTTTTGGCGTTTTTGCTCGCGTAATCGAGTAAATCTTTCTTTTCCAGACGTAATGGTACGCGGATTTTCACCTTATGCTGCGCTTCTTCACTTATGAGTGCTGTTATGTAGTCCAAATCATCTGGTAAAACTGGAACGATTATTTCGCGCGGATACTCTATTAAAGCCTGCTTGGCAGTAATATACACTTCAAATAACAGTGATTTTATCAAATCTTTTTCAGAATCAGCGTTATCAATTATAAATTGTCGCTCTTTAATCGTGCGTCCATGGCGAATCGTGAACATGTGAACAGTGGATTGTAGTGGACTAAAATACAGCCCAAATACATCAACTGACTGTGAATCTGACAACATTACCGAAGTTTTTTGCATTAAAGAGTCAATTGAGAGCAATTGATCTCTAAACTTTGCTGCGTTTTCAAAGTCTAAAGTAGCAGAAGCGGATTTCATAGAGTTTTTAAGCCTGCTCACAGTGCCTTTCGTATTGCCGTTCAGAAAACTTATGAGTTCTTTCAAGTTCTCGTCGTATTGCGCCTTGGAAATAGCACCCACGCAAGGTGCAGTGCAATTATTGATAAACCCCAATAAACAAGGTCGGTTTTCGGAGGCGGCCTTATTATATATCGCTTTTCTACAACTTCTGAACTTAAATGCCTTCTGAAACAGGTTAAATGTGTCTTTCAATGCATAAACTTTGGGATACGGTCCAAAATACTTGACATTTTTCATCTTGCGCTCACGAGTTATAAATACGCGTGCGAACTCGTCATTTGTCATCGCGAGATATGGGTACGATTTGTCGTCACGGAAAATTACGTTGTACTTCGGATTGAACTCATTAATCCACGTAAACTCTAATAATAACGCTTCCAATTCGCTAGAAACCACTGTCCATTCCACACTTTTTGCGTTTTGGAGCATAATTAGAGTCTTTGCATCCTGCGTCTTGCCACTGAAATATGATGTTATGCGATTTTTCAAGTTTTTTGCCTTGCCGACATAAATCACAGTTCCGTTTTGGTCCAGATACTTGTAGACACCTGGATCTGTCGGTATATCGTGCGTTTTTGGACGCCACGGATACTCATCGTAACTGCTCATTTACACGCCTCACTCCCCTGCTTCATGCTTCGTTTTCATGAAAAGAACTCTAAAAACATTGCGCAAAAGTGCGCCCCCGATAGGATTCGAACCTACGACCTGCGGATTAGAAGTCCGACGCTCTATCCTCTGAGCTACGGGGGCAAAACATTAGTCGAGATAATCTCTTAACATGTTCGCGCGCGATGGATGACGCAGTTTTGCCATTGTTTTTGCCTCAATTTGGCGAATTCTTTCGCGCGTAACGTTATAAATCTTACCAATATCGTCAAGCGTGCGAAACTTTCCATCATGCAAGCCATATCGCATGGAAATCACGCCAGATTCCCTTTCAGAAAGCGTTTCTAATGCTTGCGCAATCTGCTCTTGCAGTAGCCCAAATGTCACAGAATCGGTCGGATTAATTGCTTCGAAATCTTCAATCAAGTCGCCGAATTCACTCTCACCTTCCTCACCAAGCGGTGTATGCAATGAAATCGGCTCGCGACCATACTTTTGCACCTCTTGAACTTTTTCTGGCGTCATATCGACTTCTTTCGCTATTTCTTCATGCGTGGGTTCACGCCCCAACTCTTGCAACAATTGCCTCTGAACACGCGAAACTTTGTTGATTATTTCGACCATATGCACTGGAATGCGAATCGTACGCGATTGATCTGCCATCGCGCGCGTAATCGCCTGACGAATCCACCACGTCGCATATGTGGAAAACTTAAAACCCTTCTTGTAGTCAAATTTCTCGACTGCACGAATTAGACCCATGTTCCCCTCTTGCACTAAGTCTAAGAAAAGAGTGCCTCTGCCAGTGTAGCGTTTTGCAAGCGAAACCACGAGACGCAAATTGGCTTCTAGCAGGTGATTCTTCGCGTGCTTACCGATTGCAACAATGCGTTTCAATTGCCTACGCTCCTTGAACGTGAGTTTCTTTTTCGGTATCGCAATCGCACTAGTAAAAGGAATGCGGTCAACAAACAACTCATCTTCTGGATTGGACGAATTGCCCATTTGATTGATAACTTCTTCTCTAGTACTCTTTTTTGAGGACGTTTCCTTTTTTTTAGCCGCAGTTTTTATTCTCCGGACTCTTTTTGCTTCCTCAAGTTTGATTTCGTCAAAACTATCATCAAGTTCCAAAAGTTTTGTGGCATACAATCCCGCCTCAATCTGTTGCGCCAAACTTACCTCTTCTTCAGCGGTAAGCAGCGGAACTCTTCCGATTTGTTTCAAGTAATCACGCACAGAATCCGTCGCAACGCCAGTTAAAGAAAGTTGTTGAGAAGGGATGTCGGCATCTGAATTGTCAAGAATGATTGTTTCATCATCAGTTTTTTTAGCACCTTTTTCCTCCTGTATCGTCTTGTCAATATACGCTTGGTCGACTTTTTGGAGTTCATCCTCTGAAACTTCATCACCTTCGATGTCATCCATAATTTCCTCATCAGAAATGTCAGAATCTAGGTCAAGAGACAGAAAATCATCATCAACGAGTGGTGTTTCTTCATCTAAATCGGTGTCATCACTCATTGCACCATCGACCAACTCGGTGTCCTTCAACGAATCCTCCGTTTCCAGTATATCACCTTCATTTACGACAATTTTTGGTTTCAAAAACCTCCTATTTCACGCTTAGTACAACTTCTGCACAACAGTACATATTAAAGTATAACAGAGTTTTGGAGTGAATGCAAGTTAATGTACTGGTTCACTACATCGTGGACACTTTTCTCCTAAAAATACATGCTATATTAATTCTATTACAGAACTCTTCAGGAGTCAACATACCTAATCCAAAATGCGGTCTATAAGTATG
>JAISFQ010000135.1 GCA_031263495.1 Candidatus Nutricula glyptotermitis
TGAAAAATCCAAGCAATGCGCAAGTATTGTTGCGCCGTAGGCGAAACCATACGCCAGCGCTATAGAAGCATGAGCCGATAGGCGAATTCCGAATCTTAAGCGAAGCGCGTAAGCGCGAGCAAATTATTAATTATTAATTATTAACTATTAACTAACCTCATTACTCATTACTCATTATTAACTATTCATTACTCATTATTAACTATCTGAACTTACTGCAACAATTCGCGTGCAATCAGTTCTTCGGCAATTTGTACTGCATTAGTTGCAGCACCTTTTAGTAGGTTATCAGCGACAATCCACATGTTAAAAGCACGCGGATTCTCTAAATCTACACGAATCCTTCCAACGAATGTTTCAGTTTTGCCTTCTGCCGTCAAAGGTTGCGGATATAACTGTTCAGATATATCATCTTGTATCACGATTCCAGGCGATTTGCGTAAAAGTTCACGAATATCGTTTGCAGTAGGCGGTTTTAGTTCGGAATCTGCAGTTTCAAAGTACACACTTTCACCATGCCCAATCATTACAGGGACGCGAACGCAAGTTGCTGTGACATTTATATCACTCGAATTTTTGTCACCACACAGAATCTTTTTGGTTTCGTAAATCATTTTGAGCTCTTCTTTTGTATATCCATTTTCATCAAATGCGTCAATTTGTGGAAGTAAATTAAATGCAAGCGGATAGTGTTTTGCGCCAAATTTGGTCGGTAATATTTTTGGATGCATTTTCTCGCGGAGTACATATGCAGAAGTTTCTGCTTGAAGTTCATCAATTGCGCTCTGACCTGCTCCTCCAGCCGCTTGATAAGTCGAAACAACAATCTTTTTAACTCCAAATGCACGTCTGATTGGTTCAAGTGCAACTACCATTTGAATCGTCGAACAATTTGGATTTCCAATGATTCCATGATGTTTTTCCAGTTCATCAGCATTTACTTCTGGCACGACAAGTGGAACATCATCATGAAGTCTCCACTCACTCGAGTTATCAATGCACACAGCACCAGCGTTTACGGCAGCAGGAAGTAGTTTTTTTGAAACAGTCCCACCCGCACTCGCAAGCACGATGTCCACGGCATCGAAACTATTTTCATCAGCTTCTTGTATCGCAATATTTCTCCCTAAGACTTTACGCACCATGCCAGCAGACTTTTTTGACGCAAGCAGTTTAAGTTCGCCAACAGGCACTTTGGACTTTTCGAGTTGCTGAATCATCCTTGTGCCGACAGCTCCAGTCGCGCCCAAAATCGCTACACAATACTCTTTTTTCATTTTCTCGCCTTTCGTATTAATAAGTTTAGCACATTCACTCGGTTGTTTGCATTCCATAACTAACCCGTGTATAATTTAACCCAGAGAGTTATGTATTATGGCAGATAATCAAGGAAACCAGTTCGGGCAGAAGCCGAATGGAAATTTGCTGAGGAATTCGATCGGTTGGTTTGTGGTAGCGGCAGTGTTGGCGAGCGTTTTGGGCTGGTCATTTTTGACGCCACAGTCCATCAAAATCGACACCTCAGAAGGCATTTCGTTGCTCAAAGGTAAGACAGTGGAGCGTGCAATCATTACCGACGGTGCGCAAAAAGTGAACCTGCAATTGACCGTAGATTACACGAAAAATGGCAGTTCGATAGGTAAAGAAGTCGAGTTTTATTATGTAATCGGGCAGGCGACGGAGATTGCAAAGTTAGTCGAAGATGCGTCACTTGCGAAGGGTTTCAATTCGGAAGTTCCGCAGGAATCGTTTCTGACGTCGATCATTTCGTTAGTCGTTCCGTTCATACTGATAATGGCGGTGTTTATGTTCATGATGAACAGGATGCAAGGCGGTCAGGGCGGACAAAATGGTGGCATGTTTGGGTTCGGAAAGTCGAAGGCGAAAATGCTTACTGGCGACAAACCGAAAACGCGTTTTACAGATGTTGCGGGCGAGGACGAAGCGGTCGAAGAGTTGCAGGAAGTTAAAGAGTTTTTGAAAGAGCCGAAAAAGTTTACAAAACTAGGAGCCAGGATTCCGAAAGGCGTTTTGTTGTATGGACCGCCAGGAACAGGGAAAACTTTGATTGCACGCGCAGTGGCAGGGGAAGCGGATGTGCCATTTTTCTCGATGTCAGGCTCAGATTTTGTCGAGATGTTCGTAGGCGTTGGCGCGTCCCGTGTGCGCGATTTGTTTCAGAAAGCCAAGCAGAATTCGCCAGCGATTATATTTGTTGACGAAATTGACGCGGTGGGCAGGCATAGGGGCTCTGGAATGGGCGGCGGACACGATGAACGCGAGCAGACTCTGAACCAGTTGCTCGTAGAAATGGACGGCTTTGATGAAAAGTCGAACGTAATTACGATTGCGGCGACCAACAGACCAGACATTTTGGACCCCGCACTTTTGCGCCCCGGCAGGTTTGATAGGCAAATCGCAGTTGAAGCACCTGATTTGAAAGGCAGACAGGCGATTTTGCAAGTGCATTCCAAAGACAAACCGCTTGAAGATTCAATAGACTTTTACCTGCTCGCAAAGAAAACTCCAGGTTTTACAGGCGCAGATTTGGCAAACGTTCTGAACGAAGCGGCATTGCTCACGGCTAGACTTGGCAAAAGCAAGATTGGCGAATCCGAGATTGACGAGTCGATTGACCGCGTTATGGCAGGTCCACAGCGCAGAACCCGCGTCATGAGCCCGTCGGAAATTCGCAACACTGCGTATCACGAAGCAGGTCACGCGCTCACAGCAGCCGCGATGAACTATTCCGATCCAGTGACGAAGATTACGATTTTACCGCGTGGCAGGGCACTTGG
>JAISFQ010000058.1 GCA_031263495.1 Candidatus Nutricula glyptotermitis
TAATTGTTAATGGAGTTCGCTATCGCTCACGCTTTTATTCGCACAACTTTCAAAACAACTTCGCTTGCGCTCGTTGTTTACTGCTGTTAAGTACGAATCGGAGTTCACTACGCTCACGCTTTTACTCCGCAACACACAAAACAACTTCGCTGCGCTTGTTGTTTTTTATGTTGCGCTAAGGCTTGGCTTGCCTATGGCAAGCCAAGCCACTCTGCTGCAGAGTTACTCATAAACAAAAAGTAACTTCACAGCAGAGGCTTGGATTTTTCAGAATGAAAAATCCAAGCAATGCGCAAGGCGGCGGGCGCGTAGCGCACGCTGACGCAGCGCAATAGAAGTATTCGCTATGCGAATGCCGTTTCCCGCGAGCGAAGCGAGCAATAAAAGTGTGAGCCGTTAGGCGAACTCCGATTCAATAGCACTGCGTGAAACGCAGTGCTATTGAAACATGAATGAAATGAATTCCGAATCAAACGCGCTCAGTGAAACGTTAGCGCAATCAAAGAATTCGCTTTTCGCTCATGCTTTAATTAAGATTCCTGCTTTCGCAGGAATTCAGAAATGAAGTACTGCGTGGCATTACTGAAAACTCGCGTTGTGGTAAACTTAATGTATGGAAACAGATGATTACGATTATGAATCCTATGAGCGTGCGAAAACTAGGCGTAACAATCCGCGCACAAAGATTTCTCCCATGCACAAAAACTCTAGAACAGGGACTGTAATCGCAGTAGATCGTGGGAGATATATGATTCTCTCGCGTAAAACTACACATTACGCTATGCGCTCTAGTGCTCTTAAATCAGAAAAGATTGTATGCGGTGACAAAGTCAAATTCATCGCCGATAAAGTCGTTTCGAACGCACAGAACGCAAAACATGATACTTTGGCACGCATTGTGGAAGTGTTGAAACGAAAAACTTATTTGTGCCGCGCATTAAACGATGACGACGTAAATGATCGCGTGATTGCAGCGAATGTTAACCAAGCTATAATCTGCGTTGCGCTTTCTAACCCTGCTCCGCGCACTAATTTTATTGATAGAATGATTAAGTCATGCGTAAATGGAGGAGTTGAACCCATAATTTGCTGGACGAAAAACGATTTGTTGAATGAGGACAATGTGTCCTCTGAAAGTCACAATTCGGTTATGAAAATGGTTAAATGTTATGAAAATCGTGGCTTGAAAAGCATCACAATCGGCTTTGAAAATGAAGGTGCAAAGAAAATAGCGAATTTTAAAGGTGTACAAAAGTTGTTAAAAGATAAAAAGTCCGTTTTTATTGGTGAATCTGGTGTCGGAAAGTCCACTATTATTAATCTGCTTGTGCCAAATGCGAATAGAGTGACAAACGAAGTTAATGAAGTTACTGGAAAGGGCAGACACACGTCGTCATCATCAAAAATGTACGCACTTGATGGTTTGGGAAATGGAACATTTATTATTGACACGCCTGGAGTTAGGAGCTGGGGAGTTCTGCAAAAAAATGACTCGTAACATGTAGTATGTTAAAGCGTAGATTAATTAAGGCAAAAGACTAGTGTAAACGAATAAAAGTACGAGCAAATGGATCGATTCTGATTCGTTAACACTTCGGACAATATTTAACTTTTTTTGGTGCAGGATTATATCTTTTAAGCAACAAATTAACCACGTTATACAATAAAACTGCAGAAATCGTGCAAATAATAATCACTGCCGTAGCGTCCTCAAAACTAGGAACTTTGAGGCGGAAAAACCAACGCGTTGGATGCGTAATAAAACCGGAAATTGCGAATGCAAACATCGCAATAAGTAGCACAAGTCGCCAAGATTTTAATGGTGTCGCTTTTAGGCTCAAAACCACAAGCCCCATAAATAGCACGCACATCGTCATCATAGATTTATACTCGTCAAGTGGCAAACCAGTGTTATATGCAAAAAAGTTGACAGCAATCATCGCCGCAACGCATATTATGCCTGCTGGAATCGCGAATAGAAGCACTCTATTCAAAAAGCCTTTTTCATACTTTTTGTCATTTGGCGGAAGGGCTAGAATAAACGCTGGAATACCGATCGTAAGTGCGCCGATAAATGTCAGTTGACGTGGTAAAAGTGGAAAGTCGAACGCAAATATTGAAACGAATATTGCGAGTAGAATCGAATAAACAGTTTTGGTCAAAAATAGCGCAGAAACGCGTTCCATATTCGCCATCACTCTTCTACCCTGCCCTAAAACTGCAGGTAAACGGGAGAATTTTGAGTCCATTAGAATGATTTTAGCAGTGGATTTTGTCGCTTCAGTCGCATTTCCCATAGCAATCGATAAGTCAGCATCTTTCATCGCAAGCGTATCATTCACGCCATCCCCAGTCATAGCGACTGTTTTCCCTGCTGCTTGCATTGCCTGCACAATCAATCGCTTCTGTTCAGGTTTCACGCGCCCAAACACGCTCACAGTTTCAAGCAACTGATTTATGTCATAATAATCATCAGGCAACTCTTCAGCACTCATCCCATTTACTCTTTCCTCACCGCACAACTTTACCTGTTCCGCAATATTAATTACAGTTTCATAATTGTCACCCGAGATGATTTTCGCATCAATCCCCTGCTCACGAAAGTATTTTAACGTAGCTTCCGCATCATCACGAATATGTTCAGATAGTGTAAGAATAGCGAGTGCATGAACTCGTGGTAATTTCTCGTCTATTATTTCACCACTACCACCTGCTAAAACAATCACTCTATAACCTTCACCTGCAATCTTTTTGACAGCTTTAAACGTTTCTGCGTTTTCATTATCTTTACTATCTAAAACAAATTCAGGTGCGCCTAACTGAAATGTAAATAGATGATTATCTGCTGTTTTAACACTCACTGCGCTATACTTTCTTTCCGACGAAAACGGAATCGAAGCGGTTTGACTAAGTTCAACATCGTCAAACTCTTTTGCCAAAATGTTTTTTGCAGGATCCACAATCCATTCGTGAACTGCAGTATTTGTAGCATTCATATCTGCATCTGCTGTCAAGATATTTAACGCACTTATATAAAGAGCATTAAGGCTATGTTCTGCGCTATAAAATGGATTATACGCATTTGGATTAAACTCTGTGACATGGGAAAAGTGAAGCATTTCAATTTTACCATCAGTTATCGTGCCTGTTTTATCGAGCAAAATCGTATCTACTCTAGCTAGAGTTTCGACTGCTGGAAGTTCTTGTACAAGCACGTTTTGTCTAGCCAAAAGCATCGCAGCAATAGCAAAGTTAAGCGATGTCAACAGCACTAAACCTTCTGGAATCATGCCAACAATCCCCGCAGTCGCATTAGTTATAATTTCACTTTTACCATAATCTGTAAACAAATTATCAGTTCCCCCACTTGCGCGAATCTGTGAGTATATTAATAGCAAGATAATCACTGGCAAAATGATTGAAATCCACTTCAATATGCGATTAATTCCCGCTTGCAAATCAGAATTAGTGCGCGTAAACTTTTTGACACAAGATTGCATGCTATTAATATAGCTTTCTGCTCCGACTTTTTTCGCCACAGCGCAAGCACTTCCAGAAATAACATTTGACCCCGACAATAGCATTTCACCTGCAGTTTTTTTGACTGGAATAGATTCGCCAGTAAGCATCGATTCGTCCACTTCGATTCCCGCAGTCGAAACAATTTCGGCATCAACAGGTATTTGGTCTCCCAATTTGAACTCTAAAATATCATCCTGGACTATTTCTGCAGTTGGCAATTCACGTTTTTCACCTGCACGAATTACAGTCGCTGGTGAAGTCGTCAAAATAGTCAATTTATCAAGTGTGTATTTTGCTCTCAACTCCGTAACAATCCCAATCAGTGCGTTAACAATAATCACAGCACCAAAAACAGCATCTTGTGGTTCACCGAAGATTAAAACGAGTGTCGCTGCACTGGCTAAAATTAAATTGAACAACGTAAAGACATTTGCGCGCAGAATCGAGGCATACGAACGCGACGTCTTCTCGTTCACAGCGTTCGTTTTACCTGCTGAAACGCGCTCATCCACTTGAGATGCGGTCAATCCACTTAGTTCACTTGCCCTCACTTGCCTCCTGTCACTTGCCACTCATATAATTATAGCATGAAGTTTCTTAAAATAAACTGAGATGGTAATGAGTAAGGAGTAATGAGTAATGAGTAAGGAGCAATTGGTTCGGAATTCGCGCTCTCTCGCTCATGCTCCACCTCAGAATTCCGCACAGCGAAACGAAGTGTAGCGTGATGCGGAATCTTGAAAGGAAAATGCGGATGAGCATTTGACCCTATGAGCGATAGCGAATGCATTTAATCGCATTGCTACGCAATACTTTAATTAAGATTCCGCATCTACGTGCGGAATTCAGAGTGGCGGAGTATGAGCGAGAATGTACTTTCAGCACGTGAATGCAGATTCCGTGTCGCGCGTTTCACGCACTACGGGATGACAAGCAAAAAACGTTTACGCGCTACCCAGATGACAAGGAGCACTCTTAATACCACGCAGTACTTCTACTCAGAATTCCGCACCGCGAAACGAAGTGTAGCGTGATGCGGAATCTTAAAAGTAACATGAGGCGCAGCCGAATTCCGTAACAATTACTCCTTACTACTTACTCATTACTCATTATGGGGTCAAACGCTCAACCGCGTTTTCCTTATCATTATTCATTATTCGTTATTCACTATTCATTCGTTAACAAAACTCTCGCTATTGCATTGCGCTCTCAACACGTGTAATATTTTAATAAACCGATAGGTGAGGAAGTATGAAAGAGATATTAATTGCAGATACGACATTGCGCGACGGCGAACAGACGCCAGGCGTGAACTTTAACACGCGCGAAAAGGTCAGAATCGCGCTACAACTGGCAAAATGGGGCGTAGATTCGATAGAAGCAGGTTTTCCGATTGCGTCAGAAGGCGATGCAGAGGCGGTAAAGGCGATCGCTGAGACGGTCAAAGGTCCAGTGATTACGGCATTGTGTAGGGCGCGGAAAAACGACATTGACAGGGCGTACGAAGCGTTAAAAGGTGCGAAAAAACGTGCAGTGCATATATTTTTGGCGACAAGTCCAATTCACATGCAGTATAAGTTGAAAAAGAACGAAGCGGAGATTTTGGAGCAGATTAGCGAACACATCGCGTACGCAGCGAAATACTTCGATGAAGTGGAGTTTTCGCCCGAGGACGCGAGCAGGTCAAACGTGGAGTTCTTGCAGCAAAGTGTGCAGGCGGCGGTCGATGCGGGTGCTAAAATCATCAACATTACAGATACAGTCGGCTATTCGAACCCGTTTGAGTTTCGTAACTTGATGAAAACGCTGGTCAAAGGCACAAAACACACAGAAAACGTAATATTTTCGACCCACTGTCATAACGATTTAGGCATGGCTGTCGCGAATTCACTTTCGGCAATCTCGGCAGGTGCGACTAGAATCGAAGGCACGATAAACGGAATTGGCGAAAGAGCAGGCAATGCGTCGCTTGAAGAAGTTGCGACTGCGCTTGAAATACGCAAAGAGTTTTTTGATGTCAAAACCAACATTAACTTGGTGGAAACGAAGGCGACAAGCGATTTGGTGGCACTTTATACTGGCATTCCGATTCCGAAAAACAAGGCTGTGGTCGGCGGAAATGCGTATTCGCACGAGTCGGGCATTCATCAGGACGGTGTGCTCAAAAACCCCGAAACTTACGAAATCATAAACCCAAATTTGGTCGGTGTGACGACTAATTCACTGCCACTTGGCAAACTTTCTGGCAAGCACGCGTTCTCAGAAAAACTCATTGAACTGGGATATTCGCTTACTAACGAGGAAATCGACGTAGCGTTCAAAAAGTTCAAGGCACTCGCGGACAAGAAAAAGGAAGTCGCAGATTCCGATATTCGCGCGATTGTCGAAGGACAAATGGCTGCTGACAAGTATGAATATGAGTTGAAAGAGTTACAATTAACTTACAATTCGCTCGGTCATCAGCAGGCGGAAATAGTCGTAATCAAGAATGATGCGGATAAAATTACGCGGAAAGGCGACGGAGCAGGCTCTGTGCAGGCAATTTACAACGCAATCGACGATATATTCAATCAGCAAACAGAACTTTTGGACTATTCAATCGAATCAGTCACTACTGGCATCGATTCGCAGGCTGAGGTGCGTGTACTTGTCCGCAATAATCAAACCAACAACCAGTTCGACGGTATTGGAATCGACTTTGACGTGCTGCAAGCGTCCGCATTTGCGTATTTGGAAGCGAAAATCAAGGTCGAGCGCGATAATAAATTAGGCGGAGCACACAAACGCAGTTATCAAGACTACAACGACTAGGAATCACGCAGTATGACTAAGAAAATCGTAACACTAGCAGGGGATGGAATCGGTCCTGAGATTATGGATGCTGGACTCAAAGTCCTTGAAGCGGTCGCAAAAAAGACAGGTTTTGATTATGAAATCGACGCTCAACCGTTCGGAGGAGCAGCGATTGATGTTTTCGGCGAACCACTTCCTGCCAAAACTCTGAACGCTGCTAAAAATGCAGATGCTGTTCTGCTAGCGGCAATTGGTGCGCCCAAGTATGAGAATGCGAAAATACGCCCCGAGCAGGGATTGTTAGCCATTCGCAAAGAACTTGGCTTGTTCGCAAACATTCGCCCAATTCGCGTTCATCCTGCACTTTCGCACCTTTCGCCACTCAAAGTTGATAAGGTTAAAGGAATCGACTTTGTAATCGTGCGCGAACTTACAGGCGGTATTTACTTTGGCGAACCGCGCGTTTTGGAAGCAGAACACGCAGTTGACACTAATGTTTACAGCGCGGACGAAATCAGGCGCATCGCAACTTATGCATTTGAACTCGCACGCACTCGCCGCAGAAAAGTTACGTCGGTTGACAAGCAAAATGTGCTCGCGACATCGAAACTTTGGCGAAACGTAGTCGAAGATGTGCACAAAAATTATCCTGACGTAACGCTTGAACATCAGTTGGTCGACAGTTGCGCGATGATTTTGATTACCGATCCGAAGCGTTTTGATGTAATCGTGACTGAAAACTTATTTGGCGACATTTTGTCCGATGAAGCGTCCGTTTTACCTGGCTCACTAGGTTTAATGCCATCCGCAAGTCACGGCGCACGAAAAGGCAGTGCAGGGGGTGGCAATCCATCGCTTTACGAACCGATTCACGGAAGTGCGCCTGACATCGCAGGAAAAGGCATCGCAAACCCGCTCGCAATGATTCTCTCAGTCGCAATGATGCTAGGGCAATCTTTCGGCGACCTTACAGCGCAAAAACTCATCGAATCCGCTACCGATTCCGTTCTCACGTCGGGTATTTTAACGCCTGACTTAGGTGGGAATGCGTCAACGGAGGAAGTGACTGGGGCGGTGGTGCAGTGGTTAATGAGTAAGGAATAATGAGTAATGAGTTTAGTTAGTAATTAATAGTTAATAGTTAATAACTGCGGTCGGCTGCGCCTCGCGCGGGAATCGGAATTCATTTCATTCATACTTTGACTGCTCACGTTTCACATTCGCATTGCTTGAATTTTTCAGTATGAAAAATCCAAGCCTCTGCTGTGAAGTTACTTTTGGACTAAGAGTTACTCTGCTTAAGAGTGGCTTTGCTTGCCCTTGGCAAGCCCAGCCGAAGCGCAAAATACACAACAACGAGCGTAAGCGAAGTTGTTTTGAAAGTTGCGCGAATAAGGGTATGAGCGTAAGCGAACTCCGATTCGTACGTAACGAGCAGTACTTTATAATGCCACGCAGTACTTCTACTCCGAATTTAGCACCGCGAAACGAAGTGTAGCGTGATGCGGAATCTTAATTAAAAGTATGAGCGAAAAGCGAATGCATTTAATGGTGTTCGCATATGCTCACACTAGTTTTAAGATTCCGCATCTACGTGCGGAATTCTGAGGTGGAGTATGAGCGAAAAAGTATGTTACTGCCCGAAGAAGCCAGATCCCGTGTCGCGCGTTTCATTATTCGTTAATTTAACTACACGTTTTACCATTTTACTACCAACTTTACCAAAACACTACACGTTTTACCATTTTACTACCAACTTTACACTTTAACTACACGTTTTACCGTTCAAGTGTACAAAATGTTAACAGAGACGTGAGTTATTCACAACTTTTGCGAACTTCGTTTTGGTTGGTGGTACAGTGCTAGAATTAAATGCATGGGTATGAAAACTAAGACTATAAACAAAAATCTTCGTGCACAGACTAAGGCGGAAATGGCGCGTATTTCGCTGTTGCCAGGAGTAAACGTCACTGAAATTGCTCCAGGTAAAGTGCATATTGGCTACGATTTTGACGCGCACGCACTTTGCATTGAAAACCTTAAGAAAAGTGAGGTCAATTACGTAAAAACGCTTGTACCTTGCGATCAGCGTCGTTCGTTGCAAGAAAAATATGGTGCATCACTGGACAATGCGCGAAAGCATAAGTTGCACGCAATTTTACAACAAACAAATCTTTTGGAAACGCAAAAAGAGTATGTGATAGCGGACAAAAGCGTAAGTGGGACTTCAATTTTGCCACAGCTTAACATGTATTTTGATGAGGAAAAAATCATTCATATGTTTCACACTCTTGACAAAGCAATCGTGGGAATAAACAAGTTGGATAGGCTCGGCGCACTTGTGGCGTATCAATTAGCGGCGAACAGAATCGGCAAAATAGTGGTCGGAATTGGGAAAAGTGACTTGGTGCAAGCAGAAGATGTAGGAGAAATTTTTACTTCACAAGACGTAGGATTACCAAAGTTGGAGATATTTAAGCGACATTTGCAAGAACGTAATTTTGACACAGAGATTACACGTTACTGCGGTATTGGATTGTCATTTTGCATTCTGAACTGTACATTTACGAACATGGGAATAACTGCGATTCCGTTAATGAGTCAAAATGTTCCACATATGTTTACTCTAATCAATCAGGTAAGCATAGAAGTTTCAAACGTTACGGTGCCTGGCAAAAGTGCGTGTGTAAATTGCTATAAAAATGAGTGCGAAAAGGTGAACAGCGCGTATAAAGATACTGTAAAGTCGTTCGTAAAAGAAACAAAAAGTATGGCGAAAATGCCAAGTGACGTCGCCCTTATTAATAATGCAGCAGGTATAGTGACGAAAAAAGTTGTGCAACATATCACAGGGATTGCAAGTAGCGATATCTACACTAATATGGAAATTGTGAAGCCGTTAAACTTAGGCATTGATTGTGTGGCGACGAATACGAGCAATGAGTGTGGTTGTTGTGCTAGAGCGAAAAGCGTAAATGGATGAGTTAATGAGTAAGGAGTAATGAGTAATGAGTAATGGATGCGGAGTTCGCTTACGCTCACACTTTTTATTGCTCACGTTTCACGTTCGCATTGCTACCGCGTGCCCGGTGCACTTTACCTTATTTGTCATCTAGGTAGCGTGAACGAAGTGAACGCGACACGGGATCTGGCTTCTTCGGGCAGTAACGTACTTTCTTGGTGACGCAGATCCCGCATCGCATTCGCTTGCGGGATGACAAGGTACTGCTTCGCTCATACTCCACATCAGAACTCCACACATACTCCACCTCAGAATTCCGTGCTGGAAAACGCGGAGGAAAATGCGGATGAGCATTTGACCCCGTTTGACCCTCGCGGAATCTTAATTAAAGTATTGCGTAGCAATGCAATTAAAGGCATTCACTTTGCGAATACTTTTAATTAAGATTCCGCATCACGCTACACTTCGTTTCACGGTGCGGAATTCAGAAATGAAGTACTGCGCGGCACTAAGAGTACTTCTCGGTACGTAAAAAACGGAGTTCACACGCTACGCGTGCTCACACTCTAACCTCGCAACTTTCAAAACAACTTCGCATACGCTCGTTCTTTTGAAAGTTGCGCTAAGGCTTGGCTTGCCTATGGCAAGCCAAGCCACTCTGCAGCAGAGTTACTCTTAAACAAAAAGTAACTTCACAGCAGAGGCTTGGATTTTTCATATTGAAAAATCCAAGCAATGCGCAAGTATTGTTGCGCCGTAGGCGAAACCATACGCCAGCGCTGTTAGAGTATGAACGATAGTGAATTCCGATTCCCGCGCGAGGCGTAGCCGAGCGCAACTATTAACTATTAACTGGCGCGTAGCGATTAACTATTAACTGGCGCGTAGCAACGTACATTCCTCAAAAGTAAAATCCCCAGTTGCGCTACGCGCAACTGGGGATGACAAAGGGGTACTCCGAATTCCGCACTACTCCACCCCTCCGAATTCCGCACGTAGATGCGGAATCTTAATTAAAATATTGCGGAGCAATGCAATTAAGACGGAACTGCCCAAGTGCCCTTGAAGGCAGCAGTATTAGCATCCCACGGATTCGAGGGTATTGCGTCACCACTTGCTGTCGGGACATAGTTGTAAGCACTGGCATCATATGTTATAGTGCCTGTAGTGCCGAGTGCTGCGCCACTGATTGAGCCGCCTTGTGCCATTTTAACAACGCTCCCAGGGAAACATCCAGGAATATCTCCTGTTGGTGTGCAAGAGGAAGTAGGGTTACCATAGAACCTAGCTTGCGTACCATTACCGTCATCCGTCGTGAGTTCAGCGGCAATTTCGATAGCACTACCTTTGCCAACAATTACATTGTATGGATAAATGTTCGCATATTTCACAACCTTTGCACGACTTCCATCCTCTAAATAAACCCAGCCTTGCTTATCAGTGTTTGTAGTGACGTGAATAGTGTTTGATTTACCATCTACTTTGCCGAGTTCAATGCGCGAAAGACTGTCATTCTGGGGTCCAATCAGCCATCCTGCCATGCCAGGGCAGTAACTATTGAATGGAGGATTCAAATTTGAACAACCTGCGTCATTAGTAGGATCGGTATATGTTGTATTTCCACCAGAGTATGTCCTTCCCTCGAACTTTCCATCACGTGTGCCAGGTCCGACAGCCAAATAACCGTCTGCGCGGATAGTAAATGACGAATTAGTGCCAAGTGGCCAATCCGAAAAAGCAGCATCGCGGATTTTTCCACCCGCTTTTGCTTCAACATTTCCATTCTTGAGTTTTCCAGCAGTTGGCGTGGTGAAACTGTCAGAACCATTAAAAGACTGGTCGCTGTCAACGAGTAGATATGCGCCGTTGTTGACGACAATACGTGTTCCTTGATACTGCGTATTGCCATCTCCTAGAGCAGCAGGAGGAATGACGAAATCTGGCAGTCCAGCGTTAGAAGCTTCAGGAATGCCGATATGAATCTCCAGAGGGGCATTTACATCGCCACTATTTGGAACTTTCTCGCCCTTCATTTCGACTATGTCAGGTGTAGCAGTCTTATCAGCGGAAACTATGTAATAGAACAGCTCAAGTGCATTAGCAAGATCTCCTCCGCTACCTGACTGCACATCTTTGTTTGGCAGATAGATTGCCCTAAGTGTCTGCAATATGTCCAAATCTGTTGCAACACCAAAGTGCACCCATTTCGTTTCATCGTTTCCATAACTAATCTTCGCAAATGGCTTCTCAGCATCAGCATGTGAAACTCGAATGCCACCTGTCTGAGCACTTAGCGAAAGCTCTGTAGCCTCATTCGTTGCGCGTTTTGCCTCAATATCTACCACATAAAGAATGACAGCTTCGCTTTCAGCAGTCGTAGAGTTTGCCAAAGATGTGAAAGTAAGTTCAGGAACGACAAATTCACCAGCAACCAAAACGCCTTTTGGAACGACTGTCGCTGATTTTTTATCTTGAGCCAAAGTGACAGTGAATGGATCAGTAGTTTCACCAACATATTCTTCGACGGCTTCATTAAACGTCAGAGTCAATGTTTCAAACTTGTCTGCATACGTTGTCTCTTGGCTCGCAATTTGAAGATTAATAGGTGTCCAGTGTGCATTAAGCTCGATATTCCCAGTTACGGGAGTATCAAAAGTGTATACTTTATCAACACCATTTTCAGTAATAAACCATCCATCAAACGTGTAACCAACTCTAGTTGGCTCTGGTGTCGGCTCTGCTACGACATCACCATATGGAACTTGCACCTCTGTAGCCTGAGTTCCGTTTTCTGGATTAAACGAAACAGTATAATTAACAATAGTCCAGTGTGCACTAAGCTCGATATTCCCAGTTACGGGAGTATCAAAAGTGTACACTTCCTCAATACCGTCTTTTGTAATGAACCATCCATCAAACGTGTAACCAGCTCTCGTTGGCTCTGGTGTCGGCTCTGCTACGACATCACCATATGGAACTTGCACCTCTGTAGCCTGAGTTCCGTTTTCTGGATTAAACGAAACAGTATAGAGATTCACATCCCACTTAGCATAAAGCGTAAGATTTCCAGTCACAGCAGTATTGACGTTATATTGGCGAGTAAGAGCAGCATCAGTATACCATCCTACGAATCCATGACCTACCATTTTACTCGTTACGTTTGTGATTTTCTTACCACTCGCAACGATTTGCCTGTCAGGAGTCGTGCCACCATTCGCATTGAATGTCACTTTATATGCAACATACGTGAATGACTGATCTTGAACCTTCTCCTCTTGAGCAATGACATCAACATTTTCAGCAGGTTTTGGCGCAGCAACAGGAACAATCACTTTTTCGTAAAGTTTCTGCATGAATTGTGCCATAGAACCGCGATTAACAGGATTATTTGGGTTAAAGTTGCCTTTCTTGTCTAGCACAGTGACTTTTTGATTAACAAGCCAAAGAATCGCCTTCTGTCTGTTTGGATTGCTCTCTACCTTATCAATATCGTTCACTTTTGCATAGTCTGCCTCAGTCGGCGTGTACTTTGGAAAACCTGCAGTCTTCCACATAAGTTCTGCCATCGCGCCACGGTTTACCTTATCATTAGGTTTATATACATTGCCTTTACGCAATACTGTAATCTTTTCCGCAGCAAGCCATTTAATGTCTGCTTGGCGGTCTTTAGCCAGTTTGTTTATATCGGAAACCTTTGGAAGTTTCGCTTTTGCTGGAAGACTACCTGCGAATCTGTGCAAAAACTGAGCCATAGCACCGCGATTTACGGCAGCACTTGGATTATATTTACTCGGATCCTCTTTAAGACCAGTCGTGATTCCATACTTATACAGCCACTTTACAGAGTCTGCGCGTTCTTCAGTCAAACCATCTAAGTCTTTGAACTTAGTCTCATAATCCGTATTCTTGACCTGAACAGGCACATTCACGACATGCGTCACAGTGTCAATTTGCGCACCATTTACAGCAGTCACGGTGACAGTATAACTAGATGGCGACAAACCGCGCACTTTGTTATAATTAACCGTTCCTTTTGCGACATTATTGTCTTGAAACGCCACGTTTCCAGCAGAATCTACTATCTTAATAGTATATTTCGCCTGCCCATCAGCGGACAACGTGAAATCTAATCCACCATTAACCGTAGCGGGTTTAACAGTGATTCCTGTGATTCCAGGTGCGACAGCGTTTACAGAACTTACAACAGTAACTGAAAATGCAACCGCAACAAATAAAAAGAATAATGCGAACAGCGCATAATTTTTCTTAACTTTCATCTCCGACCCCCGCAATAAGGGGGGGGGGGGGGGCCACCGCACGTGCTCCCTGTGGTAATACATTACCTAATAGGTTTTTCATAGTTCCTCCTACATTAACCTACAACAATACATCACCACCTCTTATTTTCCTGTTAAAGAAAACTATACCTTAATAATTGTAGCACACATATTTTTCAGATGCAAGCGATTTTTGAATTGTTACAAAAGCAGTTAGTAATGAGTAAGGAATAATTAGTAATTAGTAATAAGGTTAGTTAATAATGAATAGTTAATAGTTAATAATTTGCTCGCGCTTACGCGCTTCGCTTAGGATTCGGAGTTCGCCTAACGGCTCACACTTCTATTGCTCACGTTTCACGTTCGCAT
>JAISFQ010000098.1 GCA_031263495.1 Candidatus Nutricula glyptotermitis
TATTTTAAGATTCCGCATCTACGTGCGGAATTCTGAGTGGTAGAGTGCGGAATTCTGAGAGGGGAGTACTGTGTGGCTTGCAATTTGGAAATGCGCACCATAGTTATGCACGAAAATATAATTCATTAACCCTTTGAACTGTCTATAAAGTAATCTTTTAAATATGAAAGTTTATTGTAATGAAAGTTTAAGGTTGCAAGAGTTGCACTGCGATGTTGGTTGTGGTAGTATATAAATGGAACACGAAATTATAGTTTTGCCATCTGCTCTGAAACGTGGGTTTCGTGCGGAAGATATTGTCGCAGCGGTTAAGTATTCGCTTGATGGTACGGTTTTTCCATCAGGCAAACGCTTACGTATAGGTCTGATAAACAACGTGCCAGTTGAGATAATCTATAAGTATTCTGACAATGGTGACCTTATCATGTTTCATTGCATGAAATGCAGAAAGAAGTTTTTGAAGTATTTAGGGAGTAGTTATGAACACTAAAGAGATGATTGAAACGACAGATTGGGACGCACTTGACGAGGAAGTGACTAACACGGATTATGACCTAAGCGAAATGCGACCAATTCCGCCTGAAGAAGAAGAGTGGATTCAGGCGGCGGCTGACAACACGCTTCGCAGAATCGCGCTTGAAAAACTTCAAGCAGAAATTGATAGTTTGCAAGCCGAAGTGCAAGCCAAAACCGACAGTTTGCGCACTAGGATTGACGATTTAGTGCTGGCGAAGTGATGCGTGAAACGCGCGACACGGAATCTGGCTTACCCTGCTCTTGTCATCCCCAGTTTTGCGGAGCAAAACGTCTGGGAATTTTACATTCGAGGACTGAAAGTTTACTTTCGCTCATACTCCACCTCAGAATTCCGCATCACGCTACACTTCGTTTCGCGGTGCGGAATTCAGAGAGAAGTACTAACAAAAGAAATAAACCTAACCGCGAGAAGCTATGTGTGATATTGATTAACTTTGATTATTTTTGAACGTTTTTGATTGAATGTGTAATAATTTGATGAGTGATTTTGATTATTTCGCCTGCAAAAATTTCGTTTTGTGAAAAAATAGCATTTCAGTTTTTTACCGTGTAGAATTATTATATAGGAATGTTTCGCAAAAAGTAACGTAAGTTATGTGGCGAACGTGGATGCCAGATAGTCGAGGAGGGCACATGATATTGAATGGGCGTATTGTCATTATTGACATGCTGTGTACCATGCTGTCGAAAAACCGTCTCAGCCCTTCCCGCACCTTTAATTTTGTGCTAGCACTTAAACAAACATTGGCGTTGTTAGCCATTTTAGTAGCACGTGCAAATGTTATAGTAACTGAAAATGTGTTGGTAGAAACAGGAAGGTTCAGGGTGTAATATGAGTTTCAAAGAGGCACAAGGGGGTAGACTTCGATCCAAAGGATTGAAGGAAGCATTCGACGCATCCGCAGTGTGCAAGAGTTCTGAAAGAGCGAGAGTGTCCAGATTTGCAACACCCAATGTACCTCTAAGATTATACATCTATATATATCTTACATCTTCTATTTCACGATTCGTTTTATTTATTGACTCATATATTACTAATGCAATGGAGGTTGCATTTACGCCAGATAACGTAATGCAACATGTAAATAAGGAGGATAAAGTATGTATGGTGTGATTATTACAGGTCACGGCGAGTTTCCGATCGGTCTAAGGGCAAGTGCGGAAATGATTGCTGGTGAACAAGACAAATTGGCTACTCACAGTTTTATCGAGGGCGCAAGTTTTGAGGCGTTTGAAAAGGAACTTGCAGAGTCGATTAAGAAGTTTTCGCAAGAGTTAGATGGTGTTCTGATTTTTGCGGATTTACTCGGTGGAAGTCCATTTAGAGCGGCGATGAGTGCTGCGCATGGACTAGAAAATGCACGAGTGATTACTGGGGCGAATTCGCCTATGTTACTAGAATGTTTGGTTGCACGCGATGGCAGTATGAAATTAAAAGATTTGCTCTATTTAATACTTGAAACGGGCAAAGAAGGCATATTGTCCCCAGTCTTGGAGTTAGATTCTGTCTATGACGCAGATGTAACAGAAGGAGATGGTATATAATGCAGGTAATGTGGGAAAACGTACTTACGTCGTCGATAGTGTTTATAGTATTTTGCGTGTTCGCGATACTGTTTTACTACCTATCAAACCGCGGTAAGGTAAAAAAACGAAAGGAACATTTTGCCAACTTGCATAAATCGTTGGCTGCTGGGCAAGAAGTCATTTTTGCTGGTGGTTTATACGGTGTATTGAAGGCAGTGCGTGATGAAACCGTAGACATAAAGGTAAAATCAGGCGCTATAATTGAGGTTTCTAGGTATGCAATATCGGAAATCAATGAAGGAGGATGATATATGGGTAGTCCAAATATTCTACTTACCCGCATAGACAATAGGTTGGTGCATGGGCAAGTGGCTACACAATGGAATGGTACGCTAGGTTCGAACCTGATACTTGTCGCGAATGATAAAGTTTCTGGCGACAAAATGCGTCAGGGTTTGATGGACATGGCTGCACCAAGTGGCGTTGCGATGCGATATTTTTCACTGCAGAAGACTATCGACGTGATAGGCAATGCGTCGGAGAAGCAGAAGATATTTATTATCTTGGAGTCACCACAGGACGCTCTGGCTTTGGTCAAGGGCGGTGTGCCGATTAAACTATTGAACATCGGCAACATGCACATGGCGGAAGGTAAACGCCAAGTCGCAACGACTGTCGCAGTGGACGATGATGACGTAGCAGCATTCCGCGAGTTGCAAAACTTAGGCGTAGAACTGCAAATACAACGCGTTCCGAGCACTCCAAAAGAGGACCCGAACAAGTTGTTTAAGTAGTTAATAATTAATAGTTAATAATTAATAATTGGAAACGGAGTGCGCGAAGCGCACACATTAATGTATGAGCGCACTGCGTGCGCGACTTCCGAATCTAATTATTAATTATTAATTTAGCGAAGCGATTAATTATTAATTACTGAAGAAGGGCGTACTCTTTCGTTTCGGCGAATAGAGTATTGGGCAAAAGCGATGCACGAACTTTTGTCTTGTAGGAAGTGCAAAGAGGAGGATAAATGGATTATAACATAATTCAGATAGTCCTGATATTCGCAGTTACTTTCATAGTTGCGATTGACCAGTTCAGTTTCTTAGAGTCACTGTACCAGCCAATTGTAACAGGTATGGTGGTAGGGCTGATATTAGGAGATGTTACGACTGGTCTTATAGTTGGTGGAACGTACCAGCTCATGACCATTGGTAACATGCCAGTCGGAGGTGCTCAACCTCCAAATGCCGTTATTGGCGGTATTATGGCAGCAGTTTTGGCGATTACGCTGGATCTGGAGCCAAATGCCGCAGTCGGAATGGCGGTTCCGTTCTCATTACTAGGTCAATATGGCGTAACTTTGATATTTACGCTTATGTCACCTGTAATGTCGGTCGCGGACAAGTACGCAAATGAAGCGAATCCCAAGGGTATCGAGCGGATTAACTATCTCGCTATGGCTGCACTTGGCACGATTTTCGGTTTGGTCGTAACTTTGTTCTTTATCGGCGGAGATACATTTGGGCAGACGATTGCAGACGCGATTCCAGCATGGCTAATGGGCGGACTTTCCGCAGCAGGTGGCATGATGAGATTCGTAGGTTTCGCAATCTTGCTTAAAGTGATGATTTCGGGCGAACTGTGGGGCTTCTATTTCATGGGCTTCGCACTCGCTATCGTAGTTTCATCGATTGAGGCATTAGCCAGCCCAGCACTAATCATCTTAGCGTTGGTCGGCTTCGGATTCGCATTCTGGGATTTCCAGGTACACACCAAAATCGCAGATAGTGCGGGTAATGTAGTAGGAGGTAGTGATGGCGACGGAATCTAAAGAGTATATCATCCCAGATGAGTATGTAGATAAGACACCAGCAGCGAATCTTGATCAAAAGACTTTGAACAAGATGGTTTGGCGCTCACTGTTCCTGCAAGGCTCGTTTAACTATGAGAGAATGCAGTCGGCAGGCTGGTTGTATGGCATTTTGCCAGGTTTGGAGAAGATTCACACGAATAAGGATGACCTTGCGGCTTCCATGAGTCACAACATGGAGTTTTTCAATACGCACCCATTCTTAGTGAACTTCGTTATGGGTATCGTGCTGTCGATGGAGCAGAACAAGAGCGAAATACCGTCGATTCGTGCAGTCCGCGTGGCTGCGATGGGTCCACTTGGCGGAATTGGTGACGCACTGTTTTGGTTTACGTTAGTTCCGATTACCGCAGGCATTACAGCAAATATGGCGATTCAGGGCAATATTGCTGCACCGTTTATATTCTTGATTATATTTAACGTTGCACAATTCGCAGTGCGCTATATTCTGATGAACTGGTCATATAAACTAGGCATTGACGCGATCGGCATGCTTACAGCGAGAGCGAAAGAGTTTACTCGTGCTGCTAGCATATTGGGCGTGTTCGTAGTCGGTGTTTTGACCTGCGTATATGGCGGTACTTCGATTAACGTTATCATTAATAATGGTACGACTTTTGAAGGCACACCTGTCACGAAGATTGTCAGTCAAGCAGATTTGTCGCAATATCAGAGCGATTTGTATGACGAAACTGGCGCATTGAAGGCAGATTCTGTAGTTACAGACTTAGGAAGCAGTGGTTTAGCAGAAATTACGTACACCGAGTATACAGAAACGCCTGTAACGATTGATATTCAGAAGATTTTGAACGACATTATGCCGAAAATCATACCGTTGTTCTTAACGCTGATGATATATCTATTACTTTCCAAATTCAAGTGGACGCCGATTAAAGCAATCAGCCTCATACTTGTTTTGGCATTGGTTGGTTCCGGTTTCGGATTGTGGCCCACGATTTGGCCGTAACGGATGGTTCAGATGTTTGAATTAACTGATGATAAACTGCGCGAATTAGGTGCATTAAACACTACGCGCGAAATCAGTAATCAACCGAGATTATGGCGAGAAACTTTTGACTTGTACGCAGGTCAGAAGGACAAAATCGCTGAGTTTTTGAGTGCCTTGGATTCAACTAAGTCCAAGGCACTTGAAGGCAAAAGAGTTCGGGTGGTGTTTACAGGTGCAGGAAGTTCTGAGTATATTGGTGCTACTGTCACGCCGTTCTTAAATGCAACTGGCGACAGGGAAAGGTTTACGTTTGAAAGCGTCGCGACGACGGACATTGTAGCCTCGCCTGACCTGTATCTTTATGAAAACGAGCCTACTATTTTGGTCTCCTTTGCTAGAAGTGGCAACAGCCCTGAAAGCATTGCGACTGTTGATATAGCAAATAGTAGAGTAAAAAACATTCGCCACATTTTGATTACGTGCGCTGCTGACGGAGAACTTGCGGTAAAATATGGTAATGCAGATAATGCGTTATTATTACTACAACCTGCGGATTCGAACGACAAAGGTTTTGCGATGACTGGCAGTTTTACATGCATGATGTTGACTGCGCTTTTGGCATTTAGCACTGTGCGCGATGACAATTTGCATGAATTACAACGCGCAGTGAATGCAGTGGCAGATTTGGGCGAGAGCGTAATTAATCGTGAAAGCATTATTGCTGCGTTGCCTGAAAATGTGGAGCGGATTGTTTATGTAGGAAGTGGTGGTTTTAAAGGAATTGCGCGTGAAGCACAGCTCAAAGTTCTTGAACTGACTGCTGGCAAGATTGCGACGGTTTGGGATTCGTCGATGGGATTTAGGCATGGTCCAAAATCGTTCATCAACTCCAAAACGCTCGTGATTGGCTTTGTGAGCAGCAACAATTACACTCGGCAATATGATATTGACTTGCTGAATGAAGTTGCGACGGACAAAATCGCGCAGAAAGTGATTGCAGTGACTGCTGATAAACTGCCTGCTGATTTTACTGCTGATGCATTTGAGTTTCAGCACGCAGAATCAGTCGCGGATGCATTTTTAGCCTTGCCTTACATCGCGTTTGGGCAAGTAGTCGCATTAAATGCGTCAATCGGTGTAGGTAACACGCCTGATACGCCGTCAAAAAGCGGGACAGTTAATCGGGTCGTGCAGGGAGTTGTTATTCATAATGAGTAATGAACTTTAGTAATGAGTAATGAACGCTCGCGCTTCGCGCTCGCTAATGAGTAAGGAGTAATGGATTCGGAATTCGCGCCTCGCGCTCATTCTATAATGGTTAATTGTGAACGTTAGCGAACACCGTTAACAATTACTCATTACTAACTACTCATTACTCATTAAAATAAGGAGGGATTATATGTTGAAGTTATCAAAGAACAAAAAGGCGCAGATGGACAGGCTGTCGTCTGCGGATGGCAAGATTTCAGCACTGGCGATTGATCAACGCGGTGCGCTAAAAAAGATGATTACTGCGCTTGGCAAAGACGCTAGTTACGACGTAATTAGTGGTTTTAAGCAACTGATTTCTAGCGAACTGACTAAGTATTCGAGCGCAATTTTGTTGGACCCTGAGTATGGGCTTGAAGCGGCTCGTGTGCGTGATGCGAATTCTGGACTGTTGCTTGCGTATGAAAAGACAGGTTACGACGCGACGAAAGTTGGGCGACTGCCTGATTTGCTTGACGATTGGTCGGTGTTGCGCTTGAAAAACGAAGGTGCGGACGCTGTAAAGTTCCTGCTCTATTACGACATCGACGAAGATCCAAAGATTAACCACTTGAAGCACGTTTTTACAGAACGGCTTGGCAATGAGTGCGCTGGCGAGGACATTCCGTTCTATTTGGAACTGGTTTCGTACGACGCCGACAACGCCGATTCCGCGTCTCCTGAGTATGCGAAAGTAAAACCGCATAAGGTCAATGACATGATGCGCGTGTTTTCGGACGCGAAATATAAGGTTGACGTGCTGAAAGTCGAAGTGCCTGTAAACATGAATTACGTCGACGCATACGCTACTAACGGCACGCAGGCGGTTTACACTGCTGATGAAGCGGCTAGGCATTTCAAAGAGCAGAGTGATTGCACCGATTTGCCGTTCATTTTCTTAAGCGCTGGCGTCAGTGCTGCACTGTTTCAGGAGACGCTTGTGTTCGCGCATGACGCAGGTTCGACGTTTAATGGCGTGCTTTGTGGTCGCGCGACGTGGAAAAACGGCGTTGCTCCATTTGTGACCGAAAATGCAAACGTTGCGCGTGATTGGGTTTTAAGCGAAGGCGTTAAGAACATTACTGAGTTAGCTGAAGTCGTGAATAAGAATGCGAGTTCCTGGCACGGAAAAGTTGAAGTGGTTTGATCGCATTCGCGTTGCGAATACTCCACCTCAGAATTCCGCACGTAGATGCGGAATCTTAAAACGAAGTATTGCGTAGCAATGCGAATAAAACGGAGTTCACACGCTACGCGTGTTCACGCTCCTAGACCTCAACTTTCAAAACAACTTCGCTTACGCTCGTTCTTTTGAAAAGTTGCGCTAAGGCTTGGCAAGACTTGGGTCTTGCCAAGCCACTCTTAAGCAATGTAACTCTTAGCCCAAAAGTAACTCCGCAGCAGAGGCTTGGATTTTTCACATTGAAAAATCCAAGCAATGCACAACCCCAGCGGGCACGAGGCGATAGCCGAAGTGTACGCTGACGCAGCGCAATAAAAGCGTGAAGGCGTAGCCTGAACTCCTTTAACTGGGTGGGACACAGCGACTTTGCCATGAAGCAACCCTTTGGGTGGGGCTGAAAGTTTTTTTATACATCTGTGACTGTAACATTAGCAAATGATAATGTGTTTTGGTTATTTGACCAATGCAAATGGTTATATGTA
>JAISFQ010000116.1 GCA_031263495.1 Candidatus Nutricula glyptotermitis
CGCAGTACTTCATTTCTGAATTCCGCACCGCGAAACGAAGTGTAGCGTGATGCGGAATCTTAATTAAAAGTATTCGCTTGCGAATGCCTTTAATTGCATTGCTACGCAATAGGGTCGAACGCTCATCCGCGAGGGTCAAATGCTCAATCGCATTTTCCTCCGTTTCAAGACCTCGCATCGGAGTGCGAAATTCTGAGTGGGAGTTGTGCGGAATTCTGAGGTGGAGTGCGCCTAGGGATGAAAAAAGTGTGTGGTGGCGTTTACGACACTCTGTCGAGCATCACTTTTGCGAATTCGGTGAGTGTTTTATATCCAAGCGCATAGGGAGTGAGTGCGGAAATTGCAACGAGGGCGTTGGTGGTGTATTCTTGGGCAATTTCGCGTGCATCGTCGATGATGGAAGATTTGGCGATTAAACACAACGCATCTGCTATGTTTTGGTCAGTCAAATTGGGCATTTGCAATATTTTATTCGCCTCGCGTTCTGAAGCAGTTGCGGAAGAATCGCGCACCTTCTGCTTTAATAGCATTACGACGATTGACTGAACATCGCCCTTGATATCAAGCCCAGCAGACTTGCCACTTTCGCCAACTATGTCCAGTATATCGTCGGTAATTTGATATGCAATACCCAGATTCTCGCCATATTTTGCGAGCGAATTGATAGTTTCATCATCGGAGTTTGCGATTACAGCACCCATCGTAAGAGAAGCGGAAAATAGCGCAGAAGTTTTGCCACTAACGATTGTAATATACTCATCGAACTGCACTGATTCTGGAGTTTTTGCGCCACTATTAATTTGTGCATTTATACTGTCAACAGTTTTTGGAAGTGACGCGTAGATTTTTTCACCTTTTTCAAGCACAGTTTCATTAATTTGCCCTTCGCATAGCCTAAAAAATGCGTCGGATAGCAAAGTTGAAGCACGTTTTTGTAACATATTTCCAAGCATAGCACTTTGCGCAAACAGCATATCACCAGCAACAATTCCAATATCTTCACCATATTTTATATGCGCAGAAGGCACTTGATGTCGAAATTCAGAAGCATCCATAATATCGTCATGATAAAGTGACCCAAGATGGCAGAGCTCGATAGCCGCAGCAGCATTGATTAATGCCGAAACATCTGTATTCTGCGAATCGTTCGTGAATTGCGAGCCATAATAAACGAGAGTTGGTCGCACTCTTTTACCGCCTGAAAGTAGCAGATGTTGCATTACTTCCGTGATAAACGCACTTTTATGTACTGTAATTTCGATTAGTCGCTCCTCGACGCCTACTAAAAATTCTTTAAGTTTTGACATATATTAAGTCTACCACACTCCTTGCTTTCCCTGCACTTACACTGTGGCGATGCAGATCCCGTGTCGCGCTATGCGCTACCTAGATGACAAATAAAAAAACAAACTCAACCACCAAAACCAACTCCCCCAACCTGACCAAAACGCCAGAGCAACTTTACACAACAAAGCAACGTCACCCGCGTCTAGCAAACCAAAACACCAACTAAACAATAAAACCAAAACTCCCACAACCTGACCTTAACCCTGAGCGAAAAGGCAACTTCAGGAGTTTTGCACAATTACTTTATGTTCTCCAAAGCAACTACTAGCAAACAATAATATATTCGTATTTACGACTTCACCAAGAGGAAGTGACAGCAACATCAATGAACGAATACTTCAAAACCACGTTAAGTATATAAATACAAAACGGCTTCCTCGTCGGTACAGGAGGAAATATGAATATATTATTGTTTGCTGACCAAGTATAAGAGAAAAATAAAATAATTGTGCAAAACTCCCCAGTACTGCTTTTTCAGCGAAGTAAATTTGCAATTGAAAAAATAACAGTGTATAATTTTTAACGTGGACGAATTTGATACTGTCAATTGGGCTGATGTTGATAGCGCGAACAAGATTGATTTTCCGCCGCCACCGCCCTTCATTCAGCCTGCTCCAAAACAGGAAATGGCACGAAAAACTAGCGGTGTGCTCATACAAATCGTTAAAGGTCCGAAGTGGACTGTGCAAAAAGATACAATCATTGGCAGGAAACCATTTTTCATTAACAATGTGCCAATAAACTTGATTAAGTTTGATGACGAAAGGAAGACAGTTTCAAAAAACCACGCATTAATTCGTGTTACGGATTCTGTTCCAACGATTATTGATTTAAAGTCAACAAATGGAACATATCTCGTGACGCCAGACAAAAAATTGCGTTTGCGTCCAGAGGTTGAATACGCTGTCAAAGATGAAAGTGTATTCCAAATTGGTGCTATTTTGTTCAAAGTAAAGTATCTTACAAAGGAGTTGAAGTGAGTGTTATTAACGAAAAGGATGCAACTAAAATTGCGAAAGATGTGAACGCTTCGCCTGCTGATTTGGCATTAGTTGCCTATGAGTATCCAGGACTGCAAAAACTCGTATACGAAAACGAGAATGCATATGACGATTTGCGTGCGTGGATCAAAAACTATCAGGCAGCACTCATAAATGCATATAGCACTCCTAAGAACGAGCAAGAGGTAGAAAAGGAAACGCCAGATGTTGATTTCGCTACATTTTTAACACCGTTGCCTAACGAGTTTATAGAAGATGAAATCGTTGATGAAGATGCTGGAGTGACTGTAATTGAAAACGATCCTGTTTCTGATAAAGTTCCAGACGAAATAGTAGAGGATGAAAATTCACTTGCAGATGATGCGGTCGAAAATGATGATTTGCTAGCGGCTCCAGAATTAGAGCATAGGGAATTTGAGTTTGACTCTATGTCTTCGCTTAGTTACGATGACGATAGTATATTTTCTACTGATAACAAAAGTGAGGCACAGAGTGGAAGTAATAAAAACCCTCATGACGTGCTAAACCTTGGTTTTGAAGCAGATTATGAAGATGCAGGGTATACTATTCAAGAGACATTGGATCCGAACATTGACTTATTCAAGCTCGCGAAAATAGCAGAAGTGGCGAAAAGTTTGCGTCCATATGTTGCGCTAAATCCTAGTATTTACCCAGAGTTGTCAGATTGGCTTAAAGACTTGAATGATGAAAATGTTAATAAGGCGTTTGAGCATTTGGGGAGATGAGGTGGTGATTATCGTGTATCATATAAGTGATAAGTTTAGGAGAGGAAGTAATGTGAGGTATAAATGATATGATGAAAGGATGATATGAAAGATATCAAGAAGACTGTTGCGTGCGTGTGTTCGTTCGCAATGGCAATGATGTTGTTCACTGGATGCAGTGTGAGCAACAATGGAAGTGATGCATCGTCGCAGGCGACTCCCTTGGTCGGAAATGGCAATTGCCCAGTTCAGCCGATAGAAACACTTACGACGATTAATCAGTGGGAA
>JAISFQ010000025.1 GCA_031263495.1 Candidatus Nutricula glyptotermitis
CAACTCTAGTGCATCACTACTCTGTTAAAAATTATACACGTTTTGTGCGGTGAGTGCAAACTTTGATAATGTTACATCAGTTAGTAATGAGTAATGAGTAATTGGGAAAAGGAATTCGCGTTGCTCATGCTTTACCTCAGAATTCCGTGCTACTCCACCTCAGAATTCCGCACTCCGATGCGGGGTCTTAAAACGAAGTATTGCGTAGCAATGCGATTAAAGGCATTCGCGTTGCGAATACTCTATTTTAAGATTCCGCATCACGCTACACTTCGTTTCGCTGTGCGGAATTCAGAATAAGAGTATTGCGTGGCATTAAAACTGCTGCTCGCTAGGTACAAAAAAGAGTTCGCTCACGCTCACACTCTTACCCCGCAACGCACAAAACAACTTCGCTTGCGCTGGTTGTTGTGTATATTGCGCGAAGGCTTGGCTGTGTCTTGCCAAGCCAAGCCACTCTGCTGCAGAGTTACTCTTTTACATAAAAGCAGCTTTGCAGCAGAGGCTTGGATTTTTCAGAATGAAAAATCCAAGCAATGCGCAAGTCGGCGGGCGCAAAGCGCACGCTGACGTAGCGCTATCAAGACGTGAAGGCGTAGCCTGAACTCCGATTCTTGCGCAAGTATTGTTGCGCCGTAGGCGAAACCATACGCCAGCGCTGTAAAAGCATGAGCGATAGGGAATTCCGATTTTTGCGCAACCCCAGCGGGCACGAGGCGATAGCCAAAGCGCACGCTGACGTAGCGCTATCAGAGTATGAGCCGTAGGCGAATTCCGATTCCCGCGAGCGAAGCGAGCAATAAAAGTATGAGCCGTTAGGCGAACTCCGATTCGACCATACCGCGTTTCACGCGGTGCAATAAATGCATGAGCGAAAGCGAATGCCGATTCAACCGCACTGCACCTTGCGCAGTGCGGTAAATGTATAAACTAAAGCGAACTCCGATTCAAAAACAGTCATGACAAAACTAACTTCATAAAAAAGGTATGCCAAAACCTAGCGTAAACGTAATAATACGTTTCTAACACCAACAAAACTCAAGTCTTTAAGATAAATTATCGGTAGCTAGCCCTCCTTAATGTCAATCCTCACTTGCAATAAGCGAACTGCAAGACGAACGTTTTGCGCTCCTTTGCCTATGGCAAGAGTCAATTGATCCGCGTCAGTATACGCACGATAAAGCTTCCCTTCTTTATCGATCTCCTCGACACTGTTAATTCGAGCAGGCGAAAGCGCATTAGCAACATACTGCAGAATATCCGATGAATACTGAATCAAATCAATCTTCTCACCGCTCAACTCCTCAATAATGTTCTGCATCCTAATGCCATGCCTGCCGATTACAGAGCCGACAGGATTAATCCGCTCGTTGTTCGAGCGTACTGACACCTTCGACCTAGATCCCGGTTCACGAGCAATGCCAACGATCTCGACCTCGCCACTTTGCACCTCAGGAATATAGAACTCGATAATACGAGTCACTATATTCGGGTGTGAGCGAGAGAGCGTTATGCGAGTATTAGCTCCTGCTTGCAAGACGTCAGCAATCACAAAGTGCATCATCTCGCCAGGAATATACTGCTCGTTTGGCATTTGTTCAGACACTGGCACCACTGCTTCGTGGCTGTCCTCAATCTGAACGTACACCATTCCGGACTCATCTATACCCGTAATCCTAGCCGAGACTAAATGCCCGAGCTTAGAATTATAGACATTGAAAAGCCTTCTCGAATGCTCAGCATGCACTAATCGCATGACATTAGCCTTCAAGGTGTGTTCCAATGCCTGTTCGAACCCCACCGGTAACCTATCAACGGCAATACCATTTTCGCTGATGGTGACCTCCCCAGTTTCAGAATTAATATGCGCCGACGCTAACGTCAGCTGGTCAGCAGAGCCTGTTACAAAGCCTTGCCCATAGTAATCATTGTAACTGTCTTGTATTAATCGCTCGATGTTCTTCAAGAGCGACCGAAAATCCAGTGCTTTCTCAAGCGCGATCTTCTTTATTGCTTCAATTTGTATCTCCATATTTTACCAATTAAAATTGTACTACATTTCAAATCAGAATTCCACTAAAATATAAAGTTCGTGTGTAGCAAAATAACGCGCACGCCCCTGAGCAGGTATTTTATATTTGAAAATGTTACATAAGTTCAAAAAATGTTAAAATTTCTATGGGTGTGTTATAAAAAGTTACAGTAATGTTACACAAATGTTACACAAATGTTACACAAATGTTAAAAAAGAGTTGACAATAAAAACTAACACTGGTAAACTTTTAAGTAAATGGGCAATTTATTTTGAAAGATAAGTTGCAGCCATATGTATTGCTAGTTGGGGAAACCCAGAAATGGAGGAATAAATGGCAAAAATTATTGCTAGTAGTGAAGATGCTCGCCGCTCGATGGAGGCTGGGCTGGACATTTTGGCGAACACTGTGAAGGTGACGCTAGGTCCAAAAGGGCGCAACGTAGTCCTTGACAAAAAGTGGGGCGCGCCGACGATTACTAACGACGGCGTAACGATCGCGAAAGAGATTGAGCTCGAAGATCCGTTCGAGAGAATCGGTGCTGAACTGGTAAAAGAGGTTGCAAAGAAAACCGATGACGTAGCAGGCGATGGAACCACGACCGCGACTGTTTTGGCGCAGGCACTCGTAAAGGAAGGCTTGAAAAATGCTGCTGCTGGTTCAAATTCAATCGCGATTAACCGTGGTATCTCAAAGGCGGTCGATAAGTTGGTCGAAGAGTTATTGAAGCAGGCGAAAGATATTGAAACGCACGATGAAATAGCCGCTACTGCTGCGATTAGTGCTGCTGATGATAATATCGGCAAACTGATTGCGGACGCGATGGATAAGGTCGGAAAGGAAGGCGTAATCACTGTCGAAGATTCGAATTCGTTCGGTTTGGAACTTGAAGTTACTGAAGGTATGCGCTTCGATAAAGGTTATCTGGCTAGGTATTTTGTGACCGACGAAGAGACGCAAGAAGCAGTTCTCGAAGACCCATACATCTTGCTCGTCGAGTCCAAGATTTCCAATGTTCAAGATTTGGTTAACATACTCGATCAGATAATTAAGGAAGGCAAATCGGTTCTAATCATCGCTGAGGACGTCGAAGGCGAAGCACTTGCGACTTTGGTTCTGAACAAGCTTCGCGGAACGTTCAAGTCTGTGGCTGTAAAAGCACCTGGATTTGGCGATCGCAGAAAGGCAATGTTGCAGGACATCGCGATTTTGACTGGCGCACAAGTAATCAGTGACGAAATCGGTCTGAAACTTGATTCCGCAACTGTCGACGTTTTGGGTAAGGCGCGCAAAGTAGTTGTAACAAAAGATGAAACTACAATCGTTGATGGTGCTGGTTCAAAAGAGCAAATTGAAGGCAGAGTTCAGCAAATTCGCAATGAGATTGAGCACACTGATTCCGAATATGACCGCGAGAAATTGCAAGAGCGTTTGGCGAAACTTGCAGGTGGCGTGGCGATTATCAAGGCTGGTGCTGCGACTGAAGTTGAGCTCAAAGAACGTAAACACAGAATCGAGGACGCAGTTCGTAACGCAAAAGCGGCTGTCGAAGAAGGCATTGTGCCTGGTGGCGGTGTTGCATTATTGCAGGCTGGCAAGGAAGTTTTCGCAAAGTTGAAGCTTAGTGGCGAGGAAGCAATCGGTGCAAGTATCGTCGAATCCGCAATCAAAGTTCCGCTTAGGCAAATTGCACAGAACGCTGGACTTGAAGGCGGAGTCGTCGTAAATACCGTGCTAGGACTGCCAAAAGGTCATGGGTTGAATGCGCAAACTGGCGAATATGAGGACTTATTGAAGGCTGGCATTGCAGATCCAGTAAAAGTAACTCGTTCTGCGCTCCAAAATGCTGCGTCGATTGCAGGTTTGTTCTTGACTACTGAAGCAGTGGTCGCAGATAAGCCTGAACCGCCTGCTCCTGCGGCAGCGCCTGATATGGGTGGCATGGGTTACTAAATTACCGTAACTTAATGCTCAATATGAGACTTGGGTAGGTCGCTCAACTCCTTGCGTGTACCTACCCAATTTCGGTGGAATGGGCGAGTGGCTAGTCAGCGGCCTGCAAAGCCGTGTACACGGGTTCGAATCCCGTTTCCACCTCTTATTATATACGTGATACCGCAGGTGTCATGTGTATAATAAAAAATGTATAGAAGCGGGATTCGAACCCGTGAATCTGTCGAATGTTTACTTGGAAATATTCGACCAAATAATAGTGCGTGACCGCCCTCATCCGCACGAGCAAAGCGAGTGCGTGGGGCGGCGAATCCTACGTTTCCACCTCGTGTTGTTTAGGTAGCGCGTGAGACGTTTTTTGTTTGTCATCTAGGTAGCGCGTGAAACGCGCGACACGGAATCTGGCTTCTTTACACGTAACGTACATTCTTGCTAATACTCCACCTCAGAATTCCGCACGTAGATGCGCAATCTTAATTAAAAGTATGAGCGTAGGCGAATTCCTGCTGAAACGCTACTGTTATTTTGAGTATTGCATCCCACGCACAATCAGTGTACAATTATTTATGTTCCAGGGGCGCGTTTTGCTGAGATGAACCCTTTGAACCTGTCGGATAATGCCGTTGAAGGAAGGAATTATGAAGAAATTATGTTACAGAGCGCTTGCTGTATGTTCAGTATTTGCGCTCATTTTATCTGTTAGCGCATGTCAAAACGCTGACAATAGTATTGCAAATGACCAGGTCACACTGCTTGCATACGATTCGTTTCAGATTAGTGATGAAACAATCGCGCAAATAAAGAGTGAGACTGGTTACGCGCTGAATGTTATCACTGCTGGTAACGCTGGCGAACTCGCGAGCAGGGTTATTTTATCTGCTGGCGAGCCTGAAGGCGATTTGGTGTATGGCATCGATTCTCTAAACACCGAGAAAATTACCGCCGCTTCTGCACTCGCAGATTACAATATCGGTGCGTTGCCTAAGTTAAAAAGCGCAGTTGACGCAGGGTTTTCTAAGCAGTTAATGCCTGTCGACTATGGGTTTGTGTGCGTAAATGCCGATAAACAGTATTTTGCAGATAGCGAACTTGCACTGCCCGATTCGCTGGACAAACTCGCAGAACCTGAGTACGCTGCTCGTTTTGTTGCGATTAACCCGACTACTTCGTCGCCTGGACGTGCGTTTTTTATCAAAACTGTCGATAAATATGGCGAAAATGGCTGGAAAGACTACTGGCTGAAACTGAAAGCGGGCGGTGTGCGGATAGCGTCCAGCTGGTCGGATGCGTATGAAGTTGATTATTCCGTAACCGCAGGTGGCGCGTATCCGCTGATGGTTTCATACTCGACATCGCCTGCTGACACTGTTGATGACGCAACCAACCAAAGTAAAGCCGTCGCAATACCTGAAACTTGCACTGCGCAGACCGAATATGCAGGCGTTTTGAAGGGCGCGAAGAATGAAACAGGCGCAAATAAGGTGTTGGAGTTCCTGTTGCAGACCGATTTTCAGAACTCTATTGGGAGCGAAATGTATATGTATCCAGTAAATGCGGACGCGAATGTGCCTGCTGACTGGGAAAAGTTTGCTCCCGAGCCTGACTCTGAGTATACGAAAACGAATCTTAGCACGAAAACTGTTTCGGACAACTACGATAAGTGGCTCGAAGAGTGGAATGAACTCCAAATCGGCTGATGAGTAGGTAATTGCGAGTAAGTTCGGTAAACATGGCAACCAAGTGTAGGCGCAGAAACAGTGGCAAATTCAGCATATATAACGCCCTATTTGCGCTTACACTAATTGCCGTAACTGGCTATTTGCTCGCGTTTTTCATCGTGCCTGTCGCGCACCTGATAACTTTTGGTTTAACTGCATCTGATGCAACGAGTGCAGTGACCAGCGGTTTTTCGGGCACAGATTACAGCATAATCGACAAGTTCGCGCACGTAATTATGTCAAATCGCACTATTCGCGTGCTGTTTTGGACTGTTATCGAAGCACTTGCTGGTTGCGTAGGATCCGCTATAATCGGGTTGCCTGTCGCATACGCACTGTATAAGGCGAATAATAAACGAAATACACTTATGAAAGCCCTGCTCATTGCACCTTTTACTGCACCGAGCGTAGCAGTCGGCATCGCGTTCAAATCGCTGTTTGCCAAGAATGGTTGGCTCGGGTTTTTAGGGCTCGATTCTACGTTTCTGCCTGTTCTAATGGCACTTTTGTTCTTTAACGTCGGACTATTTGCGCGCCAAGTCGGAAGCAAGTGGGCGGAAATTGGTCTTGAATATGAAGAAGCGTCGTATTCACTCGGTGCGTCGCCGTTTCAGACGTTCAGAAAAGTGACATTTCCCCTGTTACTGCCCCAAATCTTAAGTTCAGCGTTCTTAATATTCGTCTTTTGTGGCACTGCATTCGGCGTAATCATGACGCTAGGTGGCGAAAAGTTTGCGAACTTGGAAAGCGAAATCTACTTCCAAACCGTCTCAGTCCTGCACCTAGATACCGCCGCAATTCTCGCAATACTGCAAATTTTACTCATGCTAACTGCACTTTTTCTGTTCAACCGCTTCACTAATTATAATCAGACAAGTATTTTAACCGCTCCAAGCACACCCACTCGCGCGCAAAAACCTACGCATTATAATTCACAAAACTCTCGCCCAAAAAAAATAAGCCTTAAATTTTTAAGTATATCACACTTTCCGCACTGGTCGCAACTCTACCTACTCCTTATAACTGCAATTTTAATTATACTACCACTAACTTCCCTGCTCACACGCGCATTCTACTCCCCTGCCACCAATTCGTTCACGTTCAGCAACTTTCTCGCATTAATACAGCCACGCGACAATAAGTTAAACGTATCAATAATCGACGCTACTATTAACTCCCTGCAAACTGCGCTGATTTCAGGAACTCTCAGCGTAATTATCGGCGTTACAGTGTCGCTACTCATTTCCCGCAGAACTCGCAGTAAAACAGTGAAGTTTCTGTTAAATAAACTCGAAATATTTTATATGCTACCGTTTGGCATAAGTGCAGTAACACTAGGTTTTGGCATGTTAATTACGCTGAATCACCCACTTGGACTGCCTGTTGACTTAAGGTTGAGCCCGTTAATCATACCGATTGCGCAAAGTTTGGTCGCGATTCCGATCGTAATTCGCACGATTCTACCACGCATAATGTCGATTGACCATAGCATTCGTGAAGCAGCGGAGAATCTTGGCGCGAATGCGTTTCAAGTCATAAAATCCGTCGACCTTCCATTAATAAGGCGCGGAATAGGAGTTTCGTTCGGATTCGCATTCGCCGTTTCGCTCGGAGAATTTGGCGCAACTTCATTTCTAGCACGCGCTGGCAACCAAACACTCCCAGTCCTAATCTACCGCCTGATTTCACTCCCTGACACCGAGCACTTTTCCGCAGGAATCGCAGGTGCACTCATACTTATCGCGCTCACAAGTGCTGTAATGCTGGTGGCGGAAATAATGAGTAATGAGTAATGAGTAAGGAGTAATGAGTAAGGAGTAATGAGTAAGGAGTAAGGAGTAATGAGTAAGGAGTAAGGAGTAAGGAGTAAGGAGTTAAAACACTTGATTTGCTCGCGAGTTGGAAAACGGAGCAGAATTAGTGTAGAATATTAACTGTAATTTATGGGGCTATAGCTCAGTCGGTTAGAGCACTCGACTCATAATCGAGCGGTCCTGGGTTCAAGTCCCAGTGGCCCCACGGCGGAAGTATTCGCGCTCTTGATATTGAAGTTTACTTATCAAAAGCGCAGTAAGGAGTAAAAGAACAAATGCCAAATGACGATGATGATGCGACACGCATATTTGATGCAAGCGAATCGGCAACTGAGAATATAAATTCTGAGTTTCACGACGGCAACACGCAGGAAACTGAGGTGATTCGGATTCCTGTGTCGCACAATGCAGTAAACATTGACCTTTTGCAACAAGATACCGAGTTTATTCCTAGTGAAGATACGATTTTCTCGTCCGATACACTGGATAAATCTTTTGGCGCAACTGCTACGTTTGGCGCACAATCTGGTCGCGCTTCACATGCAGACGACAAAAAAAGCAAGAGGATACGAAAAATTGTCATAATAGTTTCAATACTTGCTGTTTTGGCGACTATAGCGACTGTTGCAACTATTTTTATTATTAACCACAACACTTCTATGCAAGGACTTAAGGATGAATTAAGTCAGGAAACTGCGAAGTATGATGCAAATTACACTAATTTCAACCTTGCATACGACGACGCGAATAAGGTTTTAAGCGATGTTCGTGAAAAGGATGTGCAAAATCCCATGCTTATTGAAGATTTGCGCACTGCCTTGCTTGATGCAAAGCCATATAAGATTAGAAAAACGTGGTCCACTGATGGCAATGCTGATGATTTACAAAATAGCATCGCCGAAGCAAAAGATCTCAACACTAAACTTATTCAATCCACTGCTGATTTACAAAATAAGGCAAAGTTGGTTCTGGATTCCAAAGAAACCAAAAGTAAACAGGCAAATGAACAGGCAATTGCCTCTGCAAGACTCACTCTTCGTGATATGTTGACCGCTGGTCGGCAAACTTTGACAGATTCTGAAGAGTACGATATTACCGAGAAGTTGGTCGACGCGTTAAATGATGCCATCAACAAGGCAGATGCGCTAATTGCAGATGAAAAAAGTCCACTTCAGGCACTCAAAGATTCGTATTCTACACTTGAAAATGCACGAAATGACGTAATGGACGCGATTAATGATTACTCTGAATAGCAATGTCCTAAACATACCGTTAAAACGAATGGTTAATAATGAGTAAGGAGTAATGAGTAAGGAGTAATGAGTAAGGAGTAATGAGTAAGGAGTAATAGAAGGGAGTTAATAGTTAATAACGAAGAGTTAATAAATGTTGGTAGGAGTTCGCGCTACGCGCTCACGGGTTGTTTTAAGATTCCGCGAGGGTCAAACGGGGTCAAACAGGGTCAAATGGGGTCAAATGGGGTCAAATGGGGTCAAATGGGGTCAAATGGGGTCAAATGCTCATTCGCATTTTCCTTCACATTTTCCTTCGCATTTTCCTTCACATTTTCCTTCGCTGGGTCAAATGCTCAATCGCATTTTCCTCCGTTCGCATTTTCCTTCGCTGGGTCAAATGCTCAATCGCTGGGTCAAATGCTCATTCGCATTTTCCTCCTCCGTTCGCATTTTCCTTCACATTTTCCTGCGCGTTTTCCAGTGTGGGGTTCGGAGTACCCTTTTGTCATCTAGCAAGCGAATGCGATGCGGGATCTGTGGTAACGGGAATGTACTTTCAGCTCTTGGAAGCAGATTCCGTGTCGCGTGCTTTGCACGCTACCTAGATGACAAGAATCGGAATTCGCTTTCGCTCATACTCTGATTGCGTTGCGTGAAACTCAACGCGTTTGATTCGGAGTTCAGGCTACGCCCTCACACTTTTACAGCGCTGGCGTATGGTTTCGCCTACGGCGCAACAATACTTGCGCATTGCTTGGATTTTTCAGTATGAAAAATCCAAGCCTCTGCTGTGAAGCTGCTTTTTGTTTAAGAGTAACTCTGCAGCAGAGTGGCTTGGCTTGCCTGCGTCTTGCCAAGCCTTAGCGTAACTTTTCAAAAGAACGAGCGGAAGCGAAGTTGTTTTGAAAGTTGCGGAGTAAAAGCGTGAGCGTAAGCGAACTCCGATTCGTACGTAGCGAGCAGTACTCTTAATACCACGCAGTACTGAACCGCCCTACATCCAATATAGACCTATGCTCTTATGCTAACCAACCTTTCATCTACACTCTTAGTATACCACAACTCTTCAATCTCTGCTGGAGTCTTATAGTTGTTTCTCTCACTAATGCGTTTATAATTGTACCAGTGAA
>JAISFQ010000011.1 GCA_031263495.1 Candidatus Nutricula glyptotermitis
GCATACAACGCTAATAAACTACTAGACATTGTTGTGAACTGGAACTGTACAACAGATAAACTAAGCAAGAAAGACGAGCTAGTAACATACATAACAAACAACTTAGAACAAATAAACAATCATAAGTTAGTTGGACTACATGGGTCAGGATATATAGAAAAAGGTGTAGACCTGATGATATCAAGACGGCTAAAGATGCGCGGTATGGCTTGGAGCAAAATAGGAAGCGAAGCAGTACTAAAACTACAAGTTATGAAATACAACAAACAAACTAGTAAATACTTCGCTAAACGTAAGGGAATAACGAGTGATTTATAAATCCCACAGAAATTGAAATGCTACCAATGCTATGATGCTATTGACTCTCAGAACTGCAAGGTGTACAATAATAAGTGTAAGGAGCATATATGGAATATGTAACATTAAACAATGGTGTAAAAATGCCTGCTCTCGGCTTCGGCGTGTATCAAATACCCGATGATGCTGAGTGCGAAAAGTGCGTGCTCGACGCGATTGAAGTCGGTTATCGCTCAATTGATACTGCACAGATTTATCAGAATGAACGTGGCGTCGGTGCTGCAATTGAAAAGTGCGGAGTTGCACGTAATGAGTTGTTTATTACGACAAAAGTGTGGCTTTCAAACGCAGGTGAAGCAAAAGCTGCGCGTTCTATTGATGAGTCGCTTGAGAAATTGCGCACAGATTATGTCGATTTATTGCTAATTCATCAGCCATTTAACGATTATTATGGAACTTATCGCGCGATGGAAGCGGCATATAGGAGCGGAAAAGTTAGGGCAATTGGTCTAAGCAACTTTTATCCAGATCGACTGATTGACCTTTACGCATTTTGCGATGTAAAACCTGCAGTCAATCAGATTGAAACTCACGTGTTTAATCAGCAAAAAGAGGCGCGGAATTACGCTAAGAAGTATGGCATACAAGTCGAATCTTGGGGACCTTTTGCGGAGGGCAGGAATGACTTTTTCAGCAACGAAACATTAGTTTCAATAGGCAAAAAGTATGACAAAACAGCAGCGCAAGTTGCACTTAAGTTTTTAATTCAAGGCGATGTCGTGGTGATTCCAAAGTCGGTTCATAAAGAACGCATTGCGGAGAATTTTGACGTTTTCGATTTCACACTTACCGAAGACGACCTGCACACAATCGAGGAACTTGATCAGAAAAAGACACTCTTTTCGTTCCATCACGACCCAGCAGTTACTGAGCGATTTGTAGGCGCATAACTGCAAGCGCACCACACTTTGTCATCGCGCATCGCATTCGCTACGCTCATGCTCCACCATTCTGAATTCCTGCGTAGGCAGGAATCTTAAAATAAAGTATTGCGTAGCAATGCAATTAAAGGAGTTCGCTACGCTCACACTCTCACCCCGCAAATTTTCAAAACTACTTAACTTACGCTCGTTCTTTTGAAAAGTTGCGCTAAGGCTTGGCTTGACTGCGTCAAGCCAAGCCACTCTTAAGCAATGTAACTCTTAAACAAAAAGTAACTTCACAGCAGAGGCTTGGGTTTTTCATACTGAAAAATCCAAGCAATGCGAACGCGTAGCGTGAGCAATCAGAGTATGAGCGAAAGCGAATGCCGAATCAAACGCAATGCGCGAAACATCACCACACTTGTCATCCCGCGAGCGAATGCGATGCGGGATCTGCGTCACCAAGAATGTACGTTACGTACTAAGAAGCCAGATCCCGTGTCGCGTGCTTTGCACTTTTGAGGGATGACAAGGGTAGCACGCTTGAAGGCGTTGCGGAAATGGGAATGTTAACTTCTGTTAAGAAATGTTAAGTTTTGTTGACAAACGTTAACATTTGTGTTCCATAAACGTTATCATACCGTCCGTCATATGTAGTACGTGGCAATGCTAAGTAAATGGTAAGTGCACAAAACAAAATGCCTAAAATGAGTAATACCAATCTAGCAGTTTTGTTGCTGACCTTTCTTCTTGCAATAAAACAGCCAATCGTAGAAAATAACGAAAATAGTAAAACAAAAAACACAGTGTCACCTCCCCTCTATAAATAGTTTCCCATCTGCAATGCGATAAACTGTATTGACGAATTTCAATACCTCATCATCATGCGTTGCAATAAGAATTGTTTTGTCACCAGTACAGATTTTGTCAAACATTTCAATGACTGTATCCTTGTTTTTCGCATCTAGCGAAGCAGTCGGTTCATCTGCTAATATTACCTCAGGCGAATTAATAAGTGCTCTTGCGATTGCTATTCTTTGCCTTTCTCCGACAGATAGATGCCTCGCCTCAACGCCTATTTTACTCTCTAGTCCAATTTCAGCCAAACTTTCTCTGATAAGCTCTTTAGAGTTCTTTGGCTTCTTGTCCCTATTCTTTAATGGAAGTTTTAAGTTATTATAAACTGTCCAATTCTCAACTAATGCAAAGTCCTGAATTATATAACCAAAGTATGAGTTTCTAAGATGTGCTTTTTTGTTCTCGGAGAAAGTTTTAACATTTCTGCCGTTCAAGTAATAATCGCCACTAGTCTGAGATGATAACAACCCGATTACATTCAAAAGTGTTGTTTTGCCAATACCTGATTCGCCCCATATCGCGATTCTTTCACCTCTTTTTACAGAAAAGTTAACATTATCCAAAGGAGTCAAATCAAACTTGCCTTTTTTGAAAAAACGCTTAGTGGCGCCTTTTAGCGTTATTACTCGATCAGCCATTCTCACTCCTCAATATGTTCAGCAAATCTGCGTTCCTTAGTTTAAGATATGGAATGAGAGAAATAATGGCATCAATAAACAGAAAAACCAACGAAATGATGGCATAATAGTACACATTAAGTGTTGAACTGCTAAAATAATAAGAATTAAATGCTGAGGTATCAGAAAGTAGAGCAGAAAGCGCAGAAAATGCCAATGATAGTATTATTAGCACTACGTTAACCGCAAACAATGCAAAAAATATGTTCAAACATAGTTTCTTTAAAGAAAGTCCAGCAGTAATTTGTACGATATACACGTTTAACTTCTTTTTTATAGCAATGTAAATAGCAATTCCACCTATTAACACGGCTAAAATAATTAACGCAATTATAATAAGTGCATAAATCTGCATAGTTTCTTTACCTTCTTGTAAAAATATTACTGTATTGTCTGATATCTTTTCAAAACTCATGTCAAGAAAGTTTAAATCTTTGGATAGCTGCTCTATTTTTCGCAAATCTGTTTCATTATTTGCAAAAACGACAAGTGAAGCTATTGACATAACAAGATTCCCAATCTCGTTTAATGCTTCTACGTCCAACGGTCTAAACATCTTGTCGTCAACAGAGTTCTTCATTCCAATGTTATACACAGCAGGGTATGTCGTTCCTTTTGGCAGAATCCCTACCACTTCATATTTTACACCTTTTCCTGTATTCGGATCTTCCATCTCAAACACATCATGCAACTGATACTTTTCAGTCAAATCTGCACCAACGACAACAGGTATACTTCCGCTCTTTGTTTCAGTTACGTCATACAAATTTTGCCCAACAGCAACCTTTATTCCATATAGGTCAAAGAAGTATTTATCTGTCGTTGCTTGAAAAAAAGGCTTGCCGTTTGCAAGCGTTCCTACTGGATAATCCCAATATGAATATTTCGTTCTGCCCTTGGCAACATAATTATACAACTCTTTTCCTCTCTTTATTGATTCGGTATCATTCTCGAACAAACTGTCTAGCTGTTCGGAAAGCGTGCAATCAAAATTCACATATACATTCGTGTCATCTATCTCTTCAATTGCACTGAGTGTAGAATTTGTATAACTTACTTCTGCGAACAATGCAGAGAATAATGCCAATAAAACTGCTTCAACAATAAAAACAGAAAAATACACCTTTTTGTTTAGTCTAAGCTCATTTAACATAATTAAGTCGCTTTTTCTTTAATTGTTCTTGTAACAAAGACACATGAAAAAACATTATATAATGCAAAAAGTGCCAATATACAAGTAAAATAAAGTACTAAAATAGTATTTGCGCTGTCTGTCGAAATACGAATGAGTAGAAATTCTACACACAATATAGCAACAGACAGCGCAAACAAAAACAATGCTGAAAAACTTATGTTCCTTATGTTTATTCTCTTGACGGTCACACCGCTAATCCACTGCGTAACAAAACTTTTTTTCTGCCGTGATAGATAATAAGTGACTTGATAAATCACATTAATAAGCAAAACCAATGGCAATAAAAACGTTATAACAGGTGGAAAATAAAAATTCGCGACTATTCCCCAAAAAGAAACAGCGCGAGTTTCCATAAGTGGAACAACTACAAGCAGATACTCAAAGATAACAAACAGAAACAATCCTAGTGATATAGCAAATACTAGAACTTTAAGTTTTCCAAGCATGCAACTCCTTTATCTATAATGCCAGCCACGGTAAAAATCCGTCCTGTACTTATCGCTTGGACGAGAATCATCAAGGGCAAAAACGTCGGCAAAAACTGATGTACCCCACTCGCTTTGGTGTTAGTATACACTTTGCCTCTTCATAACATTCCTCCTTTTACTTATCATTACATCTTGTGCTTATATTTTCTTACAACTAAAATTAGTGTATAAATTATTGCACATTAACAATTGTACACCTTTTATTTTGCGAATGCAAGCGGTTTTGAAATGTTAACGTGTTTTGACCTCCCAATGACGCAACGCCTCATTCCTTGTCATCCCGCGAGCGAAGCGATGCGGGATCTGTGATTGGCGCGAAAGTACGTTACGTGCGAAGAAGCCAAGTCCCGTGTCGCGCGTTTCACGCGCTACCTAGATGACAAGGTACTGCTCGCTACGTACAATAAACCAAGCCACCCTTAAACAATGTAACTCTTAAACAAAAAGTAACTTCACAGCAGAGGCTTGGATTTTTCAGTATGAAAAATCCAAGCAATGCGAACGTGAAACGTGAGCAATTAGAGCATGAGCCGTTAGGCGAATTTCGATTCCTGCGCAAGTCGGCGGGCGCGTAGCGCACGCTGACGCAGTGCTATAAAAGTGTGAGCGATAGCGAACTCCGATTCAAACGCAAAGCGCGTAAGCGTGAGCAATCAAGGTGCGAGCGAAGCGAGCGCAACAAGCGAATGGAATGATACAAGTCTATTCCTTAAAAACAACTCATAAGCAGAGTAGCGAGGTTAATCCGAGCAATAAAAGTATGAGGCGTAAGCCGAATTCCGGGTCAAACGCTCATTCGCGTTTTCCTTGTCATCCCGCGAGCGAATGCGATGCGGGATCTGACTTCTTAGGAGTGAGGGTGCTTTCTCGCTGACGCAGAGCAATAAAAGCATGAGGCGTAAGCCGAATTCCGATTTTTCCTAAATATTTGGCACGTTGCCGTCCGCTGGAACTGGGAGTGCAACCTTGATGCCACAGGCAAAATAGGGCGGATAGTTTCGTGTTGTGCGAACGACGCTGTATTAAAATACCGCGAGTGAGCAACAGCGCGGAAATATCCCCCTATTTTGAGGCAACATGCCAAATTAATAACTTGGAAAGGGGGAAGTTTCAACTAAAAGTCAAAACTTCCCCAAAATAAATTTTATATATTTGGCACGTTGCCGTCCTGTGGCACAAGGTTGCCGGTCATCATTACCCAATACAGCTTATGCATGAACTGCGCCATCGCGCCCCTGTTAACATCATTACCAGGGTTATACCTGCCCATGCTGTCAGGAACTGTGATGTTCATCTTCGCGAGCCATAAAATGTCGTAGTAGCGGTTGGGGTTGGACTTTTTGAACTTTGCTAATGCTTTATCGTTCTTTAAGACTTTCTCCACGTCTGCGACTGTCTTTGGATCCACGTGATCGTTTTCGCCTGAGCCAAAATCGACAGTGCCAGGGTGACCTGCTAATTTATACATGAACTCTGCCATCGCGCCACGGTTTACAGTGTTGCTCGGCTTATACTTACCAGCAGTTGGAATGGTTATCTTTTCTGATGCAAGCCATTTGATTGCGTCTTGACGGCTTGAAATCAACTTTGATATGTCCGTAACTTTCGGAACGCCATTCACTGTCTCGGTCTGACCTGCAAGTTTGAACAGGAACTGCGCCATCGCGCCACGATTCACTGCGCCATTCGGATTGTACTTGCACGCTGATCCAGCACCTGACGCGTTACAATCTGAACCAACCGTCACCCTTACAGATGCTAACCAGTTAATGTCATTTAACCTTCCATTTTCCACCTTGCTCGTGTCTACGAACTTATATTTTGAGCCAACTGTAAGTTTCATTGCGAAACTGTCTGCGCCAATCGACTTTGAGGAAGCCACACCATTTTTGCCAATCGACTGCACTGTCGCGGTATACGAACCAGTTGGAACGTTTGTGAAGAGTGCCTGACGAGCAGTTGCGGAGACCAACACTTCGCCTGTAACTTTCTTGTCGTTAAACAATATCGACTCATATTTTACCGAGTTCAGAACATTATTTAGCACAACCTTAAAGTTCTGAACGTTCGTTACATTCGGAACTTGCCACGTGACTTTCAACTCATTATCCTTCACCGTATCTTGAAGTTTTACGTTCGTAGGTGCTGGAGCAGGAGATGGAGTAGGTGGAGCAGGCGGTTTTGTATTTTCAGTCCATTGTGCAAAGATAGTTACATTGCCTGTGATTGGTGTTGCGAAATCGAACTTATCGCCATCTTTTGCTGACGTAAACCAGCCTGTAAACGTATAGTTCGCGCGAGTCGGATTGGCAGGTTGGCTAGCAGTTGCGCCTGCTGTTACTATCTGCGCTACAACATTAGAACCGCCTTGCGTATTGAAAGTGACAGTATAAATTACAGACGGGAGCTGTTCCCAAACTGCTGTCAAGACGAAATCGTCGAAATTGTCAGTGTTTTCGTTCAGGACGACGCCATTATCGGTCGTTAATGCGCTGTTAAAGTTCCACTCTGCGTTACCAAAGTTCCATCCCTTGAATATATAACCATCACGCGCTGGGTCTGCTGGTTTGTCAACTTTTCCGCCATATGCCACTTGCGCTGTTCCACTGCCTGCTAGCACGCCACCATTCGCGTCGAATACGACGTTTACCTTGTTCGGAGCATAACGCGCATAAGCAGTAAACGTGCCTGCATCGCCATTTAGCATGACTCCACCTGTTTCATTCAGTGTAACATCTGCCAAATTTAGCAAAGTTCCCCAATCGCCACTCGTGCTACCATCTTTCAAGTACCAATCTGCAAATGCTTTGTTTGCAGGAGGAACTGGATTTTGAAGCAGATTTAAGCGTGCAATCTTTTGGTCATACTTATTAGCAATATCGCTTTCGTCCTCTGATTTGTAACCGCAGTTCGCGCTAGCGCAAGTGCCTGATAATGGATTGAACACTATTTTTACATCAACTGGAGCATACCACGCATAAAGCCGAAGCGTCGTGCTGGTCGCACCGCCCTGAACTGGTGCAACGCCATTTGCATACGTCAAAGCACTTTCGGAATCTCCTGTCACAAACTGAATCGGGTTCACAGCATCATCGCTCTGTGCGACATTATACCAACCGCTGAACGTGTAGCCCTTGCGCGTAGGATCTGAAACTGCATCTGCATACTCACCATACTTCTTTGTCTGTTTTGTGCAAGCAAGAGTTCCTGCATTTCCATCCGCAACGCATGTGCCTTCGTTTAGTTCGAAACTCACAGTCACATCAACTGGCAAAAACTTAGGCACTAAGTCTAAGTAATAATTATCTCCACTGACCGAAACGCCAAAACTTGTCGTGAGATTAGTGCCTTGTGCGCCGAATATCCACGGATCAGCGAATGTTTTGTCAGGATTTCCGCCTTGACCTTTCATAAATGCGTGCCAAGAATCGAATGTGTAACCCTCTCTTTGAGGTTTTGCAGGAGAATCTATAATCTTTCCACTGTACGTTTCAGACGTTGTCTCAAAACTGCCCTGCGCTGTTTCGTCCGCGTAATAACGGATTGTGACAGATTTCATATCCCAACTTGCATATAGCGTGATTGCGTAAGTGTCATGATCGTTGTCATGAATTATTGCATCGTCAGTTGGGAGTAACGCTGTCTGATCTGTGAATTGCTTACCTTGACCATTTGGCTCAGTGAACCATCCTACGAACGTTCCGCCAGTGCGATTCGGAGAAGTAAGCAGATTGCTAGGAACGCTTTTATAAAATGCGCCTTCTCCGGTTGCAGTATAGCCAGTTCCGTTTTGATAATCCATCGTTATAGAAATCGGCAGCTCTTGCCACTTTGCGTACAATATGAGATCCTTTGCAGGCATTATCGTATCACCTGTAGGTCCTGTATACGGAGTCGTAGACTTTTCTTTATCCTCATACCAGCCCAAGAACTTTAAGCCAGGAGATGTCGGTGCAGCCAGAATCGTGATTGTAGCGCCAAATGCCACGTTTGACTCCAAACTATTACCCGAACCATCATAATCAACTAACTTGAAAGCATAACTGCTTGCTTCATATTTCTTGCAAAGAACCATGTTTTCGGCAACAAGACTGTTGTTAAAGTCAAACGCACTGCTTTCCATACTCTCGCAAGGAGTATCCGTTCCGCCTGTTCCTTTGAACCACGCGTTCGTACCTACAAACTTATAGCCAGTTTCTGCGCCAAAGTTATATGCAGGAGACTGTGCCTTATATACTCCTGCACTTCCGTCTGCATTCAGATAAATGACCTGTGTTTTGGGATTTTCTGCGTCTGCTGCTGGATGTGCGCCTTTATCAAATTTGACCTCAACTGTCGGATACTCGACGAAGTTTACAATCAGAGTTTGGTCGCCATTGCAAACGCCTTCTGTAACGGCACTAGGCGTGAACTGGTAATTCCCAAGACTTCCCGTAATGCAAACAGCGGCTTTTCCAGTCCATACAGTTTCTGCCAGTTTATACATTACATGATTTTCGCCTTTATGCCCTATCGCTAGACCGTCTTGCCAAATTAAAGCGCTTGTAGATGGAGTCGGTGTGACTGCAAATGCTGGTGTCTCGACTGTATACTGCGTAGATTCGCCAGTCGAAGCGTCGCCAAGTTTTAGCCTTCCTGCGCCCTCTGGCTGCACTTTCGGTGTAAGCGTGTAAGGAGTTGCATCCCAAGTGACTCCAAGCGTTACGATGGCAGGATTATCCGTAGCATCTGTTACTGCACCTTTGAAACTAGATGTCATAACTTTACCCGCAACTTGCGTATTTGAAAACACAGCATAACTTGCGCTTGGCGTGCTAAATGCAAGCGAATTCGCGTGATAACTGTAATCTCTGTCAGCAGTTGCAATAATGCTTACTGTTTCGCCGACTATGAACTTATTTTCGCCTGTTCCACCAGTGATTTCTGATGTGTTTTGCGCACTTCCAGTTCCGCCTGCTTTGACATTTCCGCCAGTTTTATCGATTGCGGTGACTGTATACTGAATCGGTTCATAAGTTACAACAACTTGCATGTTTTGAGCAGGCATAACGAAGTTATATTTACCATTACTCAGAGAAACTTCCACGCCATTTGCCTCGACTTTTTTGGTCTTATAGCCCGATGCAGGAGCAGGAATAACTTCGATGTTATCACCGATTTGCGCAGTTGCAGCATCAACACTGTTTCGCTTTATTTGCGGAGTGCCGCAATTTCCACCAACATAATTTACTCCGCACTCTTTTCCAACCACGATATTGTGCGTAGTTTTCTTAGACGTGACTTGCAGATTGTAAATGTACGTATTTTCAAGAGTGTCTGGTACAACTTTATCGGTTGAATTCACGTTGTTGCTTGTCGGAAGCAGTTTGTTTGTGATGTTTCCGATATTCGCACCGCCGGGATCTTTGAAGGTCGCAAATTCATAACCTGGCGCATAAGTGACAGTGCCTTCTGTAAGAGCGTTTACAAGTTCTTGAATGTTGTAAGAATTGTTTACGTAATACGTGTTTTGTGCACCCAAGATTGTATCACTCGAAACTGTAACGTTTCCATCCGCTGCTGTAAGGGCAATTTTGACTGTTCCTGCCTGCCAAATTGCATATGCATACCAGTTCAACTTAGCAATACTGATGTTTCCAGAACTTGTGCCCCCTTGAACGACTCTTGCAGTTGCATCGACTGCGGTTGCGTTACAAACAGTCGTTGGGTCACTCGAAACGGTCAGCGGTTGTGGGAATCTATTACTTTGCAGATTGTAATTGGTCGTTGCGCACCATGCGACGAATTTGTAGCCTGTGAGAGTAGGAACGCCTGTGTTTAATGTATGTGCGCCTGTGTCATATTCTGCCTTTTCACCGTCTGGAACATGCTCAGCCATAGGAGTTGTGTCTTTTGGTTCGTTACCCCTGTAAATGATGTTTGCAGTATTGTTCGTCCAAACTATCCAAACTTTGAGTTTATTCGCACCTGTATCAGTAATGCCAGTAAACACATCGTTGCCATAATCTTTACCTGTTGCACATGTATTTTGGTCACCATCGCTAATCGCCAAGCAGAGTGTGCTAACATCTCGCACCCAGCCTGTTTTTGTGAAACCTGCGCCATTGATCGCTTCTCTAAGTTCATCGCGTGATGAATGGAATGGCAATTGCAAAATAATGTAATCGTCAGGATTATCGCATGTCTTATTATTTTCGTCCGTATTTTTGCAGACGTAAACGGGATATGAGTTCCTAGTCCAATGCAGATAAACGCTGATGTTGATTAGATCAGGCGAGTTGCCGTTTTGTGCTAGCGTACGATTGTTAGGCAAATTGAACGGGAATGTCTCTTGGCTTGTGCCACTTGGCGTGCCTGAAGCAGTATTCGTGCCTGCATTTAAGTACCACCTTCCATCTGTCGTGTAACCTTCGAAAGTTTGCGTGGCTGGCATTTGGGTGCTAATAGCAGTTTCGCCATAGAGAAGCGAAAGTGAACCGTTTTGTGCAATACTTTGCTCTTCGTTAGTCACACCAGCTGTCGTAAACATATTGGTTGTGTTGCGCAAGAATTGAACTTTCGTGATTGGCTGACGAGTCCAGCATGCATAATATGTATAATCTGCATCTGTGCTCTTTTCCTCCAAACGCATTTGGTTGCCTGCAAGCGTTACGCTATCCGTGCACTCAGCATTCGATGACCAGTTCTTGAAAGTGTAGCCTGTTGCCTGCGGAGTTGCAGTTGGCAGACCTTCGACGCTTCCTAACCTAGTGTTTATGCCAATGCCGTCAATATCAGTAAATGTGGTCGCGAAATCATCTGACACTTTTGCTGAACTGTAATCGCCATTTGCGTCGGTTTTACATTTATTCAACTTGCCATCGTCAATTTTCGCATCATAACCCGCTTCGGATTGACATTCACCATCTCCTGTGCCTGCGTCGTCATTAACATTTGCGTTGAAGACGATTTTGACTGTGTTTGCGGTTTCCCATTTTCCAGTCAGAACATAATTTGCGCCGTCTGTGAGTGCAGGCATTGCGCCCAAATCTACAAACGCTTTTGCATCATTTTGCTCTGTCGGAGTTAACCAACCTTTAAATTCATAGCCGACTGCTTTCGGATCGCCCGAATACTCAATGCTTGCAAAATCTTTACCAAATTCGACATCTTGAATAGTTTGAGGTAATCCTGAACCTGCAATCAAGTTTTGAGGTCCATCGCCACGCACGAATTGTATGTTGTACTTATCTTTTACCGCCGATGCTATAATCGTAGCATCTTTAATACTGTTGGCTGCCTTTGCTGAAATGCTTGTCGATGCTGAACTAGGTGCCAAAATCGTCACGCCATCCTTTTCTTCTGCAAGCGACCAGCCTGTAAAGTGATAGCCTTGAGCTGGTGTTGCTGTGATGTTTGTGAACAAACTGCCTGATTCTACGTTAAAGTTCATCTCAGTTGCGTTTCCATCGCCGACATTTGCCGTGACTCCTGCATTTTGCGCCTGCATTGTCAAAGCATAGGTTTTTGGTTGCACATGATAAGTTACTAGCACATTACCTGTTGGCGCGATGAATTGATCGCCGTTACCTATTCCGCCACTTGCGTACGCAACCGAGCCAAGTGCAGTAAGTAAAACTTCATTTTCTCCTTCGCGCACAGTCCAAGGAGTATCAGTACTAGTCTCAAACTTATCTCCTGCAAGGCTGATTGTATATGCATTGCTCAAAATTTGCGGATTTAAAGTTACGGTTTCGCCTTTTACCACTTCACCTATGCCTACGTAATCGCCATCTGATTGATGCGCGTACGTGACACTTGCGCCATGTGCGCCTGTGCACTGAGCATTCGCTTTTAGACTGTCCTTACAATCTACTTGGAACTCTAACTTATACTTAATCGAATAATACGTCGCTCTAATCTTGACATTTCCTGCAAGTGCCGTGAAATTTGCGCCAGTTCTGCTAGTCGGGTTATTTATCTGTGGCGTTACCAAATCATCGCCTGTGACTGCATCAAAACGCACGAATCTATAGCCAGTTTCGGGTTCAGCCGCGATAAGTGTCACGTTTTGCCCGATTCTATAACTTTGCACAACATTTGAACCTACTTTTGTCTCATAAGTTGAATAAGTGCCATTCGTATACTTAGACAATCCGTCACGGTTCGCTTCTGTAAATTGGGCAGTGTAGGCTATATATTGCCAAAGCGCATAGATTGTATTATTAGTTACGCCTACTGCAGGTGCATTATCAGTCGCACTCAAATCGAGCAAAGGATCGTTTCCACCGTTGCAAAGATTGCCCGACGAAGTGTCTACAGTTTCCGAAATCGTCGCAGGTGCTGCGCTTTGACGGCAGTAACCGATGAATTTGTAACCTGCACGCAGTGGAGTTTCGCTGGCAATGATAGTGTTAAATAGCGTTCCATAATCATATGTGTTGCTAATGACTGTGCCATTTTGATAGTCCACTTTAGCTGTAAATTGGCGTATTGTCCAATGCGCATAGATTGTTTGATCTGCGCTAAAACGCGTCGCTTCGTCGCCTTTTTGCCCGTTAGCCGGAGTTGAGATGTTTGAAATCGTGACTTTTTCTCCACCGTCTGCTAACGTAAACCAACCGTCGAATATGTAGCCTTCGCGCTGAGTTAATGCAGGTGAAATTTGATTCGAACCAATCGTGCTGTCTGTTAGAACAGTTATATCAGAAGTCGATTCAGTGCCATAATTTGGATTAAGCGTGATGCTTGCTGTGGCAAGTGTGGCAGAATCTTTTGGAGCGTAGCAGGCATAAATATGCTTGCTTTGTGCAATATCTGCAGTTGTATCATCGCCAATCGTGGTCGTGAGCGTAAGTTGATACGTAGTGTTTACGTTTTCACCATCCCAACAGGCAGTTGCTACGTCAGTTGCAGATGAATCCACCATCGCCCAGTGACTGAATGTTGCGTTACTAGTCAGTTCAAACCCAGCCGATGCGTTGAACAAATCATGCGCTGGCTTGTTCTGCGACACTGGATTTACACCTTTTACAGCGTCGCTAAGTGATGTATACGTAACGACTGTCGCAGTTTTATTGGAATCTGACTTTTGGTCGCTCGCTAGGAATGCATTCGGTGCTTTTAAGTGCACTTTTACAGTTTTGTCCGTGTCCACTTGCGCTTCAGGTAAGCCTGAAATGACGTCAAATGTCAAGTTTACAGGCGCACCATTTATCGATGACGCATAAATCGTGACATCGTGCGCAGGCATAGATGCTGTTTGCACACAGTTGTCATTGCTAGAATCGCAAACGTTTTGGTATGGAGTGTTAAACGTCGGGTTGAGATACCAACCAGCGAATTTCTTTCCACTCCACCACGGGTCGATCGTGTTAGCATTAAACACCGATGTGTCTGCAGTAAACTGCCTAGCACCCGATTCCGTCATCGTCGTATATAACGCAGGAAGCGTGGCTTTATAAGGGCGAGTTCCTGTAATATCGGCAGCACCATTTTGCAACTTGATTATAACGTTATACCTGTTGATTGTCCATTTAGCATAAGCGACTTGCGACAATTTACCACTCGGAGCAGTTTCCCCGCCGTACGCGAAATCAAATAGTGTGTTTTGCTCGCCACAGCCTGCTGGCTCATTTTCGTCAATGCATGTTACGCCAGTTGTCGTATACCAACCTTGGAAAGTGTAGCCTTCAAGCTCTTGGTTTTTAGGTGGCGCTGCGTTGTTTTGCGAGTCATTGTAGATTTCTGTGCGCGGTTCAGGAATGTTTTTGACCGCACCATCTGATGCAGGATTGGTCGGAAGATTCGCGTCGAAAGTAATGTCTCGGTTAGGCACATTTTGCCAGCATGCTGCGAGATAAGTGGTTTCGCGAATTCCGCCAGTTAAGTCGCTCAAATCCCAAGCATAACCGCTGTTTTCGTCTGCGCATGCATTGTTAATAGCGTCCTTTGTCGGATTCGGGGCATTTTCGCCTGTGTACAGCGGAAATCCTTTCTGCACAGCGACCCATTTCGTGAACACTTGCCCAATAGCCGTAGGAATGGCGTTAATTTTCGGTTTCGTAGCCCAAGTAATATCTCTATAATATCTCGAAATCGACGCACCATCTGCGGGAATAGCAATAATGCCATCAATATCCCAACTGATGACGGCGTTATCAGAGTTCTTATCAAATATTACCTCAGTCTGGCTTATGCCATTCCAGCAGGCATAAAGTTCTATGTCCTGAGTGAATCTTCTAGTAGCCAAATCGACTGGAGTTTGCTCTTCGCAAGTCTCCACTGATTCGACCCAGTATAAGAATTGCATGCCTTGAGCAGCCAAATTGCTTGTGTTGATGCCTTTTAAGAAGCCATTATAATCAGTGCTTTCGTCTACAACTGGCGTGGTGTCGTTTGTGCCAGTCAGCCATTCGACAATCTGCAATTCCTGTTGTGAAGTCGTCGATTTGTTGAGCGTGACTTTGATTTTAGTCGGCATCTCAGTCCAGTGCGCGTAAAGAGTGAAAACATTTCCACTTTCAACATCGGGCATTGTGTCTTGCGCGAAGTCCCATTCGCTTCCGTTAGTCGGCTCAGTGAACCATCCAGCGAACTCATAAGCAGGGCGAATCGGATTAGTTTCAGGTGCTGTAATTTTCGCGCCATAATTGATGTTTTCGCGAGTTTTAGGAACTACTGGTGCTATATCTTGCGAATTTCCAAATTGCTCATCGAATTTCACGTTAAGCTTTTTGATTGCGAATTGTGCTTCAAACTTTAAGCCACCAGCAGGAGTGATTCCATACTGCTCAGATGCTTGTTTAATAGCGCCGACACCTTCTGCAACAGCACTTCCTCCGATTTCAGTCACTTTGTAGCCTGTAAACGTAAATCCTTCAAGCGTGGGTTTGCTTGCAGGCAAAACGTAAGTTGCGTTGGTCAAAGATGTGGTATTTGCTGGACAATTTACTACTGATTTCGATGCTCCTGCTGGCAATGGGCAAGTGAATTGTATTGCTTGCGGGGCTGCGCTCCAATGTGCATAAAGTGCCAAATCTTTCGCCTCTTTCATCGCAGATTCGTTCATCACATATTCGTTGCCGCCAGTTGCATTTGTAAACCAGCCTGCAAAATCATAGCCTGTGCGCTCAGGTATTCCAGGTGATGAAATCACGCTGTCAAAACTCTGCGCATTGTACTTGTATGCAGGTTCTGTTGCGCCTGCATAGTTGTAATTAAAAGTTACAGAATATGTTTTTGCTTTCCATACTGCGTTCAAAATTACGTTATTTGCAGGAATTGTGCTCGGATCTCCGCATGCGGTTTCCGCAATATCTCCTAACACGCTTCCTGTAAAGCACCATGCTGATGAGTTTTCAGCCCAAATATTCCAGCCTGTGAAATCGTAACCTGTGCGCTCAGGTCTTGAAGGCGCATTGACAGTATCACCAAATTCATGCATGCTTGCTGGTGGCAACGTTCCTGAAACATCTAGCGAAACTGGGTTTGTTGAATAAATGCCTTCATACGCGGCATATGTGAGAGCATATTTGGCTTTTGACCATTTTGCGTAGATAGTTCTATCAGTTGAGAACATTGGCGTCGGCGCAGAAGTTGTGGTGTTTGCGCCACCTGTATAACCTGCGTCGTTGTTCATGAAATAGAAATAATCATCGCCGTTTCTTGTCAAAGTCCAGCCTTGGAATACATAACCTTGGCGCGATGGGTTTTGCGTTTCAGGCGCATAGGTCACGGTTGATTTATATGTTACGACTTGACTCTCTGCTGCATTTGCGCCTTTTACGCCACCATTTACATCATAGGTCAAAGTAGGCGTATTAATCTTCCACACTGGATAGAGCGATACGTTGCCCATAAGATGAGTCGCGTTTAAGTCAAATTTCGTTACAGTTTTGTCTACGTCATACATTAAATTGTCGCAATCTGTAAACTCAATCGACGAAACTGCAGTATTTTCGGTCCATGCGCAGAATGTGAAACCTGAACGAATAGGCGGCGCGATGCTTTGATTCACTTGCAATGCTGGTGTGTCGAATAAAACGTCATCGATTCTGCTCGGAGTCCCTGTGATTTGCTCTTGACCAGTAGGAGCGGTTACGAAAACGACGCTGTACTTCTTTTTCTGCCAACCAGCGGTCAAAGTCGCACTTGGATAATCATCGCTTGCAGGAGTCACAAATGCATTTTTATTAGGTACTGTGCAATTTGATGGATTATCTGTGTCGCAAGCCTTGTAATCTGTGCGACCGTCAACGCTGTATGTCCAACCTGTGAAATCATAACCTGTGCGAGTTGGAGTTTTTGGCATTGGCACTAATTCTCCTGTTGTAGAAGTTATTGTGCCATTTTTTGTTACAGTTTCGCCATATAAGATTCCTTCGTTTGGATCGACTGTGATTATGTTTTCAGAGGCAGTCCAATTGGCGTTAATCTCTATGCCACCTTGCATCTCGATGATGTCCGTGTTGTCTTGGTACGTTGGTCCGCAGACTTTGTTGGTAGTCGTAATTGTCCAAACTATTGCGCCACTCTCAGAATCCGCTACGCCTTTTGTAATGTCGTTTGAGTCAAATGAGCAGGTTGAGAAATCTGCATCATTAAGCGCAGTTATAGTTAAACCTGTCGCTTCAAAACCTTTGACAGGAGTCGTCGTGACATATAAATTACTTCCTGTTTTAAAGCCACCTAAGCCTGTAACGGTTCCTGGTTGAATTCCTCCTGTTGTAAGCGTCGGTTGAATGTATGTGACAGCATTTGCAAGAGAATCGAAGTTCATCAAAACGTCGATGTTGTCAGGTATATAACTGACAGTCGCGCATTTGCTTCCAGTATAACCAGATTCTACGCAATTAGCAGTCGGAAGTTCGGATGCTTGCATTCCTGGCACTGAAATAATCAATTCGCGTGGCTTTGCTCCTGCATTTGCATCAGGCGCGAAACGCAAAATCAACTTGTCATTATATTGCAGACCGTTAATTACAACGCTTTCTCCGTCAGAATTGTCGTCTACGCATATTCCGTGCGGATAAGTTGTGGGCTGTGATGCGCAAGTTAAACCAGCACTTGTTTCATTAGCACCAGTATAAATAAACGTGCCATTTACGGTTTCCGCATTGTCATCAATACTTCCAGGCTTGACCGAGAACGTAAAACCTGAACTCATGTCATTTTCTGCTCGCGCAAGCGTGATTTTAGCAGTGTAATTTTTTTCAGTTACAGTGGGTTTAAATGTTATGCCACCTGGATTGCCATTTTCACCTGCAACTGTCGCTTTCGTGATTATCTCTTGCGTCACTTGCAATGTGCAGGAAACAGTCTTTTTGGAAGTTTCAGGATTTGTCGTAGTGGCTTTTATCCAACCATCTGTTACATCTTGAATGTCTGGACAAGCGGCTTCTAAGCCTTTTGTAACGTCCATTTCGATTCTGATCGTGTCGCCTAGTTTGTATGCTCGAGTGGTTGCGTTTAGATTGTGCTTTGGATCAGTCCAACCTAGTAAATCGGCTTTGTTGTCAGGATCTTGAATCGTCAAAGTATAGGAAATCTTTTCGAATCTCGCAGTTAGCGTGACATTTTGCGCAACCATAAGCATCGTGGTTTCTGCGTCGGTCGGCTCATCAAACATAACGCCCTGAGTCGTCGCCCAGTTTGTTAATTTATAGCCTACAGCAGGTGTTGCTTTGATTCTGATTGTGTCGCCGATGTGCGCATCTGTAATCTCGTCACTTGCAAGAATGCATGGATTGTCTGGGTTTGGCACTCTACCTTCGTTGCAAAGCACAATCGTGCTGGTGTTCGTCTCTTCTGCCGATTCGCTTGGGTCGATGATTGGATTTATCGCATAATCTATCGTTTCCCATTGTGCGACGAATGTGTAAGTTTCGGTATCCGCATTCGGAACTGTGTACTCGGTCAATGCGCCGCCATCTGTTGTCGTGCTGTAAATTGTATCGTTATCTCCATCACGTTTCCAACCTTTGAACTTAAAACCGCTGCATTGAGGTGCTTGAAGCACTGCAAAATTGACAGATTCTGCTGTAAGTTTCGTCTGATTTACGTTTTGCAAAGATGCGCAAAGTTCAGTTTCTGCGCCTTTGTTGTTGATTGCGATGCTGTGCGATAATGGTGTCCACATCAACCAAACATGCATGTCGGTTGGCAAATATCTGCTCGTGCCTGGAAATATTTGAGTCGCACCATCTGTGCTTGCAGGCGCATTATCGCTTGTACCTAAGAAATAGCCGTCGAAACTGTAGCCTGCACAGGTCATCCAAGCAGGTAACGAGTCAGTTGGAACAGTTGTTATGATGTCGTTATATAACTTATCCGAAGACTTAAATGTAGCACTTTGCTTGCAAACGCTGTTCGCGTGGTAGGTAATCGAAATGTCGCTTTTAATCGTAAACTTTGGCGTAAACGTAATGATATCTGTCACGCGATCTGTTTCAAAATCAAACTCTGCGCCATTTTCTCTTGTCCAGCCTTGGAATACATAACCGCCTGCTTTTGGTGCTGCTGTTGCGCCAGATGCTTGCGTGTCAATCGGTGCTTTTGCTTCGGTAATTATGCCATTATATAGCACATCGTTCATCGTTACAGTGCCTGAATCGGTCCAATCTGCTGGTGCTGGATTGGTAGGCTTGGTTTGCGCGAATGTAATCGTTGGATTCGCTACATCTTCCCAGCATGCATAAACAGTCGTTTCTGCCGATATGCGCTGTTCAAAGTCATATTCAGTCGCAACTGCACAAGATAATGGAGTCTTTTCTGCTGTCCACTTTACGAATCTGTAACCTGTGCCTTTGGGTTTTGCGGTTAGGTCAAGTTTCGCTTCAGTACCGTCAACATATGCATTCTTTGCGAAGTCGTTTAATTTAATAGTATAAGTGCCGATTGCGCCTTGCTCAAATACCGCTGCACCTTGACCGTTTTTTCCTGTTGGGTAATTTGCGTCAAGCGTGAAAGATTCGGTTTTTGCTTCAAACTCTGCGAAAATTTGCGTGTTTTCTTGAGTTATGCGCTTTGTGAAATCAAAAGGAGTATCAAAACTGTTGTCAGTTTTCCAGCCTTTGAATTCATAACCTACTGCTTTTGGTTCTGCGGGCACAGTTTGCACAGAGTCGTATGGCAAATCGGTCACATTCTCGGGGAATTCGTACGCATTATCGCCGACAGCAATACCTTTCACATAACTTATTGCAACGTCATCATGCTTTGTCCATTGCGCAATCACTTCCGAATTTGCGACGACTCTCGTGTCGTCCGAAACAGCATTTGCTCCAATCTTCCATGCTGCACCTGCTGGATTGGTCAGGTTTGATGCTATGTAACCTGCTTTGTGCAGATTCGTTGGCAATGCAACATTATTCCCGCCTGTTTGCGTTAACTTCTCGTTCAACATGCGTTTTGTGATAAGTATCGGCTGAGGTTGCGCATCCGAAACTCCTCCATTTAAGTTGTATATTACATCATAGACGATTTTGTTTTGAGTATCCCAGCATGCAAAAAGTTCAGTCGTGCCATGGGTTACATCGGTTGCGAACTGCCAATAGGTTTTATGCGCGCAATTGTCTGCGGACGCTGCCCAACCTAAAAATGCGTGCCCGATTAATCTTGGGTTAGCAGGAGTTTTGCCTTCATTAACCGTAGTCGCGTGATTGTTTTGTTCGGTTGCTGGTAGATATGAACCGATATGATACCATTCATCGCCTTCTTGTTTGCCAGCAGAACTTGCACTGTTCAGGTTATATGTGACTGTATCTTTTTCGGGCGCAAAATAGAGTACTAGCGTTGACTTGTACTTTGTGATTGCGACATTCGCCATTGTTTCAGCGTCAATGTTGTCAAACGTTGGGTTTAGGCTCGACGAGTAAGATGTCAAAACCTGTGCGCCGCCTGCATGTTCTTGTATGAGCACGGCAGATGAACCCGCTGCGCCACCTATTTTTGGATATGTATCGCTTGATTTTGGAAGCACATAGTCGATTACATTAGCGCGGTTTGCAGCAGGTGCGCGATTGTCAGAGTCGGCTGTGCCATGTCTCTGCGTTGGAATTTGCACCGTTACAAGCGCGTGCTTGTTTTCGTTTTCTTCGCCGTATCTAGTTTTGCCATCTAATGTTTCACCAATCCATCCAATCGCAGGTGAAGTCGGAGCAGAAAGGCTTCCTATTGATGTGCAGTCTGCCGGGCTCGCATTTTGATCTTGGTTGCTACAATATTTAATGACTAGCGGTTGCGGAATGTCTCCTACATAGAATTGGGACGCCAAACCAGCACCGCCTGACATATCCCAAAGTCCATTGACTAGGCGTACTGCGATATAACTTTCGGTCGGCACATCTGCCATAATCGAAGTCCAAGTGAGCGCGTTCAGCATGGTTTTTACCGATTGAACTGTCGCCATTGACATCGGTTTTAGACTGCTTGCTTTCATACCTGTCGCTTTGTTGCATGTTCCGTTAGGTATTTGATCAGTTAAATCGTTATCTTGCACGGCTTCGGCGTTCTTTACGATAAATGCCCAATTTGCAGGCGCAGACACATTACTCAGCGTCAATGCACTCGGATAACAAACGTCAACACGATTCGTACCACTCCAGCTTCCGTCAACATCTAGGTTTTTGATTATGAAACCGCCTGAAATTGATTGGACCGTTATGGTCTCTTCTTGTGTTGAGTTTTCGTCTTGGTTAGCACTCATTTCAGCATCTGTGGCGTCGTTTTCACCACTTCCAGCGTCAAGCACAGTTTCAGTGCCTGGTGCTGTTTCTGTTTCTGCATTACCATCCGTCGGCGTAGCATTAACGCTAGCAAACACTGCAGACAAACAAACCACCAATACCCCAAGCGCGAGCATAAACTTTCGCGCTACTGTCATATTTCCTAAACATCTTACCTTATACATTATCTTCCTCCTTCTACTTGCGTTATACTTTATAACGACTTTTGCGTGATATTAAAACACATTTTAAAATGTTAACCCTTGATTTAAGGGGAGGGGGAGCACGCTATGCATGCAATGAACCGCTCACATTACTTGTGGTTGATTCGGAGCGCACTCCGTTCACGCGCTGATTGCGGTGTTCCGCATCGCGCACCTCGGTAATGTGCGATTGAAATGTTAACGCATGTCTTCGCGTAAGCAAGGACGCTATCGCGCTTCCCTTGGCTACTTTACTGCGTGCCAAAACGTCTGCGTGCGCATTGCGCACTATTGACATAAAATGCGCATTTAACGGCGCATTCTTCCACTTCCCATTTTCGTACAACACGTACTACCCCAGTCTTAACAATTTAGCTTTGAAATATACCCACCCTATTCTAGTCAGTAAGTTAAATTTCCTAACATTTATATTGTACACTATTTTCGAACGAGATGCAATTGTTAACAAACGGCGGTGAATTGTTAACAATCCTTGTCATCTATCAAGACTTTACCCTTGTCATCCCGCAAGCTCGGAGTTCGCCTAACGGCTCACGCTTTTATTGCGCTGCGTCAGCGTGCGCTCCGCGTCCACGACTTGCGCAGGAATCGGAATTCGCTTTCGCTCATACTCTGATTGCTCACGTTTCACGTTCGCATTGCTTGGATTTTTCAGTATGAAAAATCCAAGCCTCTGCTGTGAAGTTACTTTGGGACAAAAAAGTAACTCTGCTGCAGAGTGGCTTGGCTTGACTACGTCAAGCCAAGCCTTAGCGCAACACACACAACAACAAGCGTAGCGAAGTTGTTTTGAAAAGTTGAGGTCTAAAAGCGTGAAGGCGCAAGCCGAACTCCTTTTTGTACCTAGCGAGCAGTACTTTTAATGCCACCCAATACTCCTACTCTGAATTCCGCACCGCGAAACGAAGTGTAGCGTGATGAGGAATCTTGAAATGGAGGAAAATGCGAACGGAGGAAAATGCGATTGAGCATTTGACCC
>JAISFQ010000033.1 GCA_031263495.1 Candidatus Nutricula glyptotermitis
AGCGAAGCAGTACTAAAACTACAAGTTATGAAATACAACAAACAAACTAGTAAATACTTTGCTAAACGTAAGGGAATAACGAGCGATTTATAAATCCCACAGAAATTGAAACGCTACCAGGGCAGTGCCGAGTAATGAGTAAGGAATAATGAAGTTAGTTAATAGTTAATAATTAATAATTGCGCTCGGCTACGCCTCGCGCGGGAATCGGAATTCGCGTTGCGAATGCCTTTAATCGCATTGCGTTTCACGCAGTACTTCTACTCAGAATTTAGCACCAAACGTAACAGTCGCCATTAACGAAATATAGTGCTATAATTAAATATGGAAACGGAGTTTTATGGCGAAAAATAAAGTTAGACGCGTGTTGCTGAAACTTTCTGGCGAGTCAATTGGAAATGGCAAAGTGGGAATTGACACGAAGACTGTTAAAAGGATTGCGCACGAAATAAAAGTTGCGCATGACAGTGGAATTGAGATTGCGATTGTGATTGGCGGGGGCAACTTTTTTAGGGGCGAGGAATTGTTTCACGCAGGCATTGACAGGAGTCGCGGTGATTACATGGGCATGCTTGGAACTGTGATAAATTGTATTGCTTTGCAGGACTTTTTGGAGCAAAACAGTGTCTGCACAAGAGTTCAAACTGCGATTCAAATGGGACAGATTGCAGAACCTTATATTCCGCAAAAAGCTGTTAGGCATATCGAGAAAGGGCGAGTTGTGATTTTTGGTGCGGGAGCAGGACTTCCATACTTTTCTACAGACACTGTATCCATTCAACGCTCATTGGAATTGCACTGCGACGAGGTGATTATGGGTAAAAATGGCGTCGATGGCGTTTATTCTGCTGACCCAAAGGCTGACCAAAATGCTAAGTTCTTTTCTGTGCTCACATATCAAGAAGCACTAGTTGATGACCTAAAAGTGATGGATGCATCCGCATTATCTCTCGCTAGGGACAACGACGTAACACTTCGTGTATTTGGACTTAATGTTGAAGGTAATGTCGCAAAAGCACTATTAGGTGAGGATATTGGCACTATTGTTAGCAACTCATAAATGAGTTTATGTATTAGTGTCAATTTGATTTGAAAACAGTGTAAACTTACTATCATGGACAGCATAGATTACCTAGAAGGAGTGGATGCCAGATGGCAGCGAGCGTTAGAGCCAGTTAGAGATAAGATTAATGCTTTGATGCAGTCACTCAATTATATAAATGAGCCATATTTGCCACTTAACAACAATGTATTTCGTGCATTTTCGTATCCATTTAATGATGTAAAGGTGTTGATTGTCGGACAAGATCCATATCCGAACCCTGAATATGCGATGGGACTCAGTTTTTCTGTGCCACAGAGTGTTTATCCACTTCCGAAGTCATTGCAAAACATGTTTTTGGAGTTGCGAAATGATATTGGCACACCAATTTCTAGAAATGGAGATTTATCGCGCTGGAGTGCGCAAGGCGTTATGCTCATGAACAGGGTATTGACGGTATATCCAGGTAGAGCGAATTCGCATAGAAACGTAGGTTGGGAACAAGTGACTGCTGCAGCAACTGGTGCTCTTATACAGCGACGCACAGCAAATGGTGCACAGAAACCGCTTGTCATAATACTTTGGGGCAACAACGCTAAAGAATTGTTACCTGTTATTAAAACTTACAACGCAAATACGCAGTCATCTAATATCTATGTCATAGAATCCGCACATCCTTCTCCACTCTCCGCAAACAGAGGTTTCTTTGGGTCTAAACCATTTTCTCGCACGAATGCTTTTTTGACACACTGCTCCGAAGTTCCAATTAATTGGTAAACATAGATTGTTACGAACTTTTGTAACATTTGCATCTAACTCAAAAACGTGGTAAACTTTAACCATAATTAATAATGAATAATTAATAATTAATAATGTGATTTGAATTCGTTAATGCGTACAGTTAACTTACAAGCGCAAGCGAATTCCGAACTAATTATTAACTATTAACTATTAACTATTAATTAAACTATAAAGATGTGCGTGCACTAACACAGAAAGAATGCACGGAAACGGAGAATTATGAGTAAAATAATGGAAACGATGGACGGAAACCAAGCGGCGGCTTACGTTTCTTATGCGTTTACAGAGATCGCGGCGATTTACCCGATTACGCCATCCTCGCCGATGGCAGAGTTCGTGGATCAATGGGCTGCGGAGGGAAAAAAGAATCTGTTTGGCAAGACAGTCGAGGTGCATGAGTTGCAATCGGAGGCAGGAGCGGCAGGTGCTGTTCATGGCTCGTTGCGCGCTGGTGCATTGACGTCGACATATACGGCGTCGCAAGGCTTATTGCTGATGATTCCGAACATGTACAAGATTGCGGGCGAGTTGTTGCCGAGCGTTTTTCATATCGCGGCAAGGGCATTGGCTGCTGGTGCGCTTAGTATTTTCGGCGACCACTCAGACGTCATGTCGGCGAGACAGACAGGATTTGGCATGCTCTTTGAATCGAGTGTGCAGGAAGTGATGGATTTGGCAGTTGTAGCGCATTTGGCTAGCTTAGAATCCAAGATACCGTTCATGAGCATTTTCGACGGTTTTCGCACGTCGCACGAAGTTCAGAAGATTGAAGTGATAGATTATGACACTCTGAAAGGCATGTTGGAGCCAAAATATATCGAAGAGTTCAGAAAAACTGCGATGTCACCTGATCATCCGACAACTTCGGGCACTAACCAAAACCCCGACGCATATTTCCAACAGCGTGAGGCGATCAACGCACCATACTTGGAAGTTCCGCGCATAATAAAGAAGTATATGGACAAGATTAACGCAGTTCGCGGCACTAATTATGACCTGATTGACTATTACGGCGCGCCTGATGCTACGGAAGTCATCGTGCTGATGGGTTCGGCTGCGACGACGACTCGCCAAGTGGTTGACTATTTAAATAAGCAAGGCAGAAAGGTCGGCGCACTAAATATTCATCTCTATCGCCCATTTCCGACCGATGCATTTTTGGAAAAACTACCGAAAACTGTGAAGTCGCTTGCCGTTCTTGACCGCACAAAAGAGCCAGGATCGGATGGTGAACCCCTGCTCCTAGACGTTCAAGGCGCATTATATGACAGCGACGTGCACCCATTCGTTATCGGTGGTAGATACGGAATCGGCTCGAAAGATGTGCTTCCGAATCAGATTATTGCAGTGTTTGATGAGTTGAAAAAGCCTACTAATGAAGCAAAAAGGCGTTTTACTATCGGCATTACGGACGAGATTACGAACTTGTCGCTTGAAGCCGGCGAACCAGTTGACCCGACGCCAGAAGGCACGATTCAGGCGAAGTTTTGGGGATTTGGCTCGGATGGAACAGTCGGCGCGAACAAAAACTCGATTAAAATCATCGGCGACAACACAGATAAGTATGCTCAGGCGTATTTTTCCTACGACTCCAAGAAATCAGGCGGACTTACTGTTTCGCACCTTAGATTCGGCGATCAGCCTATTGATTCGGCATATTTAATCGACTCCGCAGACTTTATCGCATGCCACGTCCCATCTTATGTCCACCGTTTCGACGTAATTAAAGGGCTCAAAAAAGGCGGTACGTTCTTGTTAAATACGCAGTGGACAGGCGAAGAGTTAGAGAAAAACTTGCCTGCTAGTCTGAAACAATACATCGCGAAAAATGACATTAAGTTCTACACCGCCGATGCTGCACAAATCGCAACTGAGGTCGGTTTGGGACGCAGAATTAATACCGCGATGCAGACTGCGTTCTTCAAGTTGTCGAATATTATACCGTTTGAGCACGCTGTCGAACTGATGAAAAAGAGCGCGATGAAAAGTTATGGCAGAAAGTCGATGAAGATAGTCGAATTGAACTACGCAGCGATTGACGCGACTGCCGATAAGATTGTAAAAGTCGACGTTCCCGAAGCATGGAAAACCGCAGTTGACGGCGAAGTTCAAGAAAGTAAGTATGAGTTCGTGAAAGTTGCGAAATCGACGTATATTTCCAAGATTTTGGAAACTGTAAACGCGCAGGCAGGCGACTCGCTGACAGTAGGTGATTTTATTGAAAACGGCTTGCAAACAGGCGTTATGCCACTTGGAACTGCGGCTTATGAAAAACGCGGTGTAGCATTAAAAGTTCCAGTTTGGGATGCTGACAAGTGCATTGCATGCAACGACTGCTCGTTCGTTTGTCCGCACGCTGCAATACGTCCGTTTTTGGCTACTGACGAAGAGTTAAAGGGCGCACCACCAGGCTTTATTGTAAAAGATGTGCGCGGAATTGATGGACTTAAATATCGCATACAAGTTTCCGTTGAAGACTGCACTGGTTGCGGGTTGTGCGTAGAAAAATGTCCAGCGGCGAGTAAGGCAATTCAGATGAAACCGTATGAAACGCAGAAAGATGAGGCTATCAACTGGGCATTTGCGATGACTTTGAAGCATAAGACGAATCCAAAGAAGCGCGACACGATTCAAGGTTCACAGTTTGAGCAGCCATTATTGGAGTTTTCGGGCGCATGCGAAGGTTGCGGCGAGACGCCATATGTGAAATTGCTTACGCAACTGTTCGGCGAAAGAATGGTCATTGCGAACGCGACTGGTTGTTCATCGATTTGGGGCGCAGCATTTCCAGCGTCGCCGTGGGCTAAAAATCATCAAGGTTACGGTCCTGCTTGGTCAAACTCGCTTTTTGAGGACAACGCAGAGTTCGGTTTCGGTTTGAAATCGGCGCACGACACCAGGAGACGCCATTTGGCAGACACAGTAAAAGATGTAGTGGCAACAGGTAATATATCGGCTGAATTAAAAGACGCATTTACGGCGTGGCTCGATGGTGCAGAAGATTCTGACGTTTCCCGCACGCTCGCAGACAATGTAAAAACACTGCTTGAAAAGGAAAAAGATGGCAAACCTGATCTGCAAGCACTTTGGCAAGATCGCGATTTGTTCGTCAAAACGTCGCAGTGGATTATCGGTGGCGACGGCTGGGGTTATGACATCGGCTACGGCGGTTTGGATCACGTAATCGCCAGTAATGCGAACGTAAATATACTGGTCATGGACAACGAAGTTTACGCGAATACTGGTGGTCAATCATCAAAAGCGACGCCAACTGCGGCAATCGCAAAGTTCGCTGCTGCTGGTAAGTTGACCGCGAAAAAGGACTTAGGCATGATTGCGATGGCGTACAAAAACGTTTACGTCGCGCAAATTGCATCAGGAGCGGATCCGAATCAGACGATAAAAGCCTTCAAAGAAGCGGAAAATTATCACGGACCGTCGATTGTCATTGCCTACACTCCCTGCATTACGCACGGTCTGCAAGGCGGCATGATAAACTCGCTGTCTGAGGCAAAAGAAGCAGTTGAATCGGGATATTGGTCACTGTATCGCTACAATCCGGAACTCATGGACAAGGGCAAAAATCCGCTCACGATTGACTACAAAAAGCCCGATTTCACAAAGACGAAGGACTTCATAAAGAAGCAGACTAGATTCTCTGCGCTTTCAAAAATAAGTCCTGAGCACGCAGAAGCGTTATTTGACAAGACAGTCGAAGATGCAAAGGCTAGGTTCTATTCGTATGCCAAATTGACAGATGATGGCGAGAAAATACTGGCGAAGATTGAAGGCAAAGTTCCTGCTCGCGTGAAAGTTGCAGATTTACAGAAGCAAGAAGTAAAAGTGCCCGAAAAGCCGAAAGGTTACAAGGTTTTGCGTCGCGAAATGCTGAACCCAACTGTATGTTTGCTCGAAATCGAAGCACCACTGATTGCCAAAAAGGCTCGTGCTGGGCAGTTCATAATCGTCCGCGCAACTGATGACGGCGAACGAATTCCGCTGACAGTCGAAGATACGAACAAGGAAACTGGCGGTGTTTCTATCATCTTGCAAATTGTAGGTTACACTACAAAGGCACTTTCACTCATGCAAGCAGGCGATTATGTCGCAGATTTTGTCGGTCCACTCGGTAAACCTACTAATATCGAAGGGCTCAAAAAGGCGTGCGTGATTGGTGGCGGTGTCGGTTGTGCGATCGCGTATCCCATAGTAAAAGAACTCAAAGAGCAGGGGAGCGAGGTGCATTCCATCATCGGTTTCCGCGAGGAGGACTTGATTATTTTGGAGGACGATTTCAAGGCTCAGAGTGATAAGTTCATACTGATGACTGACGACGGTTCAAAGGGCGAAAAAGGTTTGGTCACGAATGCGCTCGAAAAGTTGATTAACGAAGGCAATGAGTACGACGAAGTTATTGCTATTGGACCGCTGATCATGATGAAGTTCGTGGTTGCGACTGCCAAAAAGTTTGGTGTAAAGTGCTCGGTTTCGATGAACCCAATCATGGTCGACGGAACTGGAATGTGCGGTGCGTGCAGGCTGACAGTCGGCGGAAAAGTGCAGTTCGCGTGCGTGGATGGTCCTGATTTCAATGGCTACGAGGTCGATTGGGACGAAGCGATGAAACGGTCGCGCATCTATACAGACTTCGAGGCGAAGGAGCGCAGCAAGAATTGCAATCTCTTGCAGGCAGGAAAGGAGCAGTCATGAGTAACGAATCGAAAGTAAAGAACGCAATGCCATCGCAGGACGCAAAAGTTCGCGCACGTAACTTTAACGAAGTGGCACTTGGTTATACAGCAGAAACAGCAATTGACGAGGCAACTCGTTGTTTGAATTGCCCACACAAGCCATGCGTCGAAGGTTGTCCAGTCGGAATCGATATTCCCGCGTTCATAAAGTGCGTAGCCGAAGGCGATTTTGACGAAGCATACAGTGAACTTACGAAATATACATCGCTACCTGCGGTTTGTGGCAGAGTTTGCCCACAGGAATCGCAGTGTGAGAAATATTGCGTCAGATTAGAGGACGGCGATCCAGTCGGAATCGGTAGGCTTGAAAGGTTTGTCGCAGATTACAAAATGCAGAAAGATTTGGACGCCGTTCAACAGGGATATCTTCCTGAAACTGGCGACGTACCAGACAAAAACGGACATAAAGTCGCGATAATTGGTTCGGGTCCAGCAGGCGTTACTGCGGCTGGCGAACTTGCGCGTAAGGGCTACGATGTCACGATTTTTGAAGCACTGCATAAGGCGGGTGGCGTGCTAGTTTATGGCATTCCTGAGTTTCGTTTGCCAAAAGCAATCGTGCAAAAAGAGATTGATTCGCTTGGCAATTATGGCGTCGAACTGAAAACGAACATGGTCATTGGGCGCGTTTTGACTATCGACGAACTCTTTGAAGCAGGTTATGAAGCGGTGTTTGTAGGCTCAGGAGCAGGGCTTCCTAAGTTTATGAACATTCCAGGCGAGAGTTTAAATGGCGTATTTTCGGCGAACGAATTTTTGACACGCGTGAACCTTATGGGCGCATGGCGTGATGACGCGAAAACGCCTGTCATGCATGGCAAAAAGGTCGCAGTCGTCGGTGGCGGAAACGTCGCGATGGACGCTGCGAGAAGTGCACTCAGGCTTGGCGCAGATGAAGTGACGATCGTATACCGCCGCTCGATGAAAGAATTGCCTGCTAGGGTTGAAGAAGTTGAGCACGCGGAAGAAGAAGGCGTAAAGTTTAATCTGCTCGTATCGCCGATCGAAGTTTTGGGCGACGAAAACGGTAATGTTACAGGCATGACCTGCATTCGTTACGAACTTGGCGAACCTGACGAATCAGGCAGGCGCAGACCAGTTGCCGTAAAAGGTAGCGAGTTTACAATGGACATCGACTGCATGATAATGTCAATCGGCACCAGCCCAAATCCGCTCATAAAGCACACAACACCCGGTCTAGACACTGAATCTTGGGGCGGAATCATCGCCGAAGAACCCAGTGGCAAAACGACTAAGAATGGCGTTTACGCAGGTGGCGACGCTGTCACTGGTGCTGCGACTGTGATTTTGGCAATGGGGGCTGGGAAGGACGCGGCGAATGCGATCCATGAGTATGTGATGAGTAAGTAAGTGCAGAAGTCTATTGAGTGTTTGACACACAACACACAAAACAACTTCGCTTATCGCTTGCTTACTTTAATGAAATGGAGTTCGCTACGCTCACACAAGTTTTAAGATTCCGCATCACGCTACACTTCGTTTCGCGGTGCTAAATTCTGAGTAGAAGTACTGCGCGATGTTAAGAGTACTCTTCGCTACGTATGAATCGGAGTTCGCTCCGCTCACACACTTACCCCGCAACTTTCAAAACAACTTCGCTTCGCTCGTTCTTTTGAAAGTTGCGCTAAGGCTTGGCATGGCTACGCCAAGCCAAGCCACTCTGCTGCAGAGTTACTCCTAAACAAAAAGTAACTTCACAGCAGAGGCTTGGATTTTTCATACTGAAAAATACAAGCAATGCGCAAGTATTGTTGCGCCGTAGGCGAAACCATACGCCAGCGCAATTAGAGCATGAGCCGTAGGCGAATTCCGATTCCCGCGCGAGGCGTAGCCGAGCGCAGTTATTAACTATTAACTAAGCGTAGCGATTAATTATTAACTAAACTCCTTACTCATTACTCCTTACTCATTACTCCTTACTCATTACTCCTTACTCATTACTCCTTACTCATTACTCCTTAAATTAAAGCCCTACATACTTATCGTAACACTTTGAACACAGCGCCAAATACTTGACGCTTCCGTCATCTATCGCGACCTGATTTCCTGATTTTTGCCACCCGCCATTCGCGTACCTTGCGTTCATAGTTGCGACACAGCCGCATTCGCAAAACGTCTCAAATTCGTTTATTTTATGCGCGATTGCCATGAGTTGTGATGCGCCCTCAAATGCATTTGCAAAAGCATCGACGCGCAATCCGTACGCAATCACTGTAATGTCCAAAAGTGTAGCGATTTTCAAAAGTTGCATTGCCTGTTCAGAAGTTAGAAATTGCGCTTCTTCGACAAGCACAGCATCTAATGCCCCAGCATTTTGCACTGCCGCAAAGACATCTAAATCTCGCGTGACATTGATGTCAACTGGTGCTTCAACGCCGATTCTAGAAACCACTTTTTCACTCTTAGTGTCAATCGAGGGTTTCAAAACTATCACTTTCTTATTGTTGACAACGCCCAAATTGTGACGCGTTTGGATTAAGTTCGTCGATTTCGCCGAGTTCATACATCCATAATTAAATGTTAAAGTAGCCATACACCTCCATTTTCAACTACAACGCAACAACTATTTATCATTTAGACATCCTTCCTTGTCTACAAAGTTCATGACTTCCGCAATTTGTTTTGTGAAGTCAAGTGCAAGAATGTCCTCTAAAAACACAATTTTACCATTTATATCAGAAACTGGTAATCGCCAATTCGGATATTCTTTATAAGTTCCAGGTGCATTCTGTCTGCGAGTTTCAAGTGTAAAATCACTAAATGAAACTGCTTTTAATTTGGCAGGCGTGTTTCGTAAAAACTTATGCATTGCAAGCATTATTTCTTTGAGTTTTGCACGAGATTCGTCATCTTCAGTGCGATAAGTATTTATAAGCGTGCTAGTGATATATCCATGTTTTTCTAAGTAACTTAGGAATTTTAGAATATACTGCTCAGTTAACGAATTTGGTGCGTTTACGTGTGATCCGATATTCAATAAATAACCGGCGGTCGGTCGGTCATCATGCGTCGTAAGAGAAGTCAGGGCATTTTTCCTAAGTTCACTAACATGTGGCACTTCTTGACCGGTGTCGAATAAATGTTGAAGCACTTGAACGCCTAAAACGCCTGTTCGCGACAGATATTCAGCAACACCTTCCTCAGGCACACCCAAATCTTCGCCAATCACTATCGCTCCCACTTTTACAGCCTCGCTGATGATGATGTTTATGAGTTTTACGTAATTGTAATCGACATAAGTGCCTGCTCGTGCATCATTTCCACGCGGAATCAACCACAACCTAAACATCCCGAGCATGTGGTCAATTCTGATTGCATCGACAGTATTAAACACTTGCGCGACCAATTCACGAAAAAACGCATAGTCATTTTGCTCATAAACCAGCGGATTTGGAGGCATTTGTTTCCAATTTTGCCCAGCCGAATTGTGCCTATCAGGTGGTGCGCCGATAAACGCTTCCGTAACCAACCCAATCTGCTTTATTTTATCATTACTACCACTACTAGCAGACGGTTTATGGCGACTAATTGCATCAAACTCGCTCTCAATTTCGTGCATTTCCGTGTCCAAAGTAGCAGAATCGGCATTAGCATCGGAAATCGCGAGTGAAATATCAATGTCCGCATTATTTGGAGCAGTTCCGACTGGTAAATCGCCAATTAAGCCAATCTTCATTCCAGCACTTTTCGCTGCTATGCGAGCACTTTTCAGTTGTTCATAGCACACAAACTGCAACCACTCATAAAACCTTTTTTTCTTTGGCACACCAGAATGTTCGCGTATATGCCACAGATTCCACTTTACAAACTGCGTCAATTTTACACCCGCTTTATTTACGAACTTGTCCAGCTCAGCAATGCGTTTTTCATCACGTGTTATAGCATTAAACAGCACATCAAATGCAACGGATTTATGCGCCCAAATGTAATTGCGGTCAATAATTTTGGACTTCAAAGTATGATTACGTGCATTTTTGGACAAGAAACCGATGATTTTGCGTTCATCATCGTTCAAAAGTGCATATTCACGAGTGTCTTCTGGGCGAATATAGATTGGATTCAGAAAAAACTTCGTGCGTGGAAAATATGGCGAATCTTCCATTTTTGCACCCATTTCACTCGCATTTAATGGATTTACGAGTACAAAATCTGCGCCTAACTTGTGTGAGCCAAGCAATAAATCGCGTAAATCATGAAAATCGCCGATTCCCCAACTTTTTTGTGACAAAACGGCGTACAATTGTGCATTAACGCCCCAAATACTATCAGCGTCATCAAGTAAATCAGGAAGTTTTAGTGGTTTTGGTGTTTTCGAATCCAAAAAAGGTTCTAGTTTGAAGTTTGAAAGGTTTTTAAGTTCCTCGTTTACGCCAACACCAAGTGCTTCTAAGATTGCTTTTATAGTGTCCAACTCAATTTTTAGTTCATGAAAACACGTGTTTATGCCATACTTATGCGCAAGCGTGATAATCGACTCCGTGCGTGTTTCACTCTCACTTGACCTAGCATGCGAACCTGTCGGATACAAATTGTTCATGGTTAAATTATACCACATATGCTTTGCTCGCGCTTTTATATTGTTCCGCACCACACGAAGTGGTAGGAAAGGGGCTAACCGCTACTCTATGTAAACGAGAAAACTTGCGGTTAGCCCTAGGTTGGAGGATAACATAACGCTTTTGTTAATTGTTACGACGATTTTTAGTGCGCACAACTCCATAATGCGCAACCTTCCATTTATCGTGCGAATATTCCGCTCTTATAACGCATATTTTCACTTCGCCACTATCCAAAACGGTTGCGCTCATTTCACTCGTCTTTTTGTCAACTCTATACCCATGAACGGAAAGTATTTTTACGGGCAACGGCAACATCGCAGTGTTTGCTCTTCTGCTCTTAACGTATGCATTTTCGAGCAATCTATATACTTCAATCGACGAGTATATTTGCAAAACGTTTGGATCTCGCATGCCCTTTACGATGTCGAACGCTGTTCGGATGTATGTTTTTGCAAAACTATATGGGTTATTTTTCTCGCCAGTGTGTTGCGGGACAGCATATATTGACAGTTTCTTATGCACTCCGCCATCAAATTTTGCAGGATTTGCGGACACAAGCCCCTCCAAAGTCTTCGGCTCTTCATAATAGCACACAACATCATCAACCACTTTGTGAACAGCGTTATTTTCTGAATTTCGAACACCACTATCCGTTTGAGCGATTGTTTTTACAGAACTCTCATCAAGCAATCTGCTTGGCACGCGCAATCTTTCATGCGCATCTGGCGGTTTTTCCGCAATTTGCATAATTGAACTCATTTTTCTCCTTAGTATTTTACCACTAGCGTCATACTACGCATGTACGACGCATAAAACATTAGTAATCAACCAATGTATTTATATATTCTACCAAAGCACATACTTCATAGGTTAAGTTTTCAAAAGTTGTGAATAACTTCGGGGTGCATTGATAATTTGCGCGTTTTATAGTATACTGTTAACTATGCAAAATAATTTATTAGCATTTGAGCGTATTGAAGCGTTGAACAGGGGAGCGGCGACAATTGATTACCCTGCAAAAATTACAGTCAACTTAAATGATATTCGCAAAAATACTGCAGAAATGTGCCGTCTAGCAGGTAAGGCAAAAGTTCTTGGTTGCGTAAAAGCGGATGCGTATGGTCATGGATTAATGCCATCTGCACTTGCAACAATAACAGGTGGCGCCACATATTTAGGCGTCGCGCAACCAAATGAAGCGATAAAACTTAGAGAATCTGGCGTAATTGATGACAAAATTCCCATTTTAGCGTGGTTAATAACGTCAAAAACTGACTTTATGAAGTTACTTAAATTAAATATTGAAGTCGCAATCCACTCAAAACAGCAGTTGGAAGCAGTAATTAATGTTGCAAAAGCACTTAAAACCGTTGCAAACGTTCACATTGCGATTGATACAGGTTTCGGCAGGGGAGGGTGGACTATTAAAATGCTTGATGAACACATTTCAGACATAAAATCCGCTGTTCAAGAGAGTTTTATCAAAGTTCGTGGCATATATTCGCACTTAGCGTTTGCAAAAATCGAAGAACATCCGATGAACGCACAACAAACTGCAACATTTGAGTCAGTACTTCGTAAATTTGATGACTTGCAGATAGATTATGGTCTGCGACACTTAAGCGCAACCGCAGGTTTGACCAATAAAACTGCACCTATATATGACATGGTGCGCATTGGAGCAGGTATTTATGGATTAAACTCCGAAACACTCGCCAAAAACTTATCGCATATTGAACTGCATCAAGCAATGCGTTTAGAATCTGAAACCGCATTGATAAAAGACTTACCAAAAAGTCACGGAATTTCTTATGAACACATTTATAAGACAACTGCTGACACAAAAATCGCTGTTATACCTGTCGGATATGCAGATGGCATTCCTAGAAGTTTGAGTTCTATAAATCGTAATGGTACACAAATTCTTGTAGGAAAAACTCTGGCCCCGATCGTTGGAAGAGTTTGCATGGATCAATTTATGCTTGATTTAGGAAAGGATTCTAAGGCAAAAGTTGGCGATAATGTTACGATTTTTGGAAAAGGTCTAGGAATTGAACACTTGGAGCCGACACCTGAATACATAGCGACAATGGCTAATATGCACGTTAACGAATTACTTACACAACTTGGTTCAAATAAGATACCTAAGTTTTATGAAGACTTTGGTTTTTTGAAGTGAGCTGGCGAAAGGTTTGTGGAGGGATGCGGTTAATGCGCCGATAATGTATATTATGACAAAACGCGGAGCGTTTTGTCATAATATGTACGCACGTTAAGACAAAATACTTCGTATTTTGTCATAACGTTCGCTATTCCCTTACGTGGAGCGTTTTGTCATAATATGTACGCACGTTATGACAAAATACTTCGTATTCTGTCATAACGTTCGCCATCTCTTAACGTGCGCTATTCCCCGCTGAGCGTTTTGTCATAACGTGCGCTATTCCCTTACGTGGAGCGTTTTGTCATAATATGTACGCACGTTATGACAGAATACGAAGTATTTTGTCATAACGTTCGCTATTCCTTTATGTGGAGTGTTTTGTTGTAGTATGTATGTACTTTTATACGGAGCGTTTTGTCATAATATGTACGCACGTTATGACAAAATACGAAGTATTTTGTCATAACGTTCGCTATTCCTTTATGTGGAGCGTTTTTTCGCTATTCCTTTACGTTACGCGGAGTGTTTTTCGGCATTCGCTATCGCTCACACTCCACCTCAGAATTCCGCACGTAGATGCGGAATCTTAAAATAATCCGTGAGCGCATGCGAACACCATTAAATGCATTCGCTTTCGCTCATACTCTATTTTAAGATTCCGCATCACGCTACACTTCGTTTCGCGGTGCGGAATTCAGAGTAGAAGTATTGTGCAGAGGTACTAGATGAGTGCGTTACTCACGCGTTGAACTCAGATTCCAAGACATTCACAAAACCAAAAAAAACTTCATGTATAAAAAGTACTTGTATTTTGTGGAGAAATGCTGTAATATTTTTAATAGAGTTATTTAGTCCAGGTGGCGGAATGGTAGACGCGCTAGCTTGAGGTGCTAGTGCCCAATTATACGGGCGTGAGGGTTCAAGTCCCTTTCTGGACACGGTGCAACGTCACACAGTATTCCCAATTTACAATTTATTTGTTAACATTATTCCTGATATAAAATGCAAAAAAAATACAATCAAAAATACAAACACTACTCCCCCATTACGCTTTCTAACGTCACTTTGCGCTCCCCTATCCCCCACTCAATCCCCTCAACTTCTCACACACTTTCTCACTTGTTTCGTCCATATTTTAGAAACATTCTGCATCCAAAATGAAACACTTTTAACACAACTTTGTTACAACTTTAACACTACTTTAACTACAAAAGTGAAGCAACGCGCATATTATGAGCAGGCGAAACTTATGCTCCTATATAAGATAAGAAAGAGATTAAGAGTAAGATTAAGAAACTTATTAATAACTTACTTAACACAGATACTTAACATGGTATATCTTTACTGTAAGTATGTACTTGTTAAAGTTCTTAACCAAGTACCAAGTGTTAAAGTTAATTTAATAACCGCACTTTTTGAAAAGTTTCAGTTATTTGAGCGTTGTGCTCAGTTCTTTGTTCCATTACACACTAGGAGGTTTTGTCATGCCATATAACCCAAGACGAAGCAACGGTTCACTTAGGACTAGGCTACGAAACAGAGTGCTATCTGTGTATGATGTTTGTGCTTTGTGTGGCACTCCTGTTGATAAACAACTTCATACGCCTCATCCATATAGCCCTGAGGTAGATGAGATCATACCTGTGTCCTTAGGAGGATCACCGTTTGAGATGAGTAACTTACAGTTAACACACAGACACTGCAACAGGCAAAAGAGTAACAAGTTG
>JAISFQ010000035.1 GCA_031263495.1 Candidatus Nutricula glyptotermitis
TGCCTTTCATAGGCATCTCCTTTCTCTAATAGATTTACAGATACAACATCTATTATACTAGGAGATTAGCGTCCATCGAGTATACTCACTTTTGTCCACGATGTGTATGGACATGGACAATGTTACAAAAATAATGAGTAGTGAGTAATGAGTAATGAGTAATGAGTAATGAGTAATGAGTAATGAGTAATGAGTAAGGAGTAAGGAGTAAGGAGTAATTGATAGTTAATAGTTAATAATCGCGCTCGCCTTTCAGGCTCGCGCGGGAATCGGAGTTCAGGCTACGCCTTCACACTTTTATTGCACTGCGTCAGCGTGCGCGTTGCGCCCTCTGGCTCGCGCATTGCTACCGCGCGCGTGGTACACTTTCCCCTACTTGTCACCTGGGTAGCGCACGTAGTGTTTTTATTTGTCATCTAGTAGCGTGTGAAACGCGCGACATGGAACCTGCTTTCTTCGCACGTAACGTACTTTCTTGCTAATCACAGATCCCGCATCGCATTCGCTTGCTAGATGACAAAGTACTGCTTCGCTCGTACTCCACCTCAGAATTCCGCACTACTCTCACTCAGAACTCCGCACTCCGATGCGTGGTCTTGAAAGGAGAATGCGAACGGAGGAGGAAAATGCGATTGAGCATTTGACCCAGCGATTGAGCATTTGACCCAGCGTAGGAAAATGCGATTGAGCATTTGACCCCATTTGACCCCGTTCGACCCTATTGCGTAGCAATGCGATTAAAACTGAGTTCGGCTAACGCCTCACACTATTTTTAAGATTCCGTATCACGCTTCGCGGTGCGGAATTCAGAAATGAAGTATTGCGTGGCATTAAGAGCACTGCTACTGCTAAGTACAAAAAGGAGTTCGCATTTATAGGATGAGGTCAAACGCTATTCGCGTTTTCCTTCACATGTTGTAAGATCCCCAGACATCGAGATAAATCTCGATTGGGGATGACAAGGGGTACTCCGAATTCCGCACACCCCAACTTCGCTACTCGCCTCTGCTGTTACACATGAATCGGAGTTCACACGCTGCGCGTGCTCACACTTTTAGACCTCAACTTTTCAAAACAACTTCGCTTGCGCTCGTTCTTTTGAAAGTTGCGCTAAGGCTTGGCTTGCCTATGGCAAGCCAAGCCACTCTTCAGCAATGTAACTCTTAGCCCAAAAGTGACTTCACAGCAGAGGCTTGGATTTTTCATTCTGAAAAATCCAAGCAATGCGCAAGTATTGTTGCGCCGTAGGCGAAACCATACGCCAGCGCTGTTAAAGCATTCGCTCCACCCACCTACACTCAGCGCACGATAATATGTCAAATAAATTATATAATAAGGATGTAAACAATAAATGAAATTTATTGTTTACGTTTTTAAATATTTAATTTGACATATTATCTAAAAATATGGGCAAATTGCGTTGCATCTGTACACTCGCGGTAGTATAATACAGCTTCGTTCCAGATGCTTAGCAATTTGCTCCCTATTTTTACGTTGATTTGTAGGTGGGGCGAACTCCGATTCCCAATTATTAACTATTAACTATTAATTATTAACTAACCTCCTTACTCATTACTCATTATTAACTATTAACTAACCTAATTACTAATTAGAGTAGCGCTACTCATCTGGCAGTCCATTTTTTGCGACCCACTCTTGATATTGAGCCTTATACTCTTCAAACTGCGCAGCACTTTCCGTAAATAATGTTTCACCAGTATCCAAGTTTACTGTAACATAATAAATCCAATCGCCATTTTCGGGGTTCAAAACGGCAGAAATTGCGTCTTTTGCAGGGTTGCCAATCGGCGTAGGTGGCAGACCTGGAACTAAGCGCGAGTTGTATGGGTTGTCATCTTGAAAATCCGCAACTGTTAAATAAAATGGGTTCTTTTTAAGTCCATAACCATTAATCACATCCATTCCAAGCAGGTGATTTGTAGCGTTCGTAGTGAGGCGATTTTCAATAACACGCGCAATCTTGCCCATAATATCTATGTGACCACCTGCTTCCAATTGCACAATCGACGCACGATTCAGCACGTCCTCACGTTTAGCAGCAGGAACGTTCAAGCCATCCAGAACTTTAAGTTGTTCTTGAAGCATAGTTTTTAGGACAGTTTCAGCAGTCAAATCGGCAGTTTTAGGAAATGTATAGATTCCTGGCTTCAACCAACCTTCAAGCACGCCATCCGCCTCTTTTGGTAAACCGATTAATGAGGGTTTGTCGATAATTTTTTGAAAGTCCTCTCTAGCGATTCCTGTCACCTCACTAGCAGTATCTGAAACATAACGAACAGTCCTTCCAGCAGGGAATTCTATCATATAGTCATCGCGATGTTTGCCATCCATCAAGTATTCAAAAGCGATTTTAGCAGACATATCTTTGTTCAAAATATAAGTTCCAGAGCGAATATCAGTCGAATTGCCTGCATAATATAAGAAAACACGCTCATTTTTCACGACGCCACTATCCGCCATAATCTTAGCAATCTGCCCTAAATATGCACCTTCTGGAATGTTTACTGCAACAGATGGAGTGCCTGCGCCTTGATAATCTGTAACGACCTCAATGTAATCTGCGATTTCGCCCCTAAACTTGTACGCGACAAGACCAGATACGAGCAAAACAGCAAGTATGGTTGCGATAATTACTCTGAGTTTTTTGTTAGTTACGTCACTTTTATCTGCATGCTTCGTCATACTTCACCCCACTTAATTTACCGTTTTGCGCCTCAAAATCAAGCGCATTTTGCAAAATTTCCCTTGCCGCACACCTGTCAATCACCTTGCGATGCTTTTTTGACTTTCTACCTGCCTCAAACAGTTTAGAATGCGCAACTGATGACGAAAACCGCTCGTCACACAGCCTAATTTCTGCGTCTACCACTTCGCAAAGTTCTTCAGCCCAATCAATCACGTAATTAGTAAGTTCCGAATTCTCGCCAGACAGCGAAAGTGGCAATCCCACATAGACAAGCCCTGCGCCATTTTCGTGCACAAGTTCCGTTATGCTCTCCACTCCCCTATCATCGTTTTCTAGCGTGACCGTATCAATATCATATGCAAAAGTAGAATTGGGCTCGACTTTCGCCACGCCAATCCGTTTTTTGCCGACATCAACACCGAGTTTCACAACTCCAGCAAAGCGTTCTGTTTCATTTTGCACTATTTTAAGTATACAGTATTTTCGTAGTTAAGTTCAGGTTATGGGAGTTTGGGTGGTAGCCGATTCCATGAAACATTAAATAGTGTTGTGAATTCATTAACTTTTTATGGAGTTCGCTTACTAGATGACAAGAGGGTACTCAGAACCTCGCACACACTCCCACTCAGAACCCCGCACTCCGATGCGGGGTCTTAAAATAAAGTATTGCGTAGCAATGCAATTAAATCGCACTCAGACGATTCCGCGCATTTTGAATCTGTTCCTTAACTCTATCAGGTGCAGCACCGCCATGTGAATCGCGATTGCTCAGCGATGCAGCGAGGTCAATTGTGGCATAAATGTCGTCGTCAAAAAGTGGTGAGGCAGCCTTGTATTCGTCAATAGTGAGCGTTTCCAATGTTTTATTTTCTTGCACTGCCGTTCGGATAAGATTGCTAACTGTACGATAAGCGTCACGGAATGGCACGCCTTTACGCACAAGATAATCTGCAGCATCAGTTGCATTCAAAAAGCCATGAGACGCCGCATTTCGCATATTGTCCGTATTTGGGAGTGTATCTTTAATCATTGCAGTAAATACTGAAAGCGATTTCTCTGTGATATCTATTGACTCAAACAACAGTTCCTTAGTCTCTTGTAAATCCTTATTGTATGCGGGTGGCAAATCTTTCAAAATTGCGAACATCGCGATGAGATTCGCGAAAATCCTAGCAGATTTGGCGCGAAGAAGTTCTGCTGCGTCTACGTTCTTTTTCTGTGGCATAATGCTAGAACCTGTCGTAAATGCGTCACTAACAGTAAGAAAACCAAACTCTTGTGAGGAAAATATGACAATCTGTGCCGAAAACTGTGATAAATGTACCATCAAAGTCGAAAGCGCATAAACTGTATCAAGCGCAAAATCACGATCACTGACTGCATCCAAACTGTTGTCAAAAATTTTGGCAAATCCAAGTTGTTTCGCTGTGTAGCGAAGGTCGATTGGAAATGGTGTGCCAGCTAAAGCAGCGGCACCTAAAGGAGAAACTTCCGTCCTATCTTTTGCCTCGCGAAATCGCTCTGTATCGCGCAGAAACATTGAAACATATGACATTAAATAGTGTGCGTAAGTGATAACTTGTGCAGGTTGTAAATGCGTATAACCAGGCATTATTGTATTCAAGTTGCTCTCCGCCTGGTTCGTAAGTTCCGTTATTAACTCATGCGTTTTGTGTATAAGTACTGATAAACGCTTGGATGTATACAATCTAATATCTAATGCGACTTGACCGTTGCGACTGCGAGCAGTATGCAGTTCTTTGCCGACATTGCCTATTCGAGCAGTCAATTCCTCCTCGATAAACGTATGGATATCCTCCGCGTTTTTATCGATTTTGAGTACTCCTGAGTCGATATCATCTTTTATTTTTTGCAGTGCATCGACTATCTCATTTGCTTCAACAGTACCTATAATTCCCTGCCTGCCAAGCATGTTTGCATGCGCAATTGACCCTTCAATATCCACTGCATACATCAGCGAATCGGCAACGATTGATGAATTAAAGTCATGCATAACTTCGCTTACATCTTCATGAAAACCTGATGACCATAGTGCCATTTTTACTTACCTTTCTGTAACTTCCAGTTTTTCCAACAGCTCAGCGCGCACTTTTATCGGTAATCCAAACAAATTTATGAAACCTGCTGCATCTGAGTGGGTAAACGAATCGTCAGTGTCAAACGATGCAATCTGTTCTGAATAGAGCGACTTTGAACTCGTAACTCCTGCTGGCTCAACATTTCCTTTGTACAACTTTAACTTCACATCTCCGCATACATTTTCGTTTGCAGTCGCGGCGAATGATGAAAGTGCTTCTCTAAGAGGCGTAAACCATTGTCCATTATATACAATCTCGCCAAATTTTATACCGACGTGATCCATAAAGTGCTGAGTTTCTTTATCTAAAGTAATCGTGCGCAAAAGTTCAGCCGCCTTATACAAAACAGCACCTCCTGGCGTTTCATAAACACCTCTGGATTTCATTCCAACTAGTCTATTTTCCACCATATCTACGATTCCGATGCCATTTTCACCACCAACTTTGTTCAACGCCTTAATCAAGTTTGCAGGAGATAGTTCTTTGTCATTCAACGCTGTCGGTACACCTCTTTCAAAGTGCAGTGTCACATATGTTGGCGTGTCAGGAGCATTTTCAGGAGTTACTGCAAGTTCTAAAATATCATCCAATTTAGGCGCATTTGCAGGATTTTCCAAGTCTAACCCTTCGTGCGATAAATGCCACAAGTTCTTATCTTTCGAATAATTTGTTTCACGACTTACTGTAAGCTTAATTCCTCGCGCTTCAGCATAATCAATTTCATCATCACGAGACTTCAATTCCCACTCACGCCAAGGAGCAATCACTTTTGCATCGGGCAAAAACGCTTTAAATCCCAACTCAAAACGCACTTGATCATTACCTTTACCAGTGCAACCGTGCGCAATCGCATCCGCATTTTCCTGAGTGGCAATTTTTACAAGTGCTTTCGCAATTACAGGACGTGCGAATGCAGTTCCGAGCAGGTAAACATTCTCATACTTTGCTCCAAGTTTCAGTCCTTCAAATATGTAATCACGCGCAAACTCCTCACGCAGGTCAACTTCATAATACTTAGTGGCACCAGTAGCCAGAGCTCTTTGCTCCAAGTCAATAAGCTCGCCGCCTTGTCCTACATTTGCTGCAACAGCAATTATTTCAGGATTACCATAATTCTCTCTCAACCATGGAATCATAATCGAAGTATCCAATCCGCCCGAATATGCGAGCACAATCTTCCTAATCTTCGTCTCCATATGCATAGCCTCCTTGATTTAATGCACAGACTAATAATTAATAATTAGATTCAGAATTCGCATTCGTTCATCACTTGTTAATTATTTGTTACTTAAAAGTATACACAACTGTACTGCGGAGTGCAAATAATGAATAATGAGTAGTGAGTAATGAGTAATGAGTTATGTGGAATGAGTAATGAGTATTTAGTAATGAGTAATCAGTAAGTATTACAGATTAATGAGTAATGTGTTAGGTGGTATGGTT
>JAISFQ010000012.1 GCA_031263495.1 Candidatus Nutricula glyptotermitis
TAATGCCACCCAATACTCCTACTCTGAATTCCGCACCGCGAAACGAAGTGTAGCGTGATGAGGAATCTTGAAATGGAGGAAAATGCGAACGGAGGAAAATGCGATTGAGCATTTGACCCCATTTGACCCTGTGAGCGTAAGCGAACTCCGATTCAAACGCACTGCGTGAAACGCAGTGCTATCAAAGCGTGAGGCGTAAGCCGAACTCCGAATCTTATTATTCATTATTCCTTACTCATTACTAACTACTCATTATTACTTATTCATTATTCCTCACTCATTCGTAAGCATATACCCTTTACTGCGCACAGTCTGCACCAAATCTCGTGCGACGCCAAGTTTTTTGCGTAGATTTAAGATGTGTGTGTTTAGGGACTGCATGATTTGGTAGTCATCGTAACCCCAAACGGCGAGTGCGATGTCGATTTTGGAAACGATGGTGTTTTTGTTCTTGTAAAGGTAATGCAAGATGTCGAATTCGGTGGCTGTGAGATAGATTTTTTCATCGCGGACATAGACATTTGCCTTCCACGGATTGATTTTCAGGTCGCCAATCTGCATTTTCTTTTGCGCCATGTGATTCGTTTGGCGTTCTGCACGGCGAGCGATTGCTTCGATGCGCGCGATCAGTATTTCGTTGGAAAATGGCGATGCGAGCACGTCATCTGCGCCAGTGTTTAGCACTTTGACTACGTGTTCCTCTGAGATTTCGTGCGATATTGCGAGAATCGGCGCTCGGCGAAGTGCTAATAACTTACTTTTGCGGACGCGTTTGATGTTGTAAAGTTGTCCTGAACTGGCGTTTCGTATGTCGAAGATAATCATAGTCGGCGTTTTGCGAGCGACTTTCGTCCAAAACTTCTCCGATGTGTCATAAATGCGAAGCGTATTGACCTGATCTTTGAGCGCGTCCTTAATTCTGTTCTTAAGATTCGCGTCTGCGGTTTTGACGTATACAATCATCCGAACTTCCCCTTTATATACGCCCTTGTCGCTTTGTCGACTGGTTGGTTGAATATCTGCTCAGTGGGCGCGAATTCCGTCAACTTGCCGAGCAGGAAGAACGCAGTTTTGTCAGAAATGCGTTTTGCTTGTTGCATGTTGTGTGTCACTATAATTATAGTATACCTTTTTTTAAGTTCGAGCACAGTCTCTTCAATCTTTTCGGTGGCGATTGGGTCAAGCGCGCTAGTAGGTTCGTCCAAAAGAAGCACTTCTGGGTTGATGGCAATCGCTCGTGCAATGCAAAGTCTTTGCTGCTCACCGCCCGAAAGTGCAAGTGCAGGTTTGTGTAGCTTATCCTTAACTCTGTCAAACAGCGCGGCGCGTTTCAGTGATTTTTCGACTATCTCATCTAACTCATCTTTCGCCTTTACGCCATGAGTTTTTGGACCGAATACGATGTTGTCATAAATGCTCATCGGGAACGGATTCGGCTTCTGAAACACCATGCCAACGCGCTTCCGTAACTGATTTACATCAAAACTTTCGTATATATTCTTGCCGTCTAACTCGACTTTGCCCTTGATATGGAAGCCGTCGATTAAGTCATTCATGCGGTTGATAGTCTTTAATAACGTCGACTTACCGCAACCCGATGGACCGATTAACGCAGTGATTTCCAAGTGGTCGATTTGCATATTTATGCTTTCGAGTGCCTTGAAGTCGCTGTAATATACGTCCAAATCGGTGATTTTTATGCAATCGTGATGATTGTCTGCGTTAGTTTCACAAATGTTGCCTTCCTTTCGTTATGCGTCTCATTACTAAAAGTGCCGCGGCGTTGATTATCGCAACTAGTGCGAGCAAAACCACGGCGGTCGCGTATGCTTTATCGATGTGCAAGCCTTCACTTGCGAGCGAATACATATGCACGCTGAGTGTCCGTGTCGATGAAAATACGCTTGTCGGGAACTCGGCGACTGTCCCTGCGGTAAAAATTAATGCCGCACTTTCGCCTACGATTCTGCCGATTGCGAGTATCATGCCTGAGAGTATTCCGCTTGACGCTGCTGGCAGTATGACTCTGAACACTGTCCGCAATTTGCCTGCTCCGAGCGCGAATGCACCTTCGCGATATTGCATCGGAACTGATAACAACGCTTCCTCACTCGTCCGCATGATAGTCGGTAACACCATGATTGCGATTGTGAGTGACCCTGCGAGCAGTGAAAAGCCCATTCGCAGTGAAACTACGAAGAACAGCATCCCGAACAAGCCGTAGACTATCGATGGAATGCCTGCTAGCGTTTCTGCGGCGTATCTGATTAGTGTCACTAATTTACCACTGTTACGCGTGTATTCGGTCAAGTAAATCGCTGCACCGACTCCTAATGGAACTGCGATTACGAGTGCTAATGCAGTCATGAGCACGGTGTTTATGAACGAAGTCGTAAGTGATTGGTTGTCGGAAGTGTAATTTAAGGCAAACAGCGACGAGTCTATACTCGGTATGCCTTTAATTAATATATAACCGACGATTATCGCCACTGTTACGCCTGTTATTACTGCTGCTGCGACGGTGATTCCGCGCAAAATGACCGACAGTAAATCCTTACCTTGCGTTGCTTTATTGTTCATTGCACCCTCTCCTTACTGCGTAAAATCGAGAACAGCATGTTGATTAGCAGTATGAAAACGAATAGCACGACGCCAGTTGCGATTAGCGCTTCCCTGTGCAAATCGGCAGCATATCCCATCTCAAGCACGATATTAGTCGTCATCGTGCGCACACCATCAAAAACGCTTTCAGGAATCACTGCCTGATTGCCCGCGACCATCACGACAGCCATAGTTTCCCCTATTGCACGCCCGATTCCAAGCACTATCGACGCCAAAACTCCAGACTTTGCAGCAGGTAATACTACGAAAAACACGCTCCGTTCCTTACTCGCGCCAAGTGCTATCGCGCCTTCGAAATATGACCGCTGAACTGCTTCTAATGCCTGTTGCGAAATGCTGATAATAGTAGGCAATATCATAATCGCAAGCAACACAGACGCTGCCAATATTCCCTTACCGCGCACACCGAAAACGTCGTTAATTAGTGGCACGAGCACGGTAAGTCCGAAAAATCCATAGATTATTGACGGAATGCCTGCCATCAGCGATGTGACGAATTCCACGGCACTTTTTATGCGAGTTGGGCAGAAGAAAGCAATGAAAACGGCAGTCAGTATGCCGATTGGCACGCCTAAAATGATTGCGCCACACGTTACATACAGACTTCCCAAAATCATCGGGAATATGCCGAATTCATTACTCTCAGGTTTCCATTTGATACCGCCCAAGAAGTCAAGCGGTCCGATTTTCGCAATCGCTGGTAAACCGTTCGTGAACAGGAAAAAGCATACGAATAGCACGCATAGTACGCTCATCAATGCGGTAAGTAAAAACACAATCCGCATCACGCTTTCTCTAACTTTTGCCACTTTTACCTACTCTTTCCTGCCTGCCCAACATTTCCGCGCACGAGATTAACCCACGTCCTTCCAACTCACAGTTTCGCCTGCAAATATCGCCCTTACTTGCTCTTTCGTAAGATCCGTTACTGCATTTTCGTTGTTCACAATTACTGCGATTCCGTCAGTCGCGATTTTGGTTTCAATCACGCCCTTCGACTTCTCAGAGTCCTTCAAATCGCGTGATGACATGCCAATCTTGCACGTTCCATCGATTGTGTTACTGATTCCGGTCGACGAATTACTTTGCTGAATCTCAACCTTGACGTTTTTATTCGCACTTTCGTAAGATTCTTTAAGTTTCTCCATCACTGGCGCGACAGATGACGATCCGCAAACGCTCAAATTGCCAGTTGCTGTAAGTTCAATGTCGCTTTCAGTGCCCGACGCGATGTAACCGTTTTCATCGATTACAGCACGCCCAGCAGGACTTAATATGTAGTCGACAAACTCCTTCGCGATTCCTTCAGGCGCACCAAGCGTCGTTACAGCAAATGGTCGCACGATTTTATACGCACCACTCGCCGCATTTTCGCGCGTTGCAGCCGTGCCATCGATTGCCAACGCTTTCACAGTGTCGCTCATCGATCCTAACGAAATGTAACCAATCGCATTGACGTCAGTTTGCACACTCGTCAGCATTACCGCGGTTGAACTCGTAACTTCCGCTGAAGCGACAGTCAACCCATTCCCGTCTGCATCAAGTAACTCAAACAGTTCCTCGAACGCACTCTTGGTTCCGCTACCGCCTTCTCGCGAGATAACAGTAATCGAACCATCCGCAGAATTGCTTCCTGCGCTTCCGTTGCCACACGCACTCAGCGCGAACACAGCAACCACTGCAATAACCGTCTTGGCTATTTTATTCATATTCATCCCTTCACTTATAATTGTGCTAGGTTTGGAAATTGGTGTCAAGCGTTTTTAATAAAGATTGGGTCAAGGATTTGTAAATTAATGAGTAATGAGTAATGAGTAATGAGTAATGAGTAATGAGTAATGAGTAATGAGTAATGAGTAATGAGTAATGAGTAATGAGTAATTGATTCGGAATTCGCTTCGCTCATGCTTTAATTAAGATTCCGCATCTACGTGCGGAATTCTGAGAGGGAGTTGTGCGGAATTCTGAGAGGGAGTTGTGCGGAATTCTGAGAGGGAGTTGTGCGGAATTCTGAGAGGGAGTATTAGCGAGAAGTACTTTGTCATCCCGTAAGCGAATGCGACACGGGATCTGTGATCAGCGAGAAAGTACGTTACGCGCGAAGAAAGCAGATCCCGTGTCGCGTGCTTTGCACTTTTGCGGGATGACAAAAAATAGCACGTAATGCGCTACGGGATGACAAAAGGAGTACACCTAGGTATGACAAGTGTGGTGGCACAACGATCGCTAGATTCTAGCGTTCTCCTTCAATGACAAGAGGTATTGTTGACGCACATATGAAAAGTGTGCTAAAATAATTATATGAAACTGACACTTCGCCGTGCAGCAGACAAGCAATTAAAGCGTTTGAGTGTGGAAAACAAAGAACGCGTGGGTCTTGCTTTGAGAAAACTTGCAAAAAACCCACCAGAAGGCGACATTCAACCTTATAGGCGACGCAAGGATGTATTCCGCGCGAAGGCCTGGCGATTACCGCATATTTTTCAGCAGAGAACTCCCCGATGAAGTGGTTGTTCTAGAAATATTGCACAGAGGCGAAGCGTATAAGATAAGGAGGTAACATGACAACTAAAGAGTTAAGCATTATTGAGCAACGGCTTCAGGCGATTGAGATTACTCTAAAGCATATAGTCAATGTGATTGCTGGCGATGACGACGATTTCATTATCGGCGATGAAACTTTGGGTGAATGGGATGCGTATATTAAGGAATACAAAAAAGACCCCTCATTAGGCATCCCCTTAGACCAAGCACTCGCCGAAGCAGGGATTAATGTGTAAAAGGGCATGCAGGGTTCTGAGAAAGGTAAAGTACTTTTTTTTCTGAATTCCGCACCGCGAAACGAAGTATAGCGTGATGCGGAATCTTAAAAATAGTGTGAGCGCAAGCGAACACCATTAAATGCATTCGCTGTCGCTCATGCTTTTAATTAAGATTCCGCATCTACGTGTGGAATTCTGAGAGGGAGTTGTGCGGAATTCTGAGGTGGAGTATGAGCGAAGCGAGCAATAAAAGCGTGAGGCGTAAGCCGAACTCCGAATTTCATTACTCCTTACTCATTACTAATTACTCATTAACAACCTACTCCTTACTCATTCCTAACTACTCATTAAAAGCACTCCATCCCCACTTCGCACCTCATCTCCGACATTTACAAGCACGTCAACGCTCTTAAACTCGTATGAATTTGTAATCACGACCGGAACCGAAATGTCGTAGCCCAAATCGGCAAGTAACTTAGTGTTTACTGTAAGCACTTTTTCGCCTGCATGCACTCTGTCGCCTTGTTTTTTGTGCTGAACAAAGCCTTTGCCTTTCAGCTCGACTGTATCCACGCCAATATGAACCAAAACTTCAATTCCCGAGTCTGTCGTAATGCAAAATGCGTGTCCAGTAGGAAAAAGTGCGGAAATTACGCCATCGTTTCCTGCAATTATGTCGACTGCATCTGCAAGTTCTGGGCGAATTATGACTGTTTTTCCAAGCATTTCAGTCCGAAAAACTTCATCGGCTATATCAGTAAGTGCCAAAACTGTGCCAGCAACTGGGGAATAAATCGTTGTGTCATTCATGCGTGCACCTACTCTAAATCCTCGCCGTTTGACTGGATGACCCTTTTGTACCAATAAAACGAATCCTTTTTGCTACGTGCAAAATCGCCTGAACCATCGTCATGCTTGTTTACGTAAATGAAACCATAGCGTTTCGCATATTCGCCAGTTGATGCGCTTACTATGTCAATCGGTCCCCACATCGTATAGCCCATGACCTCGACATTCTCCTGTACAGCACGCTTAATTGCCTTGATGTGCTTACGCAAATAGCCGATTCTGTAACTGTCATGAATGCTCCCGTCAGGTTCAACTTTGTCCTTCGCGCCGAGCCCATTTTCTGCAATAAACAGCGGTACTTCATATCTGTCATAGAGTTTGTGAAGTAATATATGCAAGCCTTTCGGGTCAATCTGCCACCCCCAATCACTTGATTTGAGATATGGATTGTCGACACCGCCTAAAATGCTGCCAGGTGTTGCACAAAACTCCTGCTTATCTGCCTTTTCTGTAACTGACATATAATAACTGATTGCAAGAAACTTTGAGCGATACTTGCTGATTAACTCTGCATCACCATCACGAATGTCCAGTTCAATGCCATGTTTTGCAAAGTAATCTTTCGCATAGTATGGATACTTGCCTTTTATCGTAACATCTGCACAAAAATATGTATATTCGCGCTCACGGTTAAACGCTGTTAAAACGTCATCTGGGTTTGACGAATATGGATAAATAGGTGCTGACATACACATTATCCCAAGCACAGCATCAGGCATTATCCTTTCTGCAAGCCGAATCGCCTTTGCATTCGCCACTGCTTGATGATGGAACGACTGGTAAAGTAGCCTTTGCCTGCTCTTATCGCCTGCTTGCACACCGAATCCTAGTGCTAATATAGGCATCAAAAGCGCATTATTGACTTCGTTAAACGTAAGCCAATACTTGACTTTATCTTTGTAACGCTCAAATAAAGTTTCCGCAAATCGCAAATAATAATCTATCACTTCACGACTACTCCATCCGCGATACTTTTTCGCCAAGTGAAGTGGCATTTCATAGTGCGAAATCGTCACAAGCGGTTCGATATTATACTTCGTGAGTTCATCAAAGACATCGTCATAAAACTGTAAACCAAGTTCATTTGGCTCTGATTCGCAGCCGTTTGGGAATATGCGAGCCCAGTTGATTGATATTCTGTAACATTTAAACCCCATTTCAGCGAACAGTTTTATGTCCTCCTTGTAGCGATGATACATGTCTATTGCATCATGCGATGGGTATGTGTACTTCGTGGCATCAATCGTCAAATCATGGTAACCTGATAACAAATCTAGGCGTATTTTACCACCTGGCAACGCATCTGCGGTCGATAACCCCTTACCGTCTGCCAAATATGCGCCCTCACATTGGTTAGCGGCAGTCGCTCCGCCCCACAAAAAACCTTCAGGAAATGCTTTTTCTGTCATTTTTCCTCCTTTTTAATCTGTTTTAGATGTAAGATAAGATAGTTTCTGTCGTCATCTGACATCTGATAATCATAAGTCGCGCTAACATAATCGCCTATTTTATCGACTACTCGCCTTTCCGCTTTCAAGTTCTGAAATGCAAGGTTTAGCAGGGAATTCATGCCTGATTTAGGGTACTCACTGCCGTTTTGCTTGGAATGCAGAACGATTCCTGAAAAGTACTTCAAATGCGTCATAAAACGAGCATATTTTGGGTCATTTTCACTTATCATGCAGTCAAACTCTGCCTTAATAATGTCCAAAATGCCTGTTATTAACTGCATCATGTCACGCGCTTTGCTTAAAACATCGGTGTTCGCGTTCACAAAATGGAATGCAAAGAAAGATGCTTCTGCACGAGGCAGACGGACACCGAGTCTGTGTTGAATAATGTCAATCGCAAATCCAGCAACTTCAAATTCACGTGGATAAAGTGACTGAATCTCCCATAACGTATCATGAAACTCAATGCCCTGCTCCTGCCTCTCAATCGCAAACGAAATGTGGTCAATAAGCGTAAGAAAAATGCGTTCGTCTATGTTTCCAAGCATTTTTCTCGCAGTATCGATGATTTCGTTCGAAACTTTTATATGTTCAATAGGGATTTCATCAAGTAGCTGGGAGAGTTTTTGCACCAAACCTTCCTTTTCAGGCTTGTAAATCTTAACATGCGTATCATTTACCTGCACTTCATCTCCTGTGCGCTTTTTGAACGCAATCCCCTTTCCGATGACAACGACTTTCTGTCCGTTCGGCATGCTAGCCAAAACAGCGTTGTTGTTCAGAATCTTTTGAATCTCCATAACTTACAATATAGCCTATACCTCCTCCAACAGCGATTTCGGTGTCAAAATCCACGTTAATATAAACGCTGAAACAGAACCGAGCACCATGCACGCGATGCCAAAATAGAAGTTTTGCATGCCTTCTGGTGCAAGATAACCAGGAATTGCAGTCAGTGCCCAACCTGCTATGGCATACGTTTTCACTTGCAAAATGCCGACTGCCAAACCACTTATAGCATTCGCAATCATGACTGCTGCGAACGGTCTGCGATATCTCAACACGACTCCATACATCGCAGGCTCAGTAATGCCCAAAAGTGCGGTTATGCCTGTTGAAATGCCTAGTGTACGCATTTTGGCTTGCCTAGTTTTCAGCGCAATGACGAGTGCCGCAATGCCCATGTTAATATTGCAAATGACCATGTATGGCAAGATAAACGTATCATAACCAAGTGTCGCAATATTAGTGACAAAAACTGGAACTACTGCCATGTTCATTCCGCCTATAACGAGCAATGGGAACACGGCTGCCAAAAGCATCGGCGCAATCGGTCCTGCAACTGCAAAAAGCCACACGAAAAACCCTATTAACGCACCACCTAAATAGTTCCCAAACGGTGCAAGTGCCGAAAGCATCACAGTGCCAGTAATAAGCAATGCCAAAGACGACGTCACTACGTATTCAAGCGCCTTTGGAATATACTTGTCCAGAAAATTGTAAACGTACTTCAATAGAATCACGCTCAGAATGATCGGAACCACTGACCCTGAGTAGTTTACAAGCGGAATCGGCAGTCCAAACAGGCTAAGTGCAGAGTCTCCACCTTCTGAAATCGCAGCCGCACCATCAACCATAGTCGGGTACATCAGCGTCGCAGCCAAAACTAGTGCCAAAAACTTGTTCGTTTTCATCTTTTCCGCAACTGAAACAGCAAGAAAGAATGGTAGGAAATAGAAAATGCCATCGGCTAACATATTTATCACTTTATACGCCGAATCCGCATCAGTTATAGCATTCGCAGTAGTCAAAATCGCAAGAACACCTTTAATCATGCCTGCGCCACCAAGTGCCAAAACTGTTGGGAAAAAGAAACCAGAAAATGTAAGAATCGCAGAATCTATGACGTCTTTTACACCCCTACCTTCCTTTTTAACTTCCTTACCTGCCACTTCCGCAGTATCTTCAAACTCCGTAAGAAACTCTTCGCCCTCTACACTTGTGGCGATAGTTTCTGGGAATTCAGCAATAACTTTTGGAACATGCGGTCCAATAATGACCTGTATTTGACTGCCTTTGACTTGCGCAGTCACAATGCCTTCAATACCTTTAAGTTTGTCAATGTCAACTTTATTGAAATCGACAACTTCCATACGCAAACGAGTCATGCAGTTCACGGCTTCTTTAATATTATCCGCACCGCCCGCATAATCAATCACATCATTTGCAACTTTTTTGTAATCCATCTTAACCTCCTTACAACAATTACATAATTACAAAAAGCATAAAAGGATTTTGCTCACGGTTTCACGGATTACAACTCCATTACTATTTAATTTAGAACATAACAAAACGACCACCCTACGAATCTGCGCATCCACCTGCACAAATTAACGTCAGTCATGCTTTTAGACTTCTGCCATCTATCACCTCCTTAATTTCAATGAGTAATGTATAATGAGTAAGGAGTAATTGATTCGGATGAGGTCGAATGCTCAACCGCATTCTCTCCAGCATTCGCTCACACTCTCTCTCAGAATTCCGCACTCCGATGCGGAATCTTAAAACTTGTGTGAGCGCGAAGCGCGAACTCCATCCCAATTACTCACTACTAACTAATCATTACTCATTAATTAAAGCATAGCACAGTTTTGGAGCGCGTGTCAATAGGGCGTGAACAGGGAGTTAATGCAAGGATTCGAGTTTACGGTGCTCGTTTGTCAGGTCAGTGCACGCTTTGCGCTATCGCGCAGTTAATAATTAATCACTGCGCTTAGTTAATAGTTAATAATTGCGCTCGCTTCGCTCGCGCGGGAATCGGAATTCGCGCTTTGCGCTCATACTTTTATTGCACTGCGTCAGCGTGCGCTTTGCGCCCGCTGGAGTTGTGCATTGTTGCCGCACGCGTGGTTACGTCACCCTTTGTCATCCCGTAGCGCGTGAAACGCGCGACACGGGATCTGCATTCAAGAACTGTAAGTTTATTCTCGCTACCACAGATCCCGCATCGCTTCGCTTGCGGGATGACAAGGGAGGGAGTTCGGCTTGCGCCTCATGCTTTTATTGCTCGGATTAACCTCGCTACTCTGCTTACGAGTTGTTTTTAGAAATAGAGTTGTGTTATTCCATTCGCTTGTTGCGCTCGCTTCGCTCGCGCTTTGTTTGGAATTCGGCTTGCGCCTCATGCTTTACCTCAGAATTCCTGCGTAGGCAGGAATCTTGAAAGGAGAATGCGAATGAGCATTCGACCCTATTGCGTAGCAATGCCGATTCTATAGAGTTCATTTCATTCACACATTTATTAAGATTCCGCATCACGCTACACTTCGTTTCGCGGTGCGGAATTCAGAGTAGGAGTACTGCGTGGTATTATGAGTACTGCTCGCTACGTATAAAACGGAGTTCGCTTACGCTCACACTTTTACTCCGCAACACACAAAACAAATTCGCTTGCGCTTGTTGTTGTGTATGTTGCGCTAAGGCTTGGCTTGCCAGAGGCAAGCCAAGCCACTCTGCTGCAAAGTTGCTCTTTTATATAAAAGTTGCTTCACAGCAGAGGCTTGGATTTTCCAGGATGGAAAATCCAAGCAATGCGAACGTGGTTCGTGAAATCAGAGTGTGAAGACGCAGCCTGAACTCCGATTCAAACGCACTCAGTGAAACGCAGTGCAATCAGAGCATGAGCCGATAGGCGAATTCCGATTCCTGCGAGCGAAGCGAGCAATAAAAGTGTGAAGGCGTAGCCTGAACTCCGATTCAAGCGTGTTGCGTGAAACGCAACGCTATTAGAGTATGAATGAAATGAATTCCGTTTATTCGCATTGCTACGCAATACTTTAATTAAGATTCCGCATCTGCGTGCGGAATTCTGTGGTGAAGTGTTATGCGAACTCTACCACACGGGAGTTAGACAAGGGGAAATCGGGCGATTTCCCCTTGTCCGAAATATAGGAGGGCAAAGTTCATATCAGAGCAGGCTTGGGTTTGTTTCACAAACCCAAGCCACGTGCAAGTCGGCGAGCGCGGAGCGTACGCCGACGTCAGCGCTGTCAGAGTATTCGCCTACGAATTCCGATTCCTGCGAGCGAAGCGAGCAATAAAAGTGTGAAGGTGTAGCCTGAACTCCGATTCAAGCGCACTCAGTGAAACGTGAGCAATCAGAGTATGAGCCGATAGGCGAATTCCGATTCTTGCGTAACCCCAGCGGGCACGAGGCGATAGCCGGAGTGTACGCTGGCGCAGTGCTATCAGAGTGTGAAGGCGTAGCCTGAACTCCGATTCAAGCGCACTGCACTTACGCAGTTATCAACGTGCCAGTCTTCCCCTGCCACGCATCAAACGCCGCGTCCAGCGACGTAATCACTGCATTGCCGAACCCTTGGCGGACGAACTTTTGCGCTGCTTGAACTTTCGGGAGCATGGAACCTGGGGCAAAATGCCCTTCGGCGATGTACTTGTCCAACTCCGAAACAGTTGCAGACGAAAGCCACTGCTCATTTGGCTTTCCAAAGTTGATCGCAACTTTCTCGACTGCTGTCAGTATGAACAGGTAATCTGCTTTTACCTTTTCAGCCAACAGTTCAGCACAGAAGTCTTTGTCGATGACTGCGTCTGCTCGGATATACCCGCCGCTTTCCTCTACGACTGGTATCCCGCCACCTCCGCCTGCAATCACAATCTTTCCAGAATCCAACACTTGCTTTACAGTGTTAATCTCTAAGACTTCCAATGGCGCAGGACTTGCGACGACTCGTCTGTAACCGCGACCTGAATCTTCAATGAACTTGAAACTAGTTTCCTTAGAAAACGCATCTGCCTGATCTTTCGTGTAGAACGAACCGATTGGCTTTGTTGGGTTTGTGAAGCCTTCGTCGTTTTTGTCTAC
>JAISFQ010000014.1 GCA_031263495.1 Candidatus Nutricula glyptotermitis
TAATGCCACCCAATACTCCTACTCTGAATTCCGCACCGCGAAACGAAGTGTAGCGTGATGAGGAATCTTGAAATGGAGGAAAATGCGAACGGAGGAAAATGCGATTGAGCATTTGACCCAGCGAATGAGCATTTGACCCCATTTGACCCAGCGCAGGAAAATGCGAAGGAAAATGCGAATGAGCATTTGACCCCATTTGACCCCATTTGACCCTGTGAGCGTAGCGAACTCCTTCAATCGCATTGCTGCGCAATACTTCGTTTTAAGATTCCGCATCTGCGTGCGGAATTCTGAGTGAGGTGAAGTACTCGCAAGCACCCCCACTTGTCATCCCGCAAGCGAATGCGATGCGGGACCTGCGATTAGCAAGAATGTACGTTACGTGCGAATAAGGCAGATCCCGTGTCGCGCACTGGCGTGCGCTACGGGATGACAAGGGGTAAAGTATGAGCGAAGCGAATTCAGAACCTTTTACTCGTTAGTTAACTCTTTCGCCTTGTTTTCAATCTCTTTTAGTGCGTTTAAGTAGTCTTTTTCTGCGCCACTTAGCGTTTTCACTTGGTATTTTCTATACTCTTTCTCTGCTTTTTCGATTGCTTCGTGGTGACTGACTTTGCCTGCATTTCCTAAAACACCTTCGCCATAGATACTCATCAGATTATCAAGTGCTTTTAAGTGGTCAGACATTCGCATTTCTTTGTTCTCAATCGCCTGCGCTTCTGCTAAATCAAAATACGCAGATACTAATCTGTTTAACTTTTCCAACTCGTTTATGCTTAAATAGTTTTTCGCGATTCTGACTTCATCAAGAACGGGCAAATCGCCTGCAAAGACAGTTAACCCCATGAAATCTTTCTCTGCATCTGCGCGGTCATATATTATCTCTGCTGCGGTGTGCCTGTGAACTGCATAATGAAATTTGTTTTGAATAATTTTAAAGAACTCTACTGAGTGCAATGATTTTGGGTCATAATCGCTACTAGTGGCATATAAATCGATCACTTGCCGGTAGAACACTTTTTCGCTACTTCTGATGTCACGAATGCGCGAAAGCAGTTTTTTCCAATATGCTCCGCCACCGCTATTTTTCAAAAACTCATCGTTCATCGTAAAACCTTGCGTCAAATATTCGCGTAATCTTTCAGTCGCCCACTGCCTAAAACGCGTCCCTTGAACAGACTTTACCCTGTAACCAACAGAAATAATAACATCAAGGTTGTAATATTGCACAGGTCTGCCAGCACTTAACTTTGCGTTTACAAGTTTTACATCATTACTTTGCGTCTCTGCAAACAGCACTAAATCTTCGGATTCTGCTGTTTCAAGTTCACTCTCTGAGCTGGGGTTAATTTTATCGGGATTTCCGATAAAATTGTCTTGAGCAGGAGTTTCTATGATTTGCTCAAAATCATCGTATCTTATAAGAGTTGATTTTGTTTTGTCGAGTTCTCCTTCGCGAAATATGTTTGCAATGTGTCCAGATATAGTAGCCTGACTTCTATCAAACAACTCGCTCATTTGCTCCTGCGTCAACCATACCGTTTCGTTTTCTAAACGTACATCAATTTGTGACCCGTTTTCGTCGGTCTCATAAATTACAATCTGACTTTCATGTGATTCCATACCTTAAGCATACTATGTTGTGGGAGTTGTTGTCAATGGGAAGTTAATAATGAATAAGGAGTAAGGAGTAAGGAATAATTAGTAAGGAGTAATTAGTAATTAGTAAGGAGTAATGAGTAATGAGTAATGAGTAATGAGTAATGAGTAATGAGTAATGAGTAATGAGTAATGAGTAATGAGTAATGAGTAATGAGTAATGAGTAATGAGTAATGAGGTTAGTTAATAACGAATAGTTAATAGTTGCGCTCGCTATCGCTCGCGCGGGAATCGGAATTCATTTCATTCATGCTTTGATTGCTCGCTTTCGCTCGCATTAATCGGAATTCGCGTTGCGAATACTTTAACAGCGCTGGCGTATGGTTTCGCCTACGGCGCAACAATACTTGCGCATTGCTTGGATTTTTCAATGTGAAAAATCCAAGCCTCTGCTGTGAAGTAACTTTTATGTTAAGAGTAACTTTGCAGCAGAGTGGCTTGGCAAGACACAGCCAAGCCTTAGCGCAACTTTTCAAAAGAACGAGCGTTAGCGAAGTTGTTTTGAAAAGTTGAGGTCTAAAAGCGTGAGGCGTAAGCCGAACTCCGATTCGTACGTAGCAAGCAGTACTCTTAATGCCACGCAATACTCTTATTCTGAATTCCGCACCGCGAAACGAAGTGTAGCGTGATGCGGAATCTTAATTAAAGTATTGCGTAGCAATGCAATTAAAGGCTTTCGCGTTGCGAATACTTTGTTTTAAGATTCCGCTCAGGAGCAGGCGAATGAGCCTGCGACCCAATGCGATTGAGCATTCGACCCCTGCGGAATTCTGAGCGGGGTGAAGTATTCGCAAGCCCCCCCCCCCCCCTTTTTTTTTGTCATCCCGCGAGCGAAGCGATACGGGATCTGCGCCACCCAGAATGTACGTCAACTTCTAAGAAGCCAGATCCCGTGTCGCGCACTACGTGCGCTACCTAGATGACAAACAAAAAACATTTCACGCACTACGTGACGACAAGCGGTACTTCACCACGCGTGCGGTAGCAATGCACAAGCCAGCGGGCGCAACGCGCACGCTGACGCAGTGCTATCAAAGTGTGAAGGCGTAGCCTGAACTCCGATTCTCGCGCGAGCCTGAAAGGCGAGCGCAATTATTAATTATTAACTAACTTCATTACTCATTACTCATTAAGTATTACTCATGAAACCTTTACTCCACATTAAACTCCACAGGGTTCTTCCTGGCAAAGATGTATTGGAAGCCTTGCGCGAACACATAGTTGTTGCCAGTGTTTGGTGTAACGATAACATCTACAAACGTGTCTTGTGTTATGCTTTCTGCTTCAGGCACTGTGCATGTGTAAATTGTTTTGTCGTCTGCAATGTCTGGCTTTGTGCACTCTTTTCCTGCTATTGTAACTTTTAAGATGTCTAAGTTCTTTCCCGTTAAACGTATCTTGCTTCCACCGAAACTTGGTCCTACTTTTGGATCTATTGCAGTAATGGACATTGACTGTTCGTTTACGTAAGTGTACGCATCGTCAAGTGTTTCGGTAGTGTCTCCTGATGAGACTGTAACAGGTTTTGCGCCAAGAGTGCCAGTGGGTGCTGTGCATTGTAGTTTAGTAGTAGATATAACGACTACATCTTTGCATTCGCTTGAACCTATCATCACTGTCGGTGGCTGGACAAAACGTTTTTCATCGATTGCATAGTTGTGTGCTATCTCTAAGTCGGATAATGTGCGGTTATATATGCGAACGGATTGAATGACTAAGTTTGTGTTGTTATAAAAAACGTCAATTGCGGTGCCACAACCGTTACTTTGCGAAACAGCACCGACGAATAGGCAATAAGCAGCGCCAGAAGCGACTTGCGGAACGTTCCATAAGTAAGAGCCCGTAGTAGTGGGAGTATAAGATAAAGTTTGGGCATTTCCATATATTCGGCGTGCTCCCTGCTCATAGCCAGTTCCGCTTTTATACGTTACGGCGTAAGTGTTCGGTGTGGTTTTTGCGCCTGGAAAACTGACATCGAGATCATTATACCAAAAGCCTTCCGTGAGGGCAGTTGCGCTTCTAAAGCCCATAATGTTTGCCTTATTATAATCGCGTTTCCCCCAAGCAAGCGAAACCCATGGACCTGCGCCTATAAGTCCATTTCCCACGAATGTATATCGCATTTCGGCTGTAAACTCGCTATTCCCAGTTGGCAATGCATTAAAATATGGCGCATACCAATAGTTATTGATGTTTTTGACTGTAAAGCCATTGGAGTCAAACTTATCGTAACCAGCAGGTGTGTAAGCGTTGTGCAAAGTCAAATTCGCCTTGCTACTTGATAAATCCGCCCACACAGTAGAGTTCGATGCGTGGTGCATATCGCCCAAACCTAAGTTATTGATTGCGTCATAATGCGCGACAAGCCCAGTTTTCGCATACTCTGTATCTGCAACATAAGGAAATGCAGAACCGTTAATCGTCACCGTGTTACCAGCGTTTGTGTTCCCAATGTTTGGTGAAATGCTAATCAACTGCAAGTGATTATATATAAACTCGTTTTCGGCAGTTACACTCGCGCCACCAAAAGTTATCTTAACTTCTGCACTCTGTTTCGTGCTTTTTGGCAACTTGCAATTCGCTTCTGCGTCGCTTACCACGATTATCTCTTGGCATGATGCGTCGCCAATCTGAATATCTAGTGGGTGCACAAATCGGTTATCATCAACTGTTGCGTTATTTTGAATCTCGGCAGGAGTTAGTGCACGATTATATATGCGAACTGATTGAATAATTAGGTTTATGCTAGTCGTAGAAGGCGTTAGGCAATTGCCATTTTCGACTAGTGCGCCTACGCAAAAGAGCGTGTTGGTGACATTTGGCTTTGCCCACATATAACCAGAACTTGCAGTTGCCGCTACGTATGCATGAGATTCGCCACTAACGTATATTTTACGTGCAGTTTTTTCATTGCCTGTGCCATTTTGATATGTGACCGACAACGTGTTTGGCGTGCTATTTGCGCCAGTGTATGGAACGTCAACTTCGTTATACCAAAAGCCTTCCGTGAACGTGTTTGTATTTCTGAGCCCTATAAAGTTCGCGGTATTATTAGACGCGTTGGTTCCCCAAAATAATGGCGTTTGCACACCTGTATGCATTGTGCCGCCGATAGCATAGCGTATTTCGGCAGTAAAACTGCTACTTCCAGTCGGCAAAACTGTCCCTGTGCCAGATTTGTACCATACATTGTGCGCATCTTTTATCTTGAAGCCATTACTTTCAAACGCATTGCTTCCCGATTGTAGTGCCAAGTCCAAGTTAGTGTTTGCTAAGTTTTTCCAAGTGCTACTGTTTGTTGCGTGCCGTTCATCACCTGCATTGATATTGTTAATGCCATCATAATGCGCGACTAAACCTGTTGTGTCGTAATCACTCGTCGTCGCTTTATCTTTGAATCCCGTGCCTTTAACTGTCACCCAATCACCACCAGTTGCATAACCATTATCAGGCGTGAACGAGTTTATGCACAGTTCCGTTCCTGACTGCATATTTGCGCAGTTACTAGCACTAAATGCGTTATATGCGACGTATACAGTGCCTGAAACAATAATGACTGCAAACATGCACGCTAACGCGATTGATGGGATTAGTTTACGCTTATGCGCAGAATTGTCACTCTTTTTCCCCACCATAACTTTTTGAGCAACTGCTTTCTTTAGGTTCTTAACCATATGTACCTTCCTTTACTTAATTAATTAATACATGTTAGTGTGTAGCAAAAAATA
>JAISFQ010000024.1 GCA_031263495.1 Candidatus Nutricula glyptotermitis
AACACCCAAAAGAAGACAAAAGATAATCGACCTATATTTACTATCTACAAGTGAGTTTAGAATAAATCCGTTAACTAATGATTTCATCAAAAAAACACCACAAAATGTTACTTAAGCCATTATTAACTATTAATTATTAATTAACGTCAAAGTTCTTAACCGCAGTCGATACCATAAGTTTTATGCGGTTTAATTGGTTAACTTCAGACGCACCAGGGTCGTAATCGATGGAAACGATGTTTGCGGACGGGTTTTGGCGACGAATTTCTTGGAACATTCCGCGCCCAGTAACGTGATTCGGCAAGCACGCAAATGGGTTCGCGCAGACCACTCCTGACGCGCCATGTTTCACAAGTTCCACGATCTCGCCTGTGAGCAGCCAACCTTCGCCTGCCTGAACGCCGAGTGAGGTGCACGATTTCGCGTTGTCGATGATGCTATGCATGTCGCCGAGCAGGCTAAACTTGTGGTCGCCCTGATAAATGCTGGACTTTTCAAATGCACGCTTGATAGGTTTGCGCATTGCGTCGATAACGTAAGTGGAAAGTGGCTTGAAAGTGATGCCTGCGAGCGAACCGCGAGCGATGTTTCGCCAGTTCCAGCCCGAAATGTAAAGTTTGTTCGTCATAAACTCCATCATGCCAGGCAGTACGGCTTCGCATCCCAACTCTTCGATCACTTCGAGCACATGATTGTTCGCGTCGGGGTGAAACTTGACCAATATTTCGCCGACCACTCCGATTCTAGGTTTGCGTGTAATATCCAAAAGTTCAATATTATCAAACGCTTTAACGGTTTCAGAAATGACTTGTGAATAGGTAAAATGCCTTTTTGTCTTGCCTTCCAACCATCTCTTAATTCGTACGTTCCAAAGTTCATAAACTTCATCTGTCGCGCCCACAACTTTCTCATATGGACGCACACGCAGTATCAAATCTTGCAACATATCGCCGATGAACAACGCTTCAATCGCGCGAATTAAGTCACGCACGCCGAGCGAGAAACCGGGGTGTTTTTCCAGTTGTTGCGTGGAAATCGTAAGCACTGGAATGTTTTCGTAACCCGCTTGCCTGAGCCCCAAACGAAGCAACGCTGCATAATTCGTCGCCCTGCACATTCCGCCAGTTTGGCTTATTGCGACCGTCGTGTTGTCAGGGTCATATCGCCCCGATTGAAAGGCGTTTATGAGTTGCCCAATGACCATAATCGCGGGGTAACATGCGTCATTATTTACGTACTTTAACCCGACTTCGACGTCCTCTTTCGTCGCAGTTTCCAAAATCTCAGCGTCAAATCCTGCACGCTTAAACACCGACTCAATCAGCCTAAATGGCACTGGATGCATCTGCGGACAAATGATTTTGTGCTTCAGCTTCATCTCTTTTGTAAACAATCTGCGCACTGGCGACGCTTTCGGCGGTGTTAAGTTTTGTTGATTATTGTTAACTTTTGTTAAGTTTTGTGAAGTTATGTTAAGTTTTGTTGACAACTGTGCACTTTCATTCGCACTAGTTCGCTCATCGGCAGCCGCTTTTAATGAGCGTATTCTAATTTTCGCAGCACCCAAATTGCTTACCTCGTCGATTTTCAGAACTGTATAAATATCGCCGCGGTTTTTTAGTATTTCCGCAGTTTGATCAGTTGTGACAGCATCCAAACCGCAACCGAACGAGTTTAATTGCACGAGTTGTAGGTCATCTTGTGACGCAACAAACGCCGCCGATTTGTAAAGCCTAGAATGATACGTCCACTGATCCATCACTCGAAGCGGTCGTTCAAGTGGTTGTAAATCGCCTGCTAAAACCGCCCTTTCGTAGAGTCCCGACGCCGCGTCCTCGCTCAAAACTGCCATATTTAACTGCGTAATCGCTTCTGGAATGCCATGATTCACTTCATTGTCCGCGTGATACGGTCTGCCTGCTAGGACGACTGATTTGATGCTATGTAAGCGAGCATAATCGAGCGCTTTTTGCCCTTCATCAATGATGTTTTCCTTGAAAACGGCATTCTCAGCGTATGCTTTTTCGGTTGCATGCACGGCGTCGTCTTTCGTGATTCCAAACCTGTGAAACTCCTGAAATACGCGCTTCGCGGTGTGCTCTTTTGCCTTTAATGAAAAGTATGGGAATATAAAATCTACCGCTTCAACAGGGTTAACAGCATTTTCATTATCTACTACTGCGTTCTCGTGCGTGGCGGTTTCATCTAATACGTTATACGGGCTGAGCGCGTAACCGTGTTGCAAAACTTCGGCTTCGCGTGCATTATTTGCGGCGCGACTGCCTGCAAGTTCTTCCATGTTGTTCGCGATGACCTGCGGATAGTTAGCGACGATTGGGCAGTTGTAGTCATTATCGGCTTCGGGGTGCATGTTTTCTTCAAACGTGATACATGGGTAAAATATGCGATTGACCTTGTGTTTGAGCAGGTCTTTTATGTGTCCGTGAACCAGTTTTGCGGGGTAACAGATGTTTTCGGAAGCGATAGAGTCCATTCCGCTTTCAAAAAGTTCATGATCCGAACGACGTGAAAGTACGACTTCAAAGCCCAAATCGGTCAGTAATGTGAACCAAAACGGATAGTTTTCGAACATGTTTAATGCACGTGGAATGCCTATTTTACCGCGATATTGAGTGCTGGCGGATTTTGCGAGCGACTTTTCTGTTGGTGCACCATCGCGCGCGAAGTCATGCTTTTTGAGTGGCTTGTAATCGAATGTGCGTTGTAATTTATACTCAAAAAGGTTTGGCAGGGAATTGCGTTCTTTCGTAGCATCTCCGCCCCGCTCACAGCGATTTCCAGTCACAAAACGCGCACCATTTGAGAACTCAGTAATCGTCATTTTGCACTTGTTTGGGCAAAGCGGGCACGTTTTCATCTCGGTATGCGTTTCAAGTTTTTTGAGTTCCAAAATCGGAAGCAGTTTCGACGGTGCACCCTGCTTGTAGTGTTTTTTCGCAATCAAAGCAGCACCAAATGCGCCCATAAGTCCAGAAATCTCGGGACGCACGACTTGCAAATCCGTCAGAACTTCAAATGCCCTTAAAACTGCGTCGTTTAGAAAAGTACCACCTTGCACGACTATTTTATCGCCCAACTGCTCGGCGTCGCGAAGTTTAATTACCTTGTAAAGCGCATTTTTTATCACAGAATAGCAAAGTCCAGCCGCGATGTCGTCGATACCAGCACCTTCCTTTTGCGCCTGTTTGACCGACGAATTCATAAACACAGTGCACCGAGACCCCAAGTCAACAGGGTTTTTGCCACTTACCGCCTCGTCCGCGAACTCATGAATCGTCAAGCCCATAGTTTTCGCAAAAGTCTCCAAAAACGAGCCACAGCCCGATGAGCACGCTTCATTGACCGCGATTGAGTCAATCACACCGACGCCATTATCGTTCTGAACTGCGATATATTTCATGTCCTGACCGCCGATGTCGATAATTGACGTGACACCAGGATTCACAAACGCAGCCGCTTCGTAGTGCGCCAAGGTTTCGACAACGCCCTCATCTGCGGAAATTGCAGTTTTAATCAAGCCTTCGCCGTAGCCAGTGACGGAAGCGCGCGCAATAATCGCTGATTTCGGCAGTTTTTCGCGAATTTCGGTCACAATTTCGACTGCGCGCGCAATCGGATTGCCTTCGTTGGATGAGTAGTAGTCGTAAAGTATGCGTGATTTATCGTCGATGAGCACGGCTTTTATCGTCGTCGAACCCGCGTCAATTCCCAAAAATACTGCACCTTTTGCATTCTTTATATCGAGTCGCTCGATTTTTGCATTTTGCTCATAGTGTTGCGTATTAAACTTTTCGCGCTCATTTTCGTCCACAAACAACGCACGCATACGTTTCGCTTCGCCCTTAATATGCTGCACAGCAGTGATTTTGGCGGTAATATCGTCAAGTGACAATAAGTTTTTGGCATCACTACTTCGCGCAAGCAATGCAGCACCGATACACACGTAAAGTTCGGCATTATCAGGCGTAATATATGCGCTGACCTGCGTTTTTAGTGCGCGTTCAAAAGCGGTACGCAGTTCTGGCAGAAAGTGCAGTGGTCCGCCTAGAAAAATGACGTTACCGCGAATCGGTCTGCCACACGCCAAACCTGCTATGACCTGCGTAGTCACGGCTTGAAAAATGGACGCCGCCAAGTCTTCAAGCGCCACGCCGTCGTTTATCAGCGGTTGCAGGTCGGTTTTCGCGAACACACCACAGCGCGACGCGATAGGGTAAAGCGTTTTGTATTTCGCCGCGAGTGCATTTAAACCTGTCGCGTCGGTTTTCAGAAGTGTCGCCATTTGGTCGATAAATGCACCAGTACCACCAGCACAAGTGCCATTCATGCGCTGTTCAGGAGTGGGGTGCAGGTATGTAATTTTCGCGTCCTCACCACCAAGTTCGATGATGATGTCGGCTTCGGGATTGAACACGTTAATTGCTTCGGTTTCCGCGATAACTTCCTGCTCAAAGAGTATATTTGTTACTGTAGCAAGCCCTAACCCAGCAGAACCAGTGATCGCGACTGCAAAAACAGGTTGGTCGGTCTGAATATCGTCACGGAGCGCGATTTTTGCCTGCTCCAAGACGTCAAGCACCGACTTTTGAATGCTCGCATGATGTCTCTGATACC
>JAISFQ010000125.1 GCA_031263495.1 Candidatus Nutricula glyptotermitis
TATTGTTGCGCCGTAGGCGAAACCATACGCCAGCGCAATCAGAGTATGAGCCGTAGGCGAATTCCGAATCTTAAGCGAAGCGCGTAAGCGCGAGCAAATTATTAATTATTAATTATTAACTATTAACTAACCTCATTACTCATTACTCATTACTCATTACTCATTACTCATTACTCATTATTCATTAGTTCACCACTCCATAAAACTTCATAACGAGCTCCGCCATCGAACCGCGATTAACAATGTTGCAAGGATTAAACTTTCCATCTTTTGTCAAAACACTAATCTTATTCTTTACAAGCCATGCAATCGCCTTCTTACGCGTAGGATTACTGCAAGCACTCTCAATGTCTTTTATTTTTGAAAACTCGTGCTTACTCGGCGTGTATGCTGGTGAACCTGCTAATTTGTAAAGAAACTCAGCCATTGCTCCCCTGCTTACCGTATTCAGTGGATTATACTTATGCTTTTTATCAATTACAGTCACTTTCACAGATGCCAGCCACTTAATCGAAAGTTGTCTACTTTTTTTCAAACTAGATATATCATTAATCTTTGGCACTTTTTGCGCGATATTCTCATAACCTGCCAATTTGTGCATAAACTCTGCCATCGCCCCGCGGTTTACGCTATTTGCGGGATTATACTTATCCGCACCAACCGCAATGCCATAACGATACATCCATTGTATTGCATGTTGCCTGTTAGAGCTCAAGTTTCCGATGTCTTTGAAACGTGTTTTATAATCCGCATTATGCTCATACAAGTCCCTTGTTAAGGAAATTTTACTCCAATGCGCATAAAGTGTCGTTTCTTTAGTAATCTTGGTTTGAAAGTTAAATTTAGTGCCGCCAGTAGGTGTAATATACCAACCTTCGAATCTGTACTTTGCACGCACAGGCTCTTTAGGCATCAGGGCAAGTGAATTTACAGTTATTAGTTGCTGCTTAATTGCATTTGCGCCCCGAGAATCAAAGTGAACAGCATATTTAACTGGTGATTGTGGAGTAAACACCAAGTCAGTTGCCGCTTTTACATCCAATATTCCCGCACCATAGCACCATGCAAGTGCCACATGTTTACACGTCGCGTCAGTTGAACGTTTAAATACACTTTTATTTGCAGATTTTAATAGAATATCGACCACTTCTCCATTTGTAAGTGCTGGATTGTGACGCCAAATCAACGCAATGGCTGCTGAAACATGCGGTGCAGACATTGAAGTTCCATTCATGTTTGTAAACTCATCTGACAAAGTCAATCCTCCAATTGATGAACCAGGGGCAGTAATGTCGATTTTGTCATTGAAAGTTGAAAATCCAGAGTGTTTTGCGTCGCTAGTTATTGATCCAACAGAAATCACATTATCATAACTCGCTGGATAACGATATTGCGCAGGGTCAAGTCCGCAGCCATATTTTTGGTTAAACTCTGATGTGTTACCGCAATTTCCTGCTGCTGCGACTGTTATAACACCATGATTCCACGCATAATTGATCGCATCTTGATATCCTACGCTATAATGTGCGCCACTAATAGACATATTAATGACCTTCGCTCCACTATTTGTTGCACTATAAATAGCATCAATCACGTACGAATCAGGAAATACACAGTCAGAATTCGTAGCATTATATACGAACACTTTATTATCCCAAGCAGCACCTACTGTCCCAAAACTGTTGTTAGTATTAGCACTTATTTGTGAAGCGACAAATGTGCCATGCCCTGCAGTTTCAGGGTTTTTATAGACATCACAAATAGGATTTGGGTCTCTTGAACCGCCTTTAACTATATTTCCCACATCGTATATGTCAGTTTGATAACCAGTATCGATGACAGCAACAGGTGCTGTATTTTCATCGCCCAATGCACTACCTAGATTCTCCCAAGTTTCATTGAATCTACTGCCAGGATAGCCTCTCAGTGCCCAATAATCGCTCGCAAACTTCACATAATATGCATCATTTGGTGTCGCAGTATATGGAAGTGCAGCATTAGCAGTAAAACCATCATAATCGGCATACTTTATCACCTTTTGCGAGTTAAAAAAGTTCAATAATTCCTCGGACTTTCGCTTATCAACACTGTAAACATGAACATATTTTAGTCCTCGATCCACAATCTTAGTATCGAAGTCTATTTCCGCTTCCCGTACCTTGTCTTTAAGCATCTGAGACGTAACATTTTCACTTAGAAAGAGTATAATGCGCGACTCATCCACTTCTTCTGGAACTTTTTGCTCAGGAACATACACTTCGCCATGCACCTTTTCGTTATCCAGATTGCCCACTTCATCATCTGCGCTATCTGCGCTCTTAGTGGACAAAACTTCCTCGCGTTCCGTTGCCAAAAGTCCTTGCATCGAACCTGTCGTTCCAACAACGCCTGCAAGTACTAATGCCACAAGCACAAAAAACGCAACTGTAGCCTTTACGGCATGCTCAACTGTAATGTTGGCATACCCAACTATTTTCCTCATATTCACCACCCAGTTATAATTGTACACTGTTTGGGACTTCCTGTCAAAAGTTACTTCGCTGAAAACAGATTTCTTAAGACTACAGGTATGAAAATATTTTTTGCTTGTTCTAGGCATCAGCACTATTACCTCCACCACACCACTTACGTGGCTTAGGTGGAGATATGGCACAGATGCTTTTACGAACTTCGCATAAAAACATTTTCATACCTGTGTCTTGTTATATATTATTCGCTCGGGGTTAAGGTCAGGATGTGAGAGTTTTGGTTTGGTGTTTGGTTTTGTTTTTGGTTGGATGGACGTGGGTGATGCACTTCACTAGCTGGATGTTGCTCTGGCGTTTTGGTCAGCTCTACCTCAGAACCCCGCACTCCGATGCGGGGTCTTGAAAGGAGAATGCGAACGGAGGAGGAAAATGCGATTGAGCATTTGACCCAGCGATTGAGCATTTGACCCAGCGAAGGAAAATGCGA
>JAISFQ010000006.1 GCA_031263495.1 Candidatus Nutricula glyptotermitis
CTGCATTTCACGCAGTGCGTTTGAATCGGAGTTCGCCCTACGGGCTCACGCTTTTATTGCGCTGGCGTATGGTTTCGCCTACGGCGCAACAATACTTGCGCATTGCTTGGATTTTTCAATATGAAAAATCCAAGCCTCTGCTGGGGAGTTGCTTTTTGTTTAAGAGTTACATTGCTGAAGAGTGGCTTGGCTTGACGTAGTCAAGCCAAGCCTTAGCGCAACTTTCAAAAGAACGAGCGTATGCGAAGTTGTTTTGAAAGTTGCGGGGTTAGAGTGTGAGCACGCGTAGCGTGTGAACTCCGTTTTGTACTTAACGTTAGAAGAGTGAACTCCGTTTTAATCGCATTGCTACGCAATACTTCGTTTTAAGATTCCGCATCACGCTCCGCGCTTACGCGCTACACTGTGCGGAATTCTGAGGTGGAGTATGAGCGAGAGCGAATGCCCGCGCATTTGTCATCTAGCAAGCGAATGCGATGCGGGATCTGCGATTAGCGAGAATAAACTTACAGCTCTTGAATGCAGATCCCGTGTCGCGCTCACTTCGTTCACGCTACGGGATAACAAAACAGGGTAAAGTGCACCACGCGTGCGGTAGCAATGCACAAGTCAGCGGGCGCGAAGCGCACGCTGACGCAGTGCTATCAGAGTATTCGCGAAAGCGAATGCCGATTCCCGCGAGCGAAGCGAGCAATAAAAGCGTGAAGGCGTAGCCTGAACTCCAAACAAGGCGCGAGCGAAGCGAGCGCAACAAGCGGATGGAATGATACAAGTCTATCCTTAAAAACAACTCGTAAGCAGAGTAGCGAGGTTAATCCGAGCAATAGAAGCGTGAAGGCGTAGCCTGAACTCCAAACAAGGCGCGAACGAAGCGAGCGCAACAAGCGAATGGAATGATACAAGTCTATCCTTAAAAACAACTCGTAAGCAGAGTAGCGAGGTTAATCCGAGCAATAAAAGTGTGAAGGCGTAGCCTGAACTCCGTTTCAAACGCAGTGCTATAAAAGTGTGAGCCCGTAGGGCGAACTCCGTTTCATGCGCGAGCGCGTAAGCGCGAGCAATAAAAGTGTGAAGGCGTAGCCTGAACTCCGAATTCTAAGCGAAGCGAGCAATAAAAGTGTGAGCACGCGTAGCGCGAACCCTTTTTGTACGTAGCAAGCAGGGAAAACACGAACACTCTTTGTTTATGCTATAATTAAAATATGGTTTCTGCAGTAGAAATTGAACACCTATATAAGGACTTTACGCTTGATCATACTTATTCAATTAAGGATTCGTTTGTGAATCTGTTTAGAAAGAATAAGAACCAAAAACGTAAATTCCGTGCGCTTGATGATATAAATCTGATGGTCGAACAGGGGGAATCAATAGGGCTTGTCGGGTTAAATGGCTCTGGCAAGTCTACGCTATTAAAATGCATTTCTGGCGTGCAAATGCCCGACATGGGCTCATTGAGAGTTCGCGGTTCGATTGCTGGTTTGATTGAAGTTGGTGCAGGTTTTCACCCAGATTTGACTGGCGAGGAGAATGTGTTTTTAAATGGCGCAATTTTAGGAATGAGCAAAAAGAAAATTGAAGATAATTATGATGATATTGTAAAATTCTCCGAGGTGGAAGATTTTATGCAAACAAATGTGCGTTATTACTCCTCTGGAATGTTTTTACGTTTGGCGTTCTCAGTCGCTGTTTATTCAGATCCTGATGTGTTTTTGGTCGACGAGATATTGAGTGTCGGCGATGCTCCGTTTCGCAAAAAATGCATGAAGCGAATTCATGAGTTAAAAGAGGATGGCAGGACACTAATCATCGTTTCTCACTCGCAAAGTGACATAAAAGAGGTTACAAAAAGATGTGTTTGGTTACATAAAGGAAAAGTTATGCAATCTGGTGAGACTGTATCTGTGCTTGATGCGATGAATGCTTACACCAAGAACTAACGCTAAGTAATGTTTTTAATCAAACACACAATAACAAATATATGCTACTCTTTATGTTCGTTGCTTGGGCGTTTCTCCTGATAATGGCGCAGATAACGTTCAAACTCAAGGGCAATCGAATCCGCAGTTGCATCTTTCAAATCTTGCTTATCTTTCTCAGTTTCGAGTTTTTCAACATATTCTGCAATCTCGCCACTCTCCTCGATTAACTCATCGACATCATCCTCCCATTTTTCGACAAAGTCAAGAAGGTCAGTCGTTGGGATTGTGATGTTTAACACTTCCTCAAGTTTATGAATCAAAGCCAGTGCACTTTTAGGAGATGGAGCCTTTGGTAAATAATGTGGAGCAGTCACCCAAAGTGATTTAGTGGTATAGCCTCTTTTATACGCTGAATAGGCAAAAGCACCTAAAATACCCGTGATTCCCTCATACTTTTCATCGAATGGATCGCCAATGCCATTTGCTGTTTCAGTCACATTCATTTGCCGAGTGTGCGGAACGTCGGAGAGCATTGAGCCCATCGTAATCACGCGTTTTATGTCATAAAAATATGCTTCTGAGAGTATTTCTTTAGTGTATTCTTTCCACTTAAACATCGGTTCAAAGCCATGCACAATAAACACAGGTGCTGGTTTGCTCGAACCTGCCTTCAAGTTGTCCAAATACGCTACATAAATCGCAGTTTGAGGCCATTTAATACGCCGCTCACCGTCCTCGTCAAGCACAACTTCTGGTCTGTCATATCGCAAGTCCAAATAATCGTCACCATCAATTTCCGCAATTTTCATATGTGGACAATTTTCAAGTAGATATTCGACCGCAATTGCTGCTCCGCGTCCAGGATCATTAAATCCATCAAAAACTATAATCATGTCCTCAGGACTTTCTTCATATCTCATGTTAATAATTATAGCATTAAATGACATCGCTCATTATAGAAATGTCCACCAATGCGTTATTTGATTACAGAATCGGAGCGTGAGAAAATGGAGGCGCATAGGAGTACAAGCAAATGCGCCTCCAACTTCTTTGTGGGGACTAAAGTAGCCCCCACTGTTTTAATGATAGAAACAAGTTACTATTCAACCACCTCCTCTGGAGCGTCTGCTTCAGGAGTTTCCGTTGGTTCTGGCAAAGGAGTTTCCTCTGCTGGAACTTCTGGTGCAGGAGTGACTGACTCTTCTGGCTCAATGCTTTGAGCGTCGCTGTCGCTGTCAACAGCAATTTCTATCCAGTGAGCATATAGCGTTGCAGCACCATAGGAATTAGGCCACTCGGTAATCAAACTGCCATCTGTACCTGACTCTGTATACCAACCATCAAACGTAAAGCCCTCTCTTGTTGGCGCAGCTAGATTGTCCAAATAGGTGTAACCATAAGGTCTATCCAATGGGATAGTAGTATATGGCTCTGTAGCTCCGGCATAATCGAGATTCAAAGTAATGACTGGGCTCGTTGTCCAATGAGCATATAGCGTTATGCTAGCAGTTAAGCTGGAAGTGTAATATTCCCATTCAGACTCCCAGTAATTACCAACTTCTGATCCGCCTGTTGCAGCAGTCCACCAGCCAGCAAATCTAAAGCCACTCTTGGTTGGATTCTCTCTGTATATATCGACGTAATTGCCTTCTTTGGCAGAGTAAGATGAAACAGCACTTCCGCCAGTCGAGTCGAACTTTATAGTAAATGTCTTAGCAAGTCCGCCCCAACTTCTTGGAATAGAGTTATACCCAGAGTACTTACTCCAACCAACTTTATCATCTTGACCGCCAAACGCGTTATTATTGCTTGACACTGGATCTAACTTAGGAAGCGTATTCACGGCTGCCGCTGGTTTGTTCGTAAAGATGTTAATCGGTGCTGCAGACGCAAGTGTCTTTACGCTCGTATCTGCGCCAACATCATAGAACATGCCAGAATATGAACCATAAACATATACCGTTTCAGCCTTGTCCTGATAACCAGTCGGACCAGTAATGTTCATGCCCAAATCACCTACGCTCTTTACCTTTCCTTGACCTTCAAACGTGCTACTGAACATGTTATTAGCAGGCTTACCAGAAATTCCTGAGAACAAACCTGCAGGTATCGCTGTCACACCAGTGTTATATGTAATAACTTCTGTTCTCTCAAGAGTTGGATTTGTCGGATTTAGTGTATATGAACGAGATCGAGAGGCAATGAATGTGCCTGCGAACATAGAATCAGCAGGAGCACCTTTAATTCCACTAAACAATTTCGCTGGAATCGCTGTTAAACCAGAATTATAAGCGAAAGTTTCATAGAACATGTAAGGAGCAGGAGCACCTTTAATTCCACTAAACAACCCCGCTGGGATGCTAGTGATATTCGTTCCGTAGAATGTCGAATTAAACAATCCATCAGCAGGCTTACCCTTTATTCCGCTAAACAATGTCGCTGGAATCGCTTTCAAAGAACTGCTTTCAAATGTACCAGCAAATGCCCCTGGAGCAGGTGTGCCTTGAATTCTACTAAACAAATCAGCAGTGATTGCTGTAGCCTTACTTCCATAGAAAGTGTTATAAAATGCACTTGCTTGCGGTGCGCCCTTTACAGTTTTGAATATAGTCGGTGGTATCGACAAAATGGGGTTACCAGAAAACGTACCACTGAACAAACCTACAGTCGGCGCACCAGAAACTCCTTCAAAGAAAGTTGCAGGAATTGATGTTAACCCATTATAAGCAAATGCGCCTGTAAACATGCCATCAACAGTATTAACTGCCTTTCCTCCTAATATGCTAAGCACATTTCCAGAGAGTGTAACCTGAGATGATTTAATCGCATTATAAAACAGTGAGTTTATTGTGCCATCTTTATCTCGGCAATCACCCTTGAAATAAAGGGTATTCGTCGGCTTTGAAAGGAAAATCGTCCTCTGATTCGCCTTCAAGGCAGTGTATTTCTTGCCATCTACAGAATACGTGCAAGAGCCCCAATTCTTTGGTGTCCATGTGTACGTATATACATATTTTGTACAATCGGCATCACCCCAGTCATCTTCAGGACCCCATGCAACGCACTCACTCGTATAACCGTAATAATCATTATCCTGGTTAGAACTATTAACATGTCCTAAATCAACTTTACTAACAGCGGAACCATTTATCGTGAACTTCACAGGAGCCACAGTCTTTGGCTTTGCCGAAGTTCCAATTAACACGTTGTTATAGAGTTTCTGCATGAATTGCGCCATCGCACCACGGTTTACAACTCCTCCTGGATTATACTTTCCGTCCTTGCCGATGACCGTGATATTATTCTTAACCAACCAAAGAACTGCATAATACCTGTTCGGATTGCTCTTCTTCAACTTCGTAAGTGCTTTATCTTTCTTAACCTTAGTCGCTTCGACAGTCAACGCTGCAGCATCTGGATGATAATTCTTAGACTTAACATTAGTGCTCATCGTGCCTTGTGAACCCGCTAATTTATACATAAACTCAGCCATTGCGCCACGGTTTACGACTCCAGTTGGGTTATATTTACTGCCCGATGCAAGCACGGTAATGCCTTCAGTCGCAAGCCATGTTACATCCGCCTTCCTATCTTTCGCCAACTTACTGATGTCTTTTGGACTGACAGTCTTGTTTGTCGACTTGATAGATCCGACTAACTTATGCATGAATTGCGCCATTGCACCACGATTTACACTTCCCTTAGGATTGTAAGTCTTAGCACTAGCAGCGACTCCATAACGATACATCCAACGAATAGCACTGACCCTGTCTTTTGCAAGACCGCCCAAATCGCTATACTTCTTGGAATAATCTGATTTCTTCTGCTTCAAAGTGACTTTTACCTGCTTAGTGACAGTATCACGACGCTCTGTGCGATCGTAATAATTATCACTCTTAAGGTTAGCAGCCCTTATAGCAATCACTCTAACAGTGTAATTGGAAGGCTTTAAGTTCGTGACACTAATAGTCTTAGCAGTTGCTGCCAGACTTTTAGCAGGATAAACTGCCTTTCCATTCGAATCTGTCACCGTAACTTCGAAAGAACTATGGTTCTTCGCAGCGAATGTGACATCAATCTTCCCCTGCGTCTTCGACTGTACCGCCTTAACAGAAGTAACTTCTGGAGGCGTATCAACTGTCGCTGCTTCTGCAACACCAGTTCCAACAATCGCGCCCGATAGAGAGAGCGCAGCAGCAACAAAGAACGCGAATATAACTTTTCCTCGCTTCATCGCTGCCCCCAATTTAAGGGGGGGGGGGGGGGCAAGCAATGTTTTGCCTCCTCCGTCTGGCGTATTGCCAGTTCCTAATAGGTTTTTCATATGACTTCCTTTCATGTACCTATCCTACTATTTCACACCACCCTATTCGTATAACTCTCTCACACTCACGCGCGAAAATTTTACACTATTAAAATAATACCACAGATATTTTTGCAATGCAAGAATTGTTACAATTGTTACAATTGTTACAAAACGGGAGTTCACGTTTTGCGCTATCGCGCAGTTAATAGTTAATAATGAGTAAGGAGTAATGAGTAAGGAATAATGAGTAAGGAATAATAAGTAAGGAGTAATAAGTAAGGAGTAATAAGTAAGGAGTAATGGATTCGGAATTCGCGCTTTGCGCTCATACTCCACCTCAGAATTCCGCACAGTGGAGTCCAAAGGGCGTAACGTGATGCGGAATCTTAAAACTAGTGTGAGCGCATGCGAACACCATTAA
>JAISFQ010000010.1 GCA_031263495.1 Candidatus Nutricula glyptotermitis
TTAATGGTGTTCGCATGCGCTCACACTAGTTTTAAGATTCCGCATCACGTTACGCCCTTTGGACTCCACTGTGCGGAATTCTGAGGTGGAGTATGAGCGCAAAGCGCGAATTCCGAATCAATTACTCATTACTCATTACTCATTACTCATTATTAACTACTCATTAAACCAAGAGCACTCCATCGCCAACTGCCAGCAACTCCGCTCGCTTACTTCCCGAATTCTCAACAAAGTGTTGCAAAAGGTTGCGTTTTTTGACTGCAAGTGCGTCGCGATTGACTGGATTTGTGATGTCAGGTTCTGCGAAGATGGCAGTGACGATTAAATTGCCAGTTGGAGCGAGCAGGCGTTCATAATTTGATAGGACGGCATCATAATCACCAACTGAGCAGGTGACTAATAAGTCGTACTCTTCGTCGGATAAGCGCGGTAAAATATCTGCAGTTTTGCCTTTTATTGCGCGGAAACGGTCAATCGCAGTAATGCCAGAAGTGCTAGAAATAGCGTCAATGTTCAAAACTGCATTGTCTTTATCGTCATCCGTTTCATAAATCGCGGTAACTTGCCTGTCTGGCGCGAAAAACAGCAGGCGAGCGGTAAATAATGCCTCTTTATCGCCAATAATAACAACCTTTTGCGCGTTCTTGTCGGTCGCAATATAATCGCAAAAACTAGCAGTTTGAATGCTGCTCTCTGCACTTTCGCCTTTGTATGTGCCAAGATATGCACCGACTGCGTCCGAATCGTAAGCATGCAGCACTTTCAGCGCGTAATCTTTCGCGTACTCTGCGTTTTCATAGTCATTGCCCATTATCTATTCTCCCTGTAAAACTTGATTAACGATTGCGTCGACGAATCGGCTAAGTTCAGCGAATTCGCATCGCCATCGACGGCAGGTTGTAATTCCTTCGCCAACTTTTTGCCCAGTTCAACGCCCCATTGGTCGAAACTGTCAATCTCCCAAATCACGCCACAAACGAACGTAATGTGCTCATAAAGCGCGATCAGTTGACCTAAAACCGATGGCGTAAGTTCTGATGCCATAATCGAAGTTGTCGGGCGGTTACCAGTAAAAATGCGTGCTGGGACGATGTTTTCAGGCGTACCTTCCGCTTCAACTTCTGCGCGAGTTTTGCCAAATGCAAGTGCCTTAGTCTGCGCAAAAAAGTTCGCCAAAAGTATCGCGTGCATGCTCGTACCGCCTGTTTTTATATCATGCTTACCTTTTGCAAACGCGATAAAATCGGCAGGCACAATCTCCGTTCCTTGGTGTATGAGCTGGTAAAACGCATGTTGCCCATTCGTGCCAGGTTCGCCGAAAAACACTTCGCCAGTCTCCAAATCGACTTGTTCGCCATTATGTTTCACACCCTTACCATTCGATTCCATCGTAAGTTGCTGTAAATATGCAGGAAAACGGTGCAAATACTCAGAATATGGCAAAACTGCGTGCGTTGCGAACTTGAAAAAGTTGCGATTCCATACATTTATTAGCGCCATAAGCACGATGCCGTTTTCGCGAAAATCAGTGGTGCTAAAATACTTATCAATCGTGCGAAACCCCAGTAAAAACTCCTGAAATACTCTTGGACCGTATGCCAAAATGAGCGACAGTCCAATCGCCGAATCGACGCTGTAACGCCCACCGACCCAGTTCCAAAAGCCGAACGCGTTGTCCGTGTCAATTCCAAACTTCGCGACTTCATCAAGTGCAGTCGAAACAGCGACAAAGTGTTTTTTAATCGCCAACTCCTGCTCATCGGCGGTATTCGCGACGTACCGTGCTTCCAATTCGCGCAAAAACCACTCCTTCGCGGCATGCGCATTCGCCATCGTTTCTTGCGTCGTAAAAGTTTTTGATGCGATGATGAACAGCGTGGTTTCAGGATCTAAGTTGAACACTTTCTCTGCCAAATCGTCAGGATCGACATTTGACACGAATCTGCCTTCGACCTCGGGATCTTTATGCGCCTTCAACGCTTCGTACGCCATGAATGGACCCAAATCTGAACCGCCGATTCCAATATTGACGACAGTTTTAATCTTTTTGCCAGTCACACCGAGCCAAACGCCCGAGCGAATCTTGTCCGCGCATTTATACATGCGTTCAAGCACCTCATGCACATCTTTTACCACGTCCACGCCGTCGACCGTAAGCGAATCTTCCTTGGATCTGCGAAGTACAGTGTGCAAAACCGAGCGATTTTCCGTAACATTTATCTTGTCGCCCCTGAACTCAGCGTCGATTTTGCCTTTCAAATCAACTGCATTTGCTAAATCAACGAGTCTATCAAGTGTTTCGTCGGTAACCAAATTCTTCGAAAGGTCAATCAGCAAATCGCCTGCTCTGAACGTCATTTTTGTAGCGCGTTCTGCATCATCAGCGAACCACTTCCGCAAATCAACGCCTTCCTTCGCGAGCGCATCTTTATGCTGCACGAGCACCTTATACGCCGCACTATCCACCGTTCTCATATTCCTCCTGCACAAACATCTTTCATCACAGTTATAAGTATACACCTAAACCTCACGCAGTGCAAATCGCCATTCACACTTGCATCTAACGAAACACTATCTCTTTTGTCATCTTGCAAGTTCACCCACCTTTGTCATCTAGCAAGCGAAGCGATGCGGGATCTGGCTTCTTGGGAGTGAAAGTGTTTTCTTGGCTGATGCAGATCCCGTGTCGCGTGCTTTGCACTTTTGCGGAATGACAAACAGGGTAAAGTGCACCACGCACGCGGTAGCAATGCACAAGTCGGCGGGCGGGTAGCGCACGCTGACGCAGTGCTATCAAAGTATGAATGAAATGAATTCCGAATCTCATTACTCCTTACTCCTTACTCCTTACTCATTACTCATTACTCCTTACTCCTTACTCATTACTCATTACCAACTTTAATTTGAAATGTTACAAATCGGTGAAGTATAGTTGCATCCAGTACATAAGTATGCTACAATTGATTATGCAAAAGTAGCGAACCCACGCTCGAGTAGTTCTCGTTATGAATTAAAATCGCAGCCTTTTCGACTTCGGTCCAGAAGGCACACGCGTATAATATGCGCATGATACCGCTACTTTTGCTACTAACTCGCGCGATATAAAGAGAGGCGCGCGATGTGAATAGGGAGTTATGATGGTTGATATTGCTCTTGAAAAGAAGGTGCTCGCTTGGATTGAAGGCGATGTTTCGGATGAGGATATCGCACTTCTTCGTGATACGCTTGCGAAGGCGAAAGATGGCGATGTAGATGCCAAAGCAGATTTAGAGTCCAAATTTGAAGGCACTTTGGAGTTTGGGACTGCTGGTTTGCGCGGAGTTATGGAGCCAGGCGCATTTAGGATGAACAGGGCAGTCGTGATAAAAGCTGCTGCTGGTTTGGCTACTTTTTGTAATAAAAAAGTCGAAAAACCAAAGATAGTGATTGGTTATGATGCGAGACATCATTCTGAGGAGTTCGCTGTTGATTCAGCAGGCGTATTTTTGTCCGCTGGATTGGATGTTCACTTGATGCCACGCATGCTTCCGACTCCTGTTTTGGCATACGCAGTGCGTGCAATGGATGCGGATGCAGGCGTTATGGTGACAGCGAGTCACAATCCTGCAAAAGATAATGGCTATAAAGTCTATTTAGGTTCTCGCATTGTGACAGATAATGGCAGAGGATCTCAGATTGTTCCACCATTTGATACTGAAATCGCAGATGAAATAGCGAAAATAGGTGCTGCAAACTGGGTTCCAAGGGCTCTAAGTGGTTGGAATGTGATTCCCGATGGCATAGTGACTGATTATTATGCAGATGTTAAAGAAAAGTTGTTTGATGGTTTACCGCGTTCTGAGAAATTGAACATCGCGACTTCTGCGATGCATGGCGTAGGAGGTGCTGTGCAGGTGGAATTGCTACATGAGTTTGGCTTCGATAATGTAAAATTCGTTCCCGAACAGCAAGAGCCGAATCCTGATTTTCCGACAGTCGTTTTCCCTAATCCTGAAGAAAAAGGGACGATGGATATGGTTTTAGCACTTGCGGAAAGTGAAAAATCTGAACTTATTTTAGCGAATGATCCAGATGCAGATAGATTAGGAGCAGGCATTTTTGATAAACATACTGGTAAATATCGTCAACTTATGGGCGATGAAACTGGAATGATGATTGGGTATCATGTCGCAAAAAATATAGCGGAAGATGATAAAAAAACATCAACTTTGGCGTCATCTATTGTCTCATCTCGTACGTTGCAAGTAATAGCGGAGCATTTTGGACTGCTTTATGAGCCTACATTAACTGGTTTCAAATGGATTTCACGAGCAAATAACTTGGTGTTTGGCTACGAAGAAGCAATAGGTTTTCTGACAGTTCCAGATTTAGTGCATGATAAAGACGGTCCTTCAGCAGGTGTTTTATTGGCACAGATTGCAAACGAAGCGTTGCTTAATGACAAAACACTATCTGATGTTTTGGATGATATTGCGCGTGAAATTGGACTTTATACTCAGGCACAAGTGTCCATTAGATTAGATAGTAAGGAAAAAATTGACGCAGCAGTTGAAAGTTTACGTACAAATCCACCGAAAACGCTTGGCAAATCTCCCGTTGTTAATATGCGCGATGCTCTGCAAGACAATCAGGGTTTGCCACCTACAAATGCCATTATTTTGACAACAGAGGACAACACGCGCGTCATTGCTCGCCCCTCTGGAACAGAACCAAAGGCGAAATTCTATATTGAAACTTATCATGCAGTTCATGAGGAGGCGACTTTTGAGTATTTGACAGCCCTTAGGTTCACTGAAAACGCTCGGATCAGCGAGATTTGTGAAGAAATACGAGCATTTGCGTAGACGAAACCAAAGTGCAAGCAGTAAGGTGCAAAGTGTGCTAATATATTAACATGCAGAACACGGCTTCGATACCTAGTCCGCCGATTAGCACAATTGACATTGGCGTATTCTCGATTCATATATATGCACTGTGTATTATCTTGGGCGTTATTGTGGGTGGATATTTAGGTGCTACACGATATAAAGCGATGCATGGTAAGTCAGATGACATACTTGACCTCGTCTTAATTGTCTTACCAGCAGGAATAATCGGTGCAAGATTGTATCATGTGTTATTTACGACACCAGAAATTTACTTCGGTTCCACTGGCAATTTTTGGAGTATTTTCTACATATGGGAAGGTGGATTAGGCATTTTTGGCGGAATTACGCTCGGATTTATCGCTGCATTTATATTTTGTCGAGCAAAAAATATAAACTTCGCACTTCTACTTGACTCGCTTGCACCTGGAATTTTGGTCGCGCAAGGAATCGGCAGGCTTGGCAACTGGTTTAACCAAGAATTATTTGGTATGCCGACTGACCTTCCTTGGGGTTTAGAAATTTCACCGCGCATTGTGTCGATGACGCTTTGCCCTGGCGATGTTCCATGTTTGCAAGGAACACTTTTTCATCCAACTTTTCTATACGAACTCATATATAACCTGCTAGGAGCAGTAGCGTTGATATATATTAACAACCGTTTCACTCTGAAATTAGGGCAAACTTTCGCACTCTACGTCGCAATTTACTCATTTGGACGTTTCTGGATTGAGCAACTTAGAATCGATTTCGCGCACACTTATTTTGGACTTAGAGTGCACGCTATCATTGCGTTACTTGCGTTTTTAGTTGCACTTCTGTCATTTGTCTATATAAAGTACTTCCAAACGGTCGATAGATTCCATATCTCACTTAGTGATTACAGAAAGTCTCTGAAACATGCGGTTTCGATAGGTAGTAGAGTAAATGAAGTAGTAAATGCGCCAGAAGTTATGGTTGACGGAACGAATCCATCAAGTGACGCAGATAACGATGACACAGGCATCATTTTGCCATATAAACAGACAAAAAACGAAAACCCAAAAGAACGTGTTACAAAAATAGACAGAAGGAAAAAATGAAACTTATTTTAGCCTCGACTTCCATAGCGCGTCGCACAATACTTGAAAATGCAGGAATTACGCCGATTATAGTAGCAAGTGATATTGATGAACATGCTGTAATAAATGAACAGAAAAAAGAACTTTCAACACTTGAACAAGTTGAGATTCTCTCGCGTGCAAAGGCAGAAAGCGCGTTTGAACAGGTGCAAACTCAATATAAGAGCGCAAGTGAACCACATTTACTCTTAGCATGTGACACGATGTTCGATTTGCACGGCGAAACAATCGGAAAACCGCACACACCTTGCCGCGCAAAAGAAATAATAACTCGCCTTTCCAATTCCTCGGGCACATTATTTACAGGACACACATTGTGCGATCTAAAAACTCACAAAACCATAACAAAAGTCCAGTCCACACGCGTCCAATTCGCAAAACTTACCGATTACGAAATCGACAAATACATCGCAACCGACGAACCACTGTACGTCGCAGGTTCATTTACCGTCGACTCTCTAGGTGGCGCATTCGTAACATCAATCACTGGCGATTACCACAACGTAGTCGGCTTAAGCCTGCCATTATTGCGTTCCATGATGTGCGAGTTGGGGCATGAGTATGTTGATTTGTGGGAGTAAGTGGCGCTGCCATCCTCCAAGCGTATTCTCGCTAGCACCTCAGTTCTGAATTCCGTAAAGGAAAACGCGATTGAGCGTTTGACCCCAGGCGAAGGAAAATGCGATTGAGCATTTGACACCCTGCGACCCTGCCTTTAAAATAAGCGTGATGCGGAATCTTAATTAAAAGTATTCGCAACGCGAATGCATTTAATGGTGTTCGCATGCGCTCACACTAGTTTTAAGATTCCGCATCTACGTGCGGAATTCTGAGAGGGAGTATGAGCGCAAGCGAATTCCGAATCTCATTACTCATTACTCATTACTCATTACTCATTACTCATTACTCATTACTCATTACTCATTACTCATTACTCATTACTCATTACTCATTACTCATTACTCATTACTCATTACTCCCCATTTTGTGCTACTATATAACTATGCAAATCGAAGTCAACGCGGAATCGAAGAGTTACCCGATCGTTTTGGAGCGCGGTAGCATAAATAACGTCGCGCAGTTTGTCCCAAGTGGCAAAAACGCGCTCATAGTTTATGACAAAAATGTGCCTACAACTGCTGTAAACACGATATGCGAACAGTTTCCAAACAGTAAACTTGTAAAAATCACTGGTGGCGAAGTTACAAAAAGCATCGACAATTATGCAGAATTACTCCAGAAATGCATGGACGCAAAGTTAACGCGTTCTGATTACATTATCGCAGTTGGTGGCGGCACTGTGGGCGATTTGGCAGGGTTTACGGCGGCGACTTATATGCGCGGAATCCACTTAATTCACGTCCCGACGACTATTCTGTCCGCAGTCGATTCGTCAATCGGTGGCAAAACTGGCATAAACTTTGGCGGAACGAAGAACGTGGTCGGTGCGTTTTACCAGCCAGACGCCGTAATTATTGACCTAGATGTTACTAAAACGCTTTCGGAACGTCAAGTTTCAAATGGACTCGCGGAAGCATTGAAGGCTGGGTTAATTTACGACGAAACGCTGTTCGAGTTGTTTGAGCAAGATGACTATTTAGCGCACATCGACGAGATAGTCGCGCAAGCAATTTATGTCAAAAAAGCAATAGTTGAGCAGGACGAACGCGAAGCAGATTTACGGCAGATTTTGAACTTTGGGCACACAATCGGTCATGGAATCGAAGCACATTTTGGCAAATATTTGCACGGCGAAGCGATTGCGGAAGGCATGATGTACTTCATTAAAAGCAAGGAACTTGGTGAGCGAGTTGAAAAAATCACGCGCAAGATGAATTTGCCCAAAATTAAACTTAGCCCAAACGACATTGATCCGATTTACGAACTGATTGTGCGCGACAAAAAGGCAAACGCTGATTACATAAACGTAGTTGAGGTAGAAAAGCCTGGTCATGCGTATATTTGTCAAGTTAAAAAGGCAGATATTAACGAAATGCTGAAATGGGGGAGTGCGTAGTGAACATTTACAAAGGCGCGATAAGTTTGGCGATTTTCGGCGAATCACACGGAGAGGCAGTAGGCGTAATATTGGACGGAATACCTGCTGGCACTGCGATTTCCAAGCAAGGACTGCAAGAAAAAATGCAGAAACGAAGTGCACGCGGTAAAATATCGACTGCAAGGCATGAAAAAGATGAAGTTCGCATAATTTCAGGCGTTCGAGCAGGCGAAACTGAATATTTAACGACTGGCGCGCCTGTTGCAATACTCGTAGCGAACGAAAATGTGCGCTCAAAAGACTACACAAATGACGTCTTGCCACGCCCATCGCATGCAGATTTCGTTGCGAGTGAAAAGTACAACGGCTTTGCAGATTTACGTGGTGGTGGGCACTTTTCGGGTCGTTTAACTGCGCCGATAGTGGCTGCTGGTTACATTGCAGAATGCGTGCTAGCGGAAGATGATATAAGTATCGGTTCGCATTTGTTGCGCGTAAAAGATGTTACTGACAGGCAGTTTTCGTGCGATGTAGTGGAATTGAAGCGCGAGATTGTGGCTGTGAATGATAAGTATTTTCCAGTGCTTGATGAGAATGTGGGCGCGAAAATGCAGGAATTGGCAAGTGCGGCGGCTAGTGCGGGGGATAGCGTCGGTGGAATCGTAGAAACCGCAGTTGTAGGGCATGGAATAGGAATCGGTGAGCCATTTTTCGATTCGGTCGAGAGCGTATTATCGCACTTAATTTTCAGTATTCCTGCTGTAAAAGGCGTAGAATTTGGACTCGGGTTCGACTTTGCGACGCAGTATGGATCAGACGCAAACGACGAGTTTTATTACGACAACAGCGGTAAAATCGCAACAAAAACCAACAATAACGCCGGAATTAATGGTGGCATAACGAACGGCATGCCTATAATCATAAAAACCGCAATCAAACCTACGCC